>NZ_VFEB01000006.1:0-135872 GCF_007858795.1 Vibrio sp. T20
TTCCTGGGCCTGTACCTGTACCGTCGTCTGTGATGGTCGCTTCGCCTGTCGCCGTGCCGTTAGACGTCACGCCGTTCGAAGCGACCATCACAGACGACCAAGTTGCACCAAAAGTTAGTATTACTGCAGATACAGCCTCCGTAGTAGAAAACAGTGATGCGAGCTTTACCATAAGTATTGACCAGTTGGCGGCTGAAGATGTAACTGTAACGTTTACTATCGGTGGCGATGTAACTAACGGTGATTATTTAGCTCCGACTACTTATACTGTGACGATCCCTGCGGGTCAAACCTCCGCACCATTAGATATTAAAACTTTAGATGATGGCATTTATGAAGGTGCAGAAAATCTAGAGATCATTCTCATGAGCTCAGCGGGAGCTAATTCATCACTTGATATTAGTGCTTCCGAGGCGACGGTGATTATTGTGGATGCGCAGCACGCACCAGAATTCATTTCTGATGGGGACACTGCAGGCGATTTACCAAATTCTGATAGTTACAACTTTGGTTCAATAAGAGAAAATTCTGTAAGTGGCACTGTTGTTGGTACTGTCGTCGCTGAAGACCAAGACAGTGATGAACTCCGTTATAGCTTTGCCGATGGTTCTTTAAGTAATGGATTATTTAATATCGATGCTGTAAGCGGTGATATCACTTTAAATCAAACTATAGATGATGCTGATCTGGGTGCTTATACATTAAATGTTAGGGTCATCGATGGTACAGGTGGTGAAGATGCCGCGGTGGTTGATATTGCTTTAACTAATGTCAATGATGCGCCAGAAGCGTCACCTTCTGCTATAACTATTTCGGAAGATGCTCAGGGTATCGCTTTAGTTCTTGCCTGGTCATCATTCGGTGTCTCAGACGTCGACTCTCCGGATACGTCCTTGTCAGTCGAAATCACTTCTTTACCAGTTGATGGTATGTTCGAATATATGGATACCCAAGGTGTTTGGCAGCCAGTTCAACAGGGGCAAGAGTTAAGTAAAGATCAATTTGATTCAAACGGAGTTCGCTTCACTCCTGATTATAATGAATCTGGTGATGATAGTTTTGGTGGTTCAACTGTTGGTGATCAATCATCTGACTATGCTCATATTGGGTTTAAACCAACAGATGGCCAAAATGACGGTCAGGAGTCAACATTAACCATTGATGTTACACCTGTAGCAGACAAACCAAATCTAGCTACGGTTACTCCTGGACTCTCATTGCCTCAACAAGAGTTTAATGTGACAACTTGGAGTAACGTTAATATCGGTGGTCATAATGGTCTTGGCGTAACTGGTCTTGTGCTTATTGATGCCATTGATATGCTCGACCCGGTAAGTGGTGTTCAATCCACTACAGTAAATGCTGAAGACACTGGCACAAACGCAACTCTACAAGATGAGGCTGTGCTAATTACCGCGTTGGTATACCTTGAAGCTGGTACCAGCTATGATTTTATCGGAACTGCCGACGACAGCATTGCTATTACAATTGGCGGAGTCTTACTCGATGAAGCTCGATGGGGGAATGATCGTGGTGACATTAAAGGCGGAGCCTTTGTTCCGTCAGAGTCTGGTTTTTACCCAATAGAGATTTATCACCACAACCAAAGTGGTGCCGGTAACTACAATGTAAATGTTTCCATTGATGGTAATGCAGCAGTCGACTTGAGCAACAGTAATCTTTATATCGTTAGTGATGAAAATGCTCTAAATAATGTAGATGTTAGAACTTCTGAACTTCAAGAGGTGAACGGCGTTGAGTTTTATGAGACCTATGAAGCTAATGAAGGGCTTCAAGATACTGAAATTCCATTATCTGAAATCCGCGCGAGCTTAAGTGATACAGATGGCTCTGAATCGTTAGCTGTAATATTGGCAGGGCTTCCTGTTGGTGCAGTTATTTCCGACGGTAATGTGTCGGTTACAATCAGTAGTACTAGTGAGAAGGTTGATGTTACGGGGTGGGCATTAGACTCTCTCACTGTTATGCCGCCACAGGGTAGTCATGACGATTTCACGATATTTGTGACCGCAACAAGTACTGAAGATTCGAATGGAGACTTTGCTCAATCAAACGCGACTATCAATGTGATTGTTCATGAGAATCTCACAACTAATACAGTAAGTGATACAGGCCTCGTTAACGAAGATGAAATATTACAAGGTAATGTTTTAGCGAACGATACCGATGGAGATAATGTTCTCCAGGTTGACTTCATTACTATTGATGGCCTTGATTACGCGATTGGACAAACCGTGTCAATTGATGCCGGTACGTTAGTTGTGAATCAAGACGGCAGTTACAGCTTCGATCCGGCCGATCATTGGTCTGGTGACGTTCCGGCGATTACTTACACGACTAACACCGGAGCTACAGAAAACTTAGACATTGAAGTTATCGCTGTAGCAGATGCGCCTATTGTCAAGATAACACTTGGGGATATGGTTAAGTTGAATGCGATTTCGTCTCATCATGCTGATGTTATTGCTGCAGTTGGCAATAATCAAGTAGAGAACACTGACCTAGCGATTGAGATAGGGCTAGATAATTCGCTACCATCCCATCTTGGTGATAACAATGACTATAGTGACACTGATACATTGTTTGTTGGCGGAAACAACGTCGATAGTATGTATGGAGGCGGTGGTGATGATGTCTTTGTTGGGGGAGCTCAAAACGACTCTTTCTATGGTGATGATGCGAGTAGTAATACCACCCATGATGGGGTTGATACGGTTTATCTAACAGGTAACTTTGAAGATTATAACTTTACCTTTAAAGATAACCACGGCGGCGGCGTGCCATATTGGATCCTCTTGGATACTAATTCTATCGATTCAGTGAACGATCATAGTGGACAGGAGGATCGTGGTGACCATTTGTATGAAATTGAGCGTGTAGTATTTGCAGACAAAGTTATAGAACTGAACCCTGACGGCACATACGCGGTGCTTCAAGATAGAATGATTCCAGTCGATGTTGATGTTGACCTTGTTGATACAGACGGAAGCGAAAGCTTATCTCAGACAGTAACAGTAGATGGCCTTCCTGAAGGTATTGAGGTTTATGTTAATGGACAAGCTATTGATGCTGAAGTAGACGGTACTTTTCTTGTTCCAATTGATTCAAATGGGAATGCTTCATTTAATATTAAAGTACCGTTTGACTACGAAGGTACCCTTGACTTCCCAGTCAGCGTTACTGCAACGTCGGTAGAGTCCTCTAATAGTGATAGTGCTTCTAGTACTGAAACTGTTGATGTAACAGCACGCGATTACGTGTTGGAATCTGGTTCCCATGGGAATGACATGATTAATGGTAGCGCGGATCATGATTTAATTGTTGGTGATGTTCAGGGCATAGAAATTATTGCTGGTGAAGATTATAACATTGCATTCGTGCTTGATACTTCGGGGAGTATGGGGAGTTGGGTAGGTACAGCTAAACAAGAAATCCTCGATGTCTTCGACGAACTTCAAGCGGCTGCAAGTCAAGGTTCACAACCTGGTACTGTGAATGTTCTGTTGACAGAGTTTGCATCTGGCGCGACGTTTATTGTTTCAGTTGACTTAAGTTCTCCAACAGCAAGACAAGATTTTGTGGCGCAGCTGAACACCATAGGAAACAATGGTAGCGGTGGTACGAATTACGAATCAGGTTTACAATCTGCAGTAGACTGGTTCGGTAGTCAGCCTAATCCTAATGGTCAGAACATCACTTATTTTATCACTGACGGTAAACCTAATAGACATACCGATCTAGATAATTTGCCTCAGAGTGATTTTTCTAAAGTGATTTTAGATGTTGATTCAAGCGGCCAGTTAGTGACGTTAGAAGATATTGTCGATGACTATAACTATACCTACGGTCAGACTGTGAACTATAAAGGAAACGTTCTTATTGACTCTTCAGGAAGAATTTATTCCCCGTTTACTGCTCAGAAAATTGGTGATATTGACAGATCAAATGGTAGCCTGTATTACGATGACGAAGGTGGAAATTCTGTTCAAGCTCAACACATGTATCAAGTGCTAGCTGGTCTTTCGAGTGTCGAAGCAATTGGCCTGGGTAGTGGCGTCAACGCGAATACCCTACAGCAATATGATACAGATGGCGTTGTTGACTCAAATATCGATGTGACCAAGCTTGCTGAAACTATTTTGGGCCAAGATGTACCATTAAAACAAGGGGCTGATACCCTTCATGGTGGAGATGGCAACGATATTCTATTTGGTGATTTGATTGATTTTGGTTCAAACGAACAGGGGCTGAGTGCTATTCAATCACATGTTGCCAGCGAAACTAGTCAAGATGTATCAACTGTTGATGCAGAAGATATACACAACTACGTGAAGGGTAACATTCAAGAGTTTAACCAAGATCACCAAGGTGACAAGACAGATTACCTCTATGGGGATGATGGTAACGACATACTATTTGGTCATGGCGGCAATGATGTTCTCGAAGGTGGGAAAGGTGATGACATACTAGTCGGTGGTTCCGGCAATGACCTATTAACCGGTGGTGAGGGTGATGATCTATTCGTTATAGGCGAGGCTGACTTCGTTAACTCATTAGATGTGATCACTGACTTTACTGTAACTGAAGATCATATTGATATTTCTGATTTGCTACACAATGGCGAGAATATGGATGACCTATTAGGTGATGTGACGGCTAAAGTGGTAGATAACAATGATGTTGAGCTTCATATCGATCGTGATGGGAATCATCAAACTATCAAGTTAGAGGATGCTGTAGACCAGCTAGGTTATGTGGATGTCAACTCTGGTGATATAACAGGGCAAGCATTGAGCAACTTACTCAATGATGTCATATATAAACCGCAAGATTAAAAAAATAAAAAGGGCCGAAAGGCCCTTTTTTAATACGTCTGTTTTGCTATAAAAGCTAGATTCTAAAGCACGAAAATTAAAGCACCTTACAAGCAAAACCTTTTAGGTAGAAGCCTTCTGGGTAGGCCGTGTCCGTTAGGTGGTCGGCTGCTTGCTCGAAGCGTTCAACAAATTTCACTGTTCGGCCTGCGTCTAGTGCTGCATCAGCGATGATTTTTTGGAACAAATCAGTACCCATTAAGCCAGAGCAAGAGTAGGTGAGTAGAGTACCACCTGGTTTCAGGATTTGCATCGCAAGCATGTTAACGTCTTTGTAGCCGTTAGCGCCTGAAGTCAGGTTGTTCTTGCTTGAAACAAACTTTGGTGGATCCATGATTACTACGTCAAACTTAGTACCTTGGTCTCGATATTCACGAAGCAGTTTGAAAACGTCAGCGTTTAGGAATACAGCACGCTTTTTCGAGATATCAAACTCGTTAAGCTCAGCGTTGAACTTAGCGGTATCAAGAGCAAGTTGAGATACGTCAGCGTTGATAACACGCTTCGCGTCGCCTTTTAGTGCGTAAAGGCCAAAACCACCTGTGTATGAGAAACAGTTAAGGACATCTTTACCTTTAACGTACTTCATAGATTCTTTGCGGCTATCACGTTGGTCCATGTAGAAGCCCGTTTTGTGGCCTTCCATGATGTTTACACTGATTTTAACGCCATTCTCTTCAATCACAATTGATTTAGGTGGTTCTTCACCGTGAAGTACGCCGACAACCTGTTCTAGGCCTTCTTTTTTACGAACCGCTACGTCTGAACGCTCGTAGATGTTGCAGTCAGGGAAGCACTCGATTAACGCTTCAACCAACACGCTTTTGTTAAACTCAGCGCCAGCACTTAGCAGTTGGCAAACAAGAAAGTCTTGGTATTTGTCGATTGTGATACCTGGCAAGCCATCAGACTCTGCGGCCGTTAGGCGGTAGCCCGTTAGACCATCACGCTCAATGATGTCTTCACGTAAAGACTGTGCGTCTTGAATTCGTTTTACGAAGAACGCCTTGTTGATCTCTTCTTTTTCAAATGTCCAAAC
This sequence comes from Vibrio sp. T20, assembly GCF_007858795.1. Classification (NCBI taxonomy): domain Bacteria; kingdom Pseudomonadati; phylum Pseudomonadota; class Gammaproteobacteria; order Vibrionales; family Vibrionaceae; genus Vibrio; species Vibrio sp. T20. The sequence continues at coordinate 5,935 of NZ_VFEB01000006.1, forward strand.
ACGAGCTCGAATTTGAGATTCTGGTGAGTAAGCCGCTTTTGCAAGCCACTGACCATTTTGAGCATATACGTCTACAGTTTCACCTTGTTTTGGTTCGCCTTCGACCTTATCGATACCGCGAGAAAATACCCAAGGGTGTTTGCGGCGTAGTGATTTATCTCGGCCTTTAGCTAGATGAATTGAAGGAGTCATAATTTACTCTGTTTGTTGAATTTGAAGGAGGGGTATTGTCGAGGAAGTACAGGTGAAAAGCAAATAAGAAAGGGCTGCAGAAGCAGCCCTAGTAATGATTAATCAACACTTAGTGGTTGGATATCAGTATTAAGCTTTAAGACCTGTCAGCAAACCTTCCATCGTATCGCTTTGTTTACGAAGTTGGTCGACATTGGAATTACTCTTACTGATCATCTCGCAGATACTGTCTGATTGATGACGAATCTCTTCAACACTTTGTGCAATGTTGTCAGCGACTACGCCTTGTTCTTCAGCCGCGGTAGCAATTTGAGTGCTGCTATCTGAAATAGACTGGTTCTTTTCAGCTAATGAACCGATCTCAACGTTCACTTCCGACATCAGTGTTTGGCCTTCACCAGCATTGTTTACCGTTACTTCCATCAGTTTGGTCAGTGATTGGCTGTTACGTTGTAATGACTCAATCATACTTTGGATTTCAACCGTTGCTTGTTGAGTACGACCAGCAAGGGCACGAACTTCATCGGCAACAACAGCGAATCCACGACCTTGCTCGCCTGCACGTGCAGCCTCTATGGCAGCATTCAGTGCCAATAGGTTAGTCTGCTCTGAAATGCCATTGATGGTTGCGACCACTTCATCGATCTGCGCCGCGTTGGCATCAAGCTCTTCTACTGCTTGTGAAGCGGATTGGATCTCTTGAGATAGGTTAGAGATAGACTCCAATGTATTTGAAACCTTGACTTGACCACTTTGAGCAACGCCGCGAGCGTCCATGGTTTGTGAACTAGACGCATGAGCAAGAGTTGCAACTTCGCGAATCGTAGCCGCCATCTGTTCCGTTGCACTTGCCAAGCTATTCAGGTGTTCCTGCTGGTTACCTGAGATGTCTGAACTTTGTTGTGTTGACTGGTTCAAGTCCGAGCTGATCTGCTGCATGAGAGCGACAGACTCTTGGATTGATAGAACCATGTTTTGTTCACGCTCTGCTACCTTGTCGATCGTAATAGCAATTTCACTAAACTCATCACGAACTAAGAAGTAGTTCATGCGGCAAGTTAGGTCACCATTAGCCAGTGTGTTTAAAGCTTTGTTCATAGAGAACATCGCACCACCGATGAAGGTCATGATGTAGTAAACACCAAGTGCGATAAGCGTTAGGGTTACAGCTATGATAGAAACCTGAGTCGTCGATAGAGCAGACCAAAGGTTTTGGTCATGGTTAGCAACTAGACTGAATGCACCATTCATCACCGAAACAGAACCAGCCCCGTAGCCCAAAGAGATGGTTTCAGAGCTGCTGACAAGTTGAGCAACTTGGTCTTTAGTGAGCTGACCTGCTTCGATAAGTCCTTTCATCAAGAGCATTTCTTCTTGATAAAGATGAGCGAGCAAAGAGTCCGCAGCGCTATCTAAAACGAGAGTTAATATGACTAGGGCGAGAAGAGGCAATAAGAAGAGTAGATAGAACTTTTCTTGGATTTTTAGGTGAATGAGATATTTGTCAATCCAACGAAATGGGATTTCTTTCATAATCGTTATACTCGAAGTAAGTCCACCAATAAGTGGTGAATGAATAGAAGCTCAACTATATCATTCATATAATTTATGAGGCAACGTTATGGAAAGTTCACAATATATTTTTGTCGTGTCAGGCGTAGTTCAATGTGTTGGTTTTCGTTATCACACCAGTAGGAAGGCGCAAACTCTAGGTCTTTCAGGCTATGCGAAGAACTTAAATGATGGTCGAGTTGAAGTATTCGCTGTTGGAGAGAGTCAGCAAATAGAGAAGTTACATGCTTGGCTCAATATTGGCCCTTCGAGCGCAACAGTAGACAACGTAGTGATGCATCAAGTGAAAGATAGTGAGCGTCAGGACGTACGCGTAGGGGCCTTTAAAATACTGTAGTTATAGCACTACAGTATTTATATTGAACGTAACTTAATGGCCTAAAGCAGATTAGGCACTACAAGCACTTTGCTGGTTTAGGTAAACCGGCGAGCTTGGTTGCTTGTTTTGCAGGGCCTTTTTTGAATAACTTGAAAAGGTACTTACTGTTGCCTTTTTCTGGGCCGTGCGCTTTTTCCATCGCTTTCACTAGCATACGAACTGCTGGTGACGTATTGAACTCTTCGTAAAAGCTCCTTACAAAATGTACGACTTCTAAGTGCGCATCCGTAAGTTCAATAGCTTCATCTTGAGCAAGAATTTCAATCATGCCTTCTTCCCATTGCGTGTAATCCAATAGGTAGCCTTGAGCGTCGGTTTCGATTTGCTTGCCGTTATATTCAAACATGTTTAATCCAGAATCCAATTAACTATGTGGGTAGGGTACATGACCAAGTTTATCTTTCTCAACAGAAATTGTAGCTATCCATAGAAATATCGCACTTATAGATACAAAAAAGCCCAAGAGGTAGGCTCTTGGGCTAGATATTCTTCAATGATGGGAACGATTAGTCGTCGCTGCCCATGATGCCTAGAATACTTAGTAGGCTGATGAAGATGTTGTAGATTGATACGTACAAGCTGATCGTTGCAGAGATGTAGTTTGTTTCACCGCCACGAATGATGTTTTGCGTTGTAAGCAAGATAACACCAGTCGAGAATAGGATGAACATACCGCTCATTGCCAATGATAGTAGAGGCATTTGTAGGAAGATGTTTGCAACCATACCTACAAGTAGTACTACGAAACCAGCTAATAGCATGCCGTTAAGGAACGACAGGTCACGCTTAGTTGTTAGTGCGTAAGCTGATGCACCCATAAACGCCAGTGCTGTACCGCCAAGTGCAGTTAGGATTACATCACCCATGCCTGCGCCAACGTACATATTAAGAATTGGACCAATGGTGTAGCCTAAGAAACCCGTAAATAGGAATGTGAAGACTAGACCCATGCTGTTGTCGCGGTTCTTCTCTGTTAGGAAAAGTAGGCCGTAGAAGCCAACAAGCATGATAATAAGACCCGGGCGAGGAAGGTTCATCGCCATGGATACGCCTGCTACAACAGCAGACCAAAGTAGTGTCATAGACAGTAATGCGTAGGTGTTACGCAACACTTTATTGGTTTGCAGAGCACTTTCTTGAGATGCTGTGCGTGAAAACATAGGGCTGTTCATAATCTTCCTCGTAAGGTGACTTCAATAGTTATTAGTACATTTATGGGGGTGAAAGTTCGAAAAATCAAGTCTTTCATTCCTCTTGTATACATAAAATAATAATCAAAATAGTCGGTTAAGTGTTTCTGAAGGTGTAACAAAGTATTTCTTTAGGCTGTAATTAAGCATAGCTAAAATACGATCTTCAACCTTTAGTAGTCATAGCCTGTTATTTAGAACTTTAGAAAACCATCTATAACCTTGAAAAATAAAGAGGCGACCTAAGCCGCCTCTATAGTTTATGCATCATAACACATTAATGGTGTAAGATTTGGCTTAAGAAGTTCTGCGTTCTGTCTGATTGTGGGTTTTCAAAGAAGTCGACAGGGTTGTTCTCTTCTATGATTTCACCGGCATCCATAAAGATAACGCGATCTGCTACCTCTTTAGCAAAGCCCATCTCATGCGTTACACAAAGCATTGTCATGCCTTCTTCCGCCAGCTCAACCATTACGTCTAATACTTCTCGAACCATTTCTGGATCGAGGGCTGACGTTGGTTCATCAAACAGCATCACTTGAGGGTTCATACACAAAGAGCGAGCGATAGCTACACGCTGTTGTTGGCCACCAGAAAGCTGACCTGGGAATTTGTCTGCTTGCTCAGGAATTTTTACACGCTCTAGGTATTTCATCGCAATCGCTTCAGCTTCTTCTTTCGGCATCTTTTTGACCCAGATAGGGGCGAGAGTACAGTTCTCTAATACCGTCAGGTGTGGAAACAGATTGAAGTGCTGGAAACACATGCCGACGTCTCGGCGAACAGCTTCGATGTTCTTTAGATCTTCCGTCAATTCATTACCTGAAACGAAGATATGACCTTTTTGGTGCTCTTCTAATCGGTTGATACAGCGGATCATTGTTGATTTACCAGAGCCAGAGGGGCCACAGATAACGATTTTCTCGCCTTTTTTAACTTCTAGATTGATGTTCTTAAGTACGTGGAATTCACCGTACCATTTGTTCATGTCTTTCAACTCGATCATAAGACCTTGAGAGTTGTTTTCTGTCTGCTGCGTCATAATACGTCCTTGATCTTGTTAATTATCGTTTGTGACCGGTGTGAAGTCTGTTTTCTAGCCATATCGAATATCTCGACATGCCAAAACAAAACACCCAGAACACTAACGCGACAAATACATAACTTTCTGTTGAATACCCAAGCCATTCAGGGTCGGTATTCGCGGCTTGGCCAATTCCTAGTACATCAAACATACCAATAATCAAAACAAGACTGGTATCTTTGAACAAACCAATAAAGGTGTTCACAATTGAAGGAATCGTGATTTTAAGAGCTTGAGGCAGAATGATAAGCCCAGTTTTTTTCCAGTAGCTTAATCCCAGAGCATCAGCTGCTTCGTATTGACCTTTTGGTATTGCTTGTAAACCACCACGGATTACTTCGGCCATATAGGCTGCACTGAATAGTACTACCCCAACCAGTGCTCTAATCAGCTTATCGGTTTCTGTCCCTTCAGATAAGAAGAGTGGGAGCATTACTGAAGCCATGAATAGAACTGTAATGAGCGGTACGCCACGCCAAATTTCGATGTATACGGTACACATACTGCGAATGATCGGCATCTCTGAGCGACGCCCAAGCGCAAGTGCAACACCAATCGGGAGTGACACTACAATACCAACAAGTGCGATGATCAGTGTAACCAGTAGGCCACCCCATTTATGGGTATCAACAACTTCTAATCCGAAGACACCACCGTATAGTAAACCAGCAATGATAAACGGATAGATGTTGACGAAGAACAGCCAAATCCAGGTGCGCTTAGGTGTTTTTTCATACGCTAATAAAGCAACAAAAATAGCTAAAGTAGCGTAGAAAAAGCGAGGTCGCCACAGTTCAGCTTCTGGGTAGAAGCCATACATGAATTGGTCCCAACGAACGCTAATAAAAACCCAGCAAGCGCCTTCACTAGTACAAGCGTCTCGTGTTGTTCCTATCCAATCGGCACTAATGAATGCCCAATCTGCTATTGCCCATATTAGGGTAAAAGCAAAGTAAGCAAGAACCACAGTGACAACGCTGTTAATTGGTCCATTAAATAGATTTTTTCTTAACCAACCGACAGGGCCAACGGTATTCGCTGGAGGCGGAAGATCAGGTTGAAATTGATGTGTACTCATCTTATCTCTCCACCAACGCTACTTTGCGGTTGTATATGTTCATTAGAGCAGATGTTAATAGGCTCAAGGTCAGGTAGACACCCATTGTCATCGCAATTACTTCGATAGCTTGTCCAGTTTGGTTTAATGTTGTTCCTGCAAATACAGACACAAGATCAGGGTAACCAATGGCCATCGCAAGTGATGAGTTTTTGGTCAGGTTTAGGTACTGACTGGTTAGTGGTGGGATAATAATTCTTAATGCTTGTGGAATAATGACAAGCTTGAGGGTTCTAGAACGTGGGATACCTAGAGACATAGCAGCCTCAGTTTGCCCATGGTTTACGGCGTTAATACCTGAACGAACAATCTCGGCAATGAACGCTGCGGTGTAGATACTTAAAGCAAGCATCAATGCAGCAAGCTCAGGAATTATGCTAACACCACCCTTGAAGTTAAACCCTTTCAAAACAGGGTAATCCGCAGAGATAGGCATGCCCATCACAAAGTAAGTCACTAACGGCAAGCCTAAAATCAACGCTGCAGCAATCCGCAACATAGGTGTTTGTTGGCCAGTTAGTTTTTGCTTGTTGTTAGCCCAGATGTTGATAATAAACGTAGCGATAATACCGACAATCAATGATCCGATGACAATGCTACTGCCTTGTTCTAACACTGGTGCAGGGAAGTACAATCCACGTACGTTCAAGAAAATTGCTTCACCTAGGCTCATGCTTTGACGAGCAGAAGGTAAAGCTTGCAGAACAGCGAAGTACCAGAAAAAGATTTGCAAAAGAAGAGGGATATTTCGGAATATCTCAATGTAGACCGCTGCAAATCGGCTAACCAGCCAGTTTGAAGAGAGCCTAGCGATACCCATACTAAAGCCCAGTACCGTAGCTAGCATGATGCCTAGCACCGAAACTAAAGCGGTATTGAGAAGCCCGACAAAGAATGTACGACCATATGAGAAAGTCTCGTCGTATTCAATCAGTGTTAATCCGATACCAAAACCAGCTTCTTGTGAGAGAAAATCAAAACCAGTGGCGATACCACGGGAATCTAAGTTAGTCAGTGCATTATTTACAATCGTGTAAAAGAAAGCACAAAGCGCCCCGACGGCGATGATTTGGAAAATGATGGAGCGAAAAGTGGGGTTGTAAAATAAGTTGGCACTTTTGGGCTGTGGCTTTGCCTGAGCTGGAGAAATAGTTTCATTAGGTTTCATACTACTATAACCTCAAATCCATTTAATAAATAGGGCGGAAAACTCCGCCCTAATTGATGCTTGAAAATTTATTAACGGATTGGTGGAGCGTACATAAAGCCGCCCGCATTCCATAATGCATTTACACCACGAGAGATCTGAAGTGGAGAACCTGTACCAACAGTACGCTCAAAACTCTCACCGTAGTTACCAACTTGCTTAATTACTTGGTAACCCCAGTCGTCACGAATGCCAAGGCCTTTACCTTTAGGACCGTCTACACCAAGAATACGTTTGATGTTTGGATCTTTTGACTTAAGCATTTCGTCTGCATTTTTAGAAGAGATACCGTATTCTTCCGCATTAATCATTGCTGAAAGTGTCCACTTAGCAACGTTAAACCATTTGTCATCATCTTGACGAACAACAGGACCTAGAGGCTCTTTAGAGATGATTTCAGGAAGTACTTGTGCAGATTTAGGGTCAGCTAGGTTTAGGCGAAGTGCGTATAGACCAGATTGGTCAGTCGTTAGCACATCACAACGACCTGCGTCGAAACCTTTAGATGTTTGTGCCGCTGTATCGAATACCACTGGCTTGTAAGACATGCCACTGTTACGGAAGTAATCGGCTAGGTTAAGTTCAGTTGTTGTGCCTGATTGAACACATACAGAAGCGCCATCAAGCTCTTGAGCACTTGTTAGGCCAAGCTCTTTCTTAACCATGAAGCCTTGACCATCGTAGTAGTTAACGCCTACGAAGTTAAGACCTAGAGCAGTATCACGATGTAGTGTCCATGTTGTGTTGCGAGATAGTACGTCGATTTCGCCAGATTGAAGCGCAGTAAAACGCTCTTTTGCGGTTAGAGGTACATACTTAACTTTCGTCTTGTCACCGAGTACAGCCGCTGCAAGAGCTTGACAATACTCAACATCAATTCCTTCCCATTCACCTTTTGAGTTAGGGTTAGAGAACCCTGGAAGACCGGTACTTACACCACAAGTTAGAAAACCTTGAGATGTGACTTTGTCCAGAGTGCTTTCTGCCGCTGATGCCGATGTTGCCATCATCGCAGTTGATGCAGCTACTACTGAAGCAAGAAGTGTTAGTTTATTTGTCATTTGTATCCTTCCTTGTTAACCAGGTGACACCTGATACTCGTGCTCGTTTGAGTGTCTTTATGTGTTGCGTTTTCTATGACCTTGTTGCTCAAATTACAAGAGTTGCATTTTGCAAATGAAACTGTGTGCGATTTAAGTAACTGTTTATAAGGTTAGGAAAGGATCCGTAGTTTCACAAATGTATAATTTAAAAAGAATTTTGAATGAAATCACAAATCCGAACACAATTAGAATGACCAAATGTTAACTGAATGTAAATAGTGCAACAGTTCACACTGTTGGTGCAACGAGATTTAGAGTTTTATATTGATAATCGACTAGATAAATATTCTGAATGAATGTCACAGTGGTGGAGTATTAACCTTAAAAAAGATTGAAATTTGGTCAATAAATATTTTTATTACACTTCGATAGTTATGAATATGCTCCAAATTTGGTAGCATGGCTGAATAGTTATTGAAGTAGTCTCAAGGAAGAACATGCGTTATTTCCCAATGTTTTTGGATGTAGAAAATAAGCCAATCTTAGTGGTTGGCGGGGGTGAGGTTGCTTGCCGTAAAGTCGACAGCTTGCTACGAGCTGGGGCTGATGTGACTTTAGTGTCTCCCAAGGTTGCACCTTACTTAAAGCAGCTTATCGATGAAGACAAACTTCACTGGGTGCAAAACTTTTACTCATCACAGATCATATCGAAAAATTACCTGCAGGTTTGGGCGACAACAGATAACCCTAGCCTAAATCATCAAGTACATAATGATGCAAAAAACCTGGGTATTCTTGTCAATGTGGTCGATGATTTACCCTATTGTGACTTCATTACGCCATCAATGATTAATCGCGGAAGAATCCAAATTGCCATCTCTAGTGGCGGTGCATCACCTGTTTTGGTTAGAAATATTAGAGAAAAACTCGAAACGGTATTGCCACAAAATATAGGCTTAATAGCAGACTTCGGTGCATCAAAACGCAATTCGATCAAAGAGTCATTTCCAACTGTCGATGAGCGACGTAAATTTTGGGAGCGCTTTTTATCGTCCAGTTTCATCGAACAGGTGACTGACAGAGAGCAGTTAGAATCATACTACCAGCAAGCGCTAACGGAAGGCATTGATAGTGAAGGACAGGTGACTTGGATTGAATTCGAGCAGGACGTTGAGTTGCTGTCTATGAAGGCTTTACGTTTGATGCAAGAGGCAGAGCTCGTACTTTCACCGAGCGATTGTCCATTCGAATTTGTCGACCTGTGCCGTCGAGACGCAGAAAGAGAGAGCTATGCTAACAGCGGAGAGCTATCAACCAAGCTTGAGCAGGCAAGAGCTGAGAAATTGCGAGTGTGTGTGTTTATTCCACCAGCAAGCGTAGAGTTTAATTTGTTGGTCGGCAAAGACCTAAAATTGTCAGCGGCCAAAGTACTTAGTTGAGTTGGCTGATTACCAGCTAGGAACTTCGATTTAAACTGACCAGATAAATAAAAAGCCACTTCCTATAAAGAAGTGGCTTTCTGCTTTTCAAACACGATATTGTGATGAGGAATGAGCAATCTAAATAAGCGGTCGCTCAAACTCAAAAATTAGTCGCGGAAGTTGTCAAACTGGAATGGTTGACCAAGCTCACCGCTGCGAACTAAAGCCATAACAGCTTGTAGATCATCACGTTTCTTACCTGTTACACGAACTTTGTCGCCTTGGATAGAAGCTTGAACTTTGACTTTGTTGTCTTTGATTAGCTTAACGATCTTCTTAGCGACATCCGTTTCGATGCCTTGCTTAAAGATAACCGTTTGGTGCCAAGTGCGACCTGTTTGGTCAGCAGCCTTCGCTTCCATCGCGTTAGGATCAACATTACGCTTTGTTAGGTTGCTACGAAGGATATCGCGCATTTGCTTCAGTTGGAAATCGTCTTGAGCAGTCAATTTTACTGATTCATCTTTGTAATCAAAGCTTGCTTCAACTCCGCGGAAATCGAAACGAGTCGATAGTTCGCGGTTTGCGTTGTCTACCGCGTTACGCAGTTCTACTGCTTCTACTTCAGAGATAATGTCAAATGATGGCATTGTGTTGTTTCCTTAAGCTAAGTTTCTATCTTTAATTGCTGTTGCAAGCATGTCTAGCATTGTTGCCGTATCTTCCCAGCTTAGGCATGGGTCCGTAATCGACTTGCCATATTCTAGGTTGTTGATGTCTGTCATTGGCTGGTTGCCTTCAATAATGAAGCTTTCTGCCATGATGCCTGCAATTTGGTTCTTGTTAGATTTAATTTGCTCACAAATGTCTTGTGCAACTTCTAACTGTTTACGGTGTTGTTTCTGACAGTTAGCGTGGCTAAAGTCTACAACCAAACGTTGAGGTAGGTCGAATTCAGCCAGTTGCTTACATGCAGTATCTACAGATTCAGCGTCGAAGTTAGGGCCTTTATCACCACCACGTAGAATAACGTGACCGTATGGATTGCCAGAAGTACGGTAAACCGTCATGCGGCCGTTCTTATCTGGCGAGTAGAAGTAGTGTGAAGCATGTGCTGCACGAATTGCATCGATAGCAATCTTGATGTTGCCGTTGGTTGCGTTCTTGAAGCCAACTGGGCAAGACAGTGCAGAAGCCATTTCACGGTGAATCTGAGATTCAGTCGTACGAGCGCCAATCGCGCCCCAAGTGATAAGGTCCGCAATGTACTGACCTGTGATCATATCAAGGAATTCAGTCGCAGTAGCTAGGCCAAGCTTGTTGATATCTAGAAGAAGCTTACGTGCTTTGTTCAAACCTGTTTCAAGAGCGTACGAACCATCAAGGTTAGGATCGGTAATTAAACCCTTCCAACCTACAACAGTACGAGGCTTCTCGAAGTAGGTTCTCATTACAACGAACAGTTCATCTTTGTACTGGTCTTGAATTTGACTTAGACGTTCAGCGTAATCAAGTGCCGCATCTGTATCGTGAACAGAGCAAGGGCCTACGATAACTAATAGGCGGTTATCACGACCAGTTAGGATATCTTCGATTTGGCGGCGAGAATTTTTAATGCGCTCAGCAACGTCGTCAGTAATAGGGTGTGCATTGCCTAGTTCGGCAGGAGTTGGCATAGGACCCAGAGCTTGGGTTCTCAACTCATCAGTTTTTAATGGCATGTGATAGCTTTTTTATTCTATTGCGAAGTGGTTAAGATAACGGAATTGAACAGAGGAATAAACTCTCTTAAGTCAAAGTTATCTCTGTTATTGCTAATATTCTTATTTTTATCAGCAGGCCAGCGTCAAATAAGGGATTTTCACTTGTATTAACAGGCAGCTATCGGTATTTTCGTTTGAACACAACATAAAAATGCTGGAGCAGCAATGACTCAAGAAAATCAAAGCACTTTGCACCCAGAACTTGTTTTAGGTGATGTGCTGCCTTCTTACAACGATAATAATAATTCCAACCACTTATACGTTTCATTATCCGAACTGGTAATGGACCGTGTCTTCTACCACCCAAGTATTGAAAGTCATCTAGATACACTTACTGATATCGAAAAAACGTCTTTAAATGCGATCCTTGGTGATAAAACAGTTGATGAGCATTTTGTTTCGACCTTGGTGATTGCGATTCAAGCTGCCGTTCAGCCAAATCACACTTCTGTTCGTATCGCATTAAGCAGTGCAGACAGCTATGGTTTCCGTTCACTGCTAGGCGGCAATTGTGAAGCTGAAGAGATTAACCCAGCGCTCGGTATTCGCGGCGTAGCTCGTTATGCGACACCAGAGTACAGCAAGGCTTTCGCTTTAGAGTGTCAGGTCATTAAAACGTTGCGAGAGCAGGGTATTAACGTTGAAGTGGTTGTACCGTATGTACGAGCATTAAGCGATGCTGCTAAGATTATCGATCTGCTTGCCGAGCAAGGCCTACCACGTGGTCTGAACGGTTTGAAAGTACTGTTCTCGTGCGATGTGCCGTCTGCAGTGCTACTAAGCGAAAGATTACTGCATTACTTCGATGGTGTTGTGGTAAACATTGATAGCTTAGCGTCTTTCACTTTAGGTGTAGACAAGCATAATGAAGCTCAGCAACATGCTTTTGATCCTCAAAATGAGGCGGTTATTACCTTGTTGGATATGATTGTTAAAGCGACACTGCACGCGAAGAAACCAGTACTGCTAGTGACCCAAGGCTTAGTGGATTACCCACGCCTACAAGGTTACATTGCCGATCTTGAAGGTGTAGAAACGGTCGTGACTGCATAAAATAGATTGTTGTTTTAATCAATCAACGTGCTGTATCAGTTTGTTTGAAGCGAAAAAGCTTTGAGAATGAAAGAGATATCATTATGCGATGATATCTCTTTTTTGTAACATTTTTTTGACATTTACATCGCTAACCGATTAACTGGTCTGATGACTTAATTGATTAGGCAATCCGAATGTTGACCCCCCTACAAAAAGCAAATTTCTACTTGAGTATGTTTGGCTTTTTTAAAGTGCCTCTGATCTGGTTATGCAGACCAAAATTGCTCGCATTGGATAACCAGCATGTTGAGGTCAAAATCCCTCTTAAAAGACGAACGAAGAATCACCTTAATAGTATGTACTTTGGCGTATTGGCTGTGGGTGCTGATGTGGCGGGTGGTTTTCTTGCGATGAGCAAATCTCAGCAGCAAGGTGAAAAGATATCGTTGGCATTTAAAGAGGTGACGGGCAACTTCTTAAAGCGTCCAGAAGGCGATGTGCATTTCACTTGTAACGATGGTGAGTTGATCAACACCATGCTGGCAGAAACCATGTCTACAGGGGAGCGTGTAAACCAACCTGTAACCATTATTGCGACTTGCCCATCTTTGCATGGTGACGAGCCAATGGCCGAGTTCACGCTAACGCTTTCGATTAAGAAAGTCCCGTCTAGGAAATAGTTTGGAAATAGATGGTCCTTTTGAATAAGTGGAGAGCGGTATGTGAATTGAATACGCACATACCGTAACAAGATTAAGATTCTTGAGTGATTTGCTCGATGTCCACGATCTTTGAACGGTTCATTACGATTTTCCAACGGTAATAGGTCGGTTCGTTATCGTGATTGTTCTCTTTAATGATTAGGTTGAGCAAGTGACGCTTTTCTACGGATTCACGGCTAACTTGCCCTTCATTCAAGCGATACACCTTATTTGATCCCTTATCCATCAAACGGGTCAGCGCTCTGAGACTGATAGATAGTGTTTCACGAGTCTCTTCATAACCACTCATGAACGTCGACGTCGACATCTCCGTATGCGAACGGTAATGCAATATTTGCTCTTCGCGTTGAACGACACGCTTCTTACGTATCGATTGAATACGGTCTGCTAACTTGGAGAAATTCGCATAGTCCAACCATTCAAGCTTATGGCCGACAGACTTATTGGTCGTTGGGTCATAGTAACGACGCTTCCATTTCGGCTTGCCTTTACGCAGCCAGCGCCAAAGGATGTCTCTCAAGTCATCTTTGAAGATTTCACGCAACGCATAGATAAATGACATCGACACGATGAAAGAGGCCGTAATTTCGCCCAAGAAATCACGGGCCAAAATGACGGTTGTCGTCACCACCACCATAACTAAGCCAGTCGCGATACCTTTAACGGCACGTTTGACGTTTTTACCCATGGAGGTGGTCTTCTCCTTGAGTACGATAGGGTGTTCTATCAAACGTCGCAGTAGTCTCATCTTATTACTCAGACGGGTGACGTCTTCACGTACCTTAGCTGAGTTGTAGCGATTAAGTTTTCGATGGGCTGTCTCTTTTTCACAAAGCGTCAAGAGGCGCTCTTTTATCGTCGAGTATTCGCTGCCACGTGGCATATGTGATACCAAAGATAAGAACTTTTGCTCCGTATACCAAGAAAGGTAATTATCGATATTGGCATAATAGCGCTTTAGGTTTTCTTCATAAGGAATACTACGACGAAGCTTCTTCAAGATGTCTAACGCGAGCTCAATGACTTCATCAACCTCATCAGCTGTTACGTCGTCACTATCAGTTTTATTCAAGCTGTTTACTGCTTTATCTAAAGCAATAACATATTGGTAGGCGAACAAACTCAAACTGACACGATACTGTGTTGTCGATAAGCGTCCACGTTTTGCCAAGCGGCTATGTACTAGTGGTAATAGTGTCTTGTCACTATAGTAAGCGCGCTTTTGAGTAATTGAGCTGTAGAAGAAGGCACTTTCAGAAAGTACTTCAGGAGTCAGTCCGAGTTCACCGGGAATGAATAGATAAACGTCCATGTCGAGCTTTTTGGTCTTCGCCATCGCATGGTTAATTTTAAGTGTTATCGCATCTTGTTTGTCAACGGTGATCAACGATGTCTCCTAGAATGTAAAAATATGAATGAAACTAGCGAAAGCATATCAGAGATCACGTATAATCTCCGCCAAATTTAAAGTAGAGACAATCTTGATGATTAATATTGGTCAAATAAACAACTTAGAAGTAGTAAAACAAGCAGACTTCGGTGTATTCCTTGACGCTAGCGACTATGGAACCGTGTTGCTGCCGAAACGATTTACTCCTGAAGGTGTTGAAATTGGTCAAAAGCTAGATGTGTTCTTATACATTGATTCTGATAACCAGATCGCTGCAACCACTGAAACCCCAATTGCCCAAGTAGGCCAGTTTGGCTTGATGACAGTTGAAGGTGTTAACAGTACGGGGGCATTCATGAGCTGGGGCGTGAAAGGTAAAGACCTTCTTGTTCCTTTCAGCGAGCAGCGCGGTCGTTTAAACGAAGGCCAGTCAATCTTAGTCTATGTGTATATCGATAAAGCATCGAGCCGCATTGTAGGTACAACAAAGTTCAACAAATGGTTAGACAACACACCTGCGACTTATAAGCAAAATGAACAAGTGGATCTTATAATCGCTGAACGTAGCCAATTGGGTTACAAAGCGATTGTGAACGGTGAACACTGGGGTATGATTTTCCCGTCAGACATTATCGGTAAGCTGTTCATTGGTAAAACGCTAAAAGGCTACATTAAAAACGTTCGTGAAGAAGACGGTAAGATTGACTTGTCCCTTCAGAAGATTGGTGTAGCTAAAATGGATGACCTGAGCACAAAGGTTCTTGACCTACTTGAAAAGAAAGGCGGTTACTTGCCTCTGAATGATAAGTCTTCTCCTGAGGTTATTTTCTCTGCATTCAGAACCAGCAAGGGTACTTTCAAGAAGACGATAGGTGGTTTGTACAAATCTGGTAAGATCACTATCGACAAAGAAGGTATCAGCTTAGTTAAATAAGCTAACCTGTCGGTCAAAAAAAAAGCCCAAACCTTCCTGTTTGGGCTTAGGGGAAAGGGCTCCGAAGAGCCTACGCTAATTGTTTTAATCTCTGGACTATAGATAGAAGTCTAGTTTAAATTCTCCAATAAGCGATTTTTGTTTTTAAAATAGCGACTTGAATTGATATTTGTATAATTAAGTGTTGATTTTTCAGTGCTTCCCTTGAAATGAACTAGCCGACAAGAATAGAAAAAGCCCAAACAATGAATGTTGTTTGGGCTTTTTATTTTTCTTAGTACAGTGTGAGCTTTAATCGAACGACTAGAAAAGGTTTTTGTCGCGTACTAGCTCTCTTGGTAAGCCGTTCTTCACTCGGTTACCTACCCATTTACCAAGGCCGATGATTGCGCCGTTGTATTTTACTAGCACTTCGCCTTTGTCTGACAAGCCTTCTGGGCGAACGTCTCGGCCCATGAACCATTCTCGAGCATCTTCGACGCTGAGGTCTACGATGTTAGCTTCATTACCTGTCGCGAGCGTTGTCGCGACTTGGTGCTGCCATCGGTAACCTTTTTTATGGGTTTCCGCGATCTTAATTCCCATGCGAGAGAAACGGAATTCACCGATCATCGGCTCTAGCGCTTCTGGGAATAGCCAAACGTCTTTATCTCGAATCCAAACTTGAGTATCACTTGGCAATTCGATATCGAGAGTACTCATTAGTTGTTCAGCGACTTCTTGCTGAGTTTTCTTTGATGCTTTCTCAAATGGGAATTTACCCATACGTTTTTTAACTTCTGGTGGAGTAACTGACGCTAATTTACGGATACGTGCAACGAAGAAACCTTCTGAGTCATACACCTGTGGGAAAATGTGTAGAAAGCCTTCTTCTGTTGTAGTTGCTTTCGCATTGTCGAACAGTGATTCAAGGGATTCGAATTCTACCGCATCACCAAAGGTCTCTTTTAGGTGATGGCACACTTGTTGGTTCTCTTCAGTACTTAACGTACATGTTGAGTAAACCAAAATACCATTAGGTTTAAGAGCATGAAACGCGCTTTCAATCAGATCTTTTTGAGTGTCAGCAATATCGACTACAGATTGATAAGTCCAGTTCTTCATCGCATCAGCGTCTTTACGAATGGTACCTTCGCCAGAGCAGGGCGCGTCTAGCAGCACTGCATCAAACTGTTCTGGTAACCAACCACCGAAAACTCGACCGTCAAAGTTACTTAGAGCGGCATTACGAACACCACAACGTTCGATGTTAGCGTGAAGGACTTTCACACGGCTTGCTGCGTATTCATTGGCAACCAATACACCGCGATTATTCATTAGCGCAGCGATTTGAGTGGTTTTAGAGCCTGGTGCAGCCGCAGTGTCTAACACCGCTTGGTAATCAGCTTCACCTTGGAAAAGTGCCGAAGGTGGCATCATCGAGCTGGCTTCTTGGATGTAGAAAAGACCAGACATGTGTTCTGCCGTATTACCTAGTGGCGCTTCACTCTCATCAGCTGTAATCCAAAAGCCTGTTTCGCACCAAGGTACAGGTTCCAGTTCCCAGCCTTTCTCTTTTGCTCGTAGGAGGAAGTCTTCAACACTGATTTTCAATGTGTTGACTCGAATACTTTTACGAAGTGGTTTTTGGCATGAAGCGACAAAAGAAGCCATATCTAGATGACTAGGCATGATTGCTTCGATGTGCGTTAGGAATTCTTCTGGAATATATACGTTAGCGTGCAAAAGAGTATCTCGATTTATTGCATTAATGCGGTGAGTTTAAAGCAAAATGAGGCCGTCCTAAACCATATTTATAGCAAACAACAAAAATGCAGCCTAATGGCTGCATTTTGATGAAGAATTAATCTTCCTGGAACGTGTGGGAATTCACTCTATGGGCGAGGAATCGCGGTTCTCCATGATTTCCACTCATCTTCGGCTTGAGGATAGAGATAGAAAGACTGATCTTCGCTTGCGACTGGTCGAAGTTCATTCGTCGGTGGGGTTGAGAATGTAATACCACCTCTTAATAAGCTGTCTACCGTTCCGGCTTTGATGTTTGCGCCTGACAGACCAATAGAGACATCGACGCCCGACACGTTCCAGAACACAGTGTTTGCGCGAATTAGATACGCGTAATCAGGTTCTATTTGAATCGTAGATATAATGCGGTCGGCAAACTCGCCTAGCTGAACATCGATAACACTGCCGATTTCAAGTTCGCGGAATAGGATAGGTGTGCCTTCTGATACCGAGCCTCGCGTTTCGCTTTGTAGCTGGAATATTTTGCCTTCAGGCTGCACTGGTCCCTTGCTAAGCTCAAATTTCGTGTTTCTTTCACCTTTGCCCGGATCTACGTTGATGTGTTTAGAGAGGAGCGCAGAGACGTTTTTGATGCCGTTAAGGCCAATCTCAGGTTCTGCCAACCAGAAGTGACTGTTCGCCACGGCAATCTTGTCGACGTACTCAGGTAAAATACGCGCAGTAATCTCAATACCGCCTTTGTTGAAGTTCGGAATCACCAAAGTAACCTCACCAACAGTGACACCTTGATATTTGATCGCCATACCCTTGCTGACTTCTTGATCGCCAGAAGAGGTGATAGTAATCGCGCGGCCAAATTTTCGAGCGGATTTCGAATCTTTATAAAGCTTCCACACATCACCAAGTTTGTTGTCGATTCCCGGCAGAGAGTCAAAAGCAATACCGCCTTGGATAAGAGTTTTAACTGGCGCCGCTTTAATACTGATACCCGATAGTGACGCATCAACCTCAACGCCTGAACGGTTCCAGAAAACGGTATGCTTATTGAGCAAGTGCGTATAACGATTTTCGATCGTGACTTTGATTCTTACACCACCGTCTGCAAGCTGAAAATCAGAAATACTACCCACTTGTAGGTTGCGATAGAGTAGTGGGCTGCCTTTAGAAATTGAAGGTAACTCACTGGCAAACAACGAAAGCGTCTTTGAGCCGGACTGATTAAACTTAGCGATTTCTGCTAACGATTTACTTTGGAAAAGTTGGTAGTCTGTTCGAGCTTCAGATTTACCTTCACTTACAAAGCTAATCGAGCCAGTCAGAAGCTGTTTTGCTGGCGGAACAGTAACACTCAAACCTGATTCGGTAAGCTCCGCGGTTGCACTGCCTGTCACGAAGAAACGGTTGTGACTTTTGATAAGGTGCGCGTACTCGTTGTCGATAAGCGCATCCATGAACACTTCGTGCTTATCAGAGCCAGTGCCAACACCATCGACTAA
Source organism: Vibrio sp. T20 (assembly GCF_007858795.1). NCBI lineage: Bacteria > Pseudomonadati > Pseudomonadota > Gammaproteobacteria > Vibrionales > Vibrionaceae > Vibrio > Vibrio sp. T20. The sequence continues at coordinate 24,226 of NZ_VFEB01000006.1, forward strand.
GCCCACTTGGATGATAGAGCCAACAGCAATACCTTTGTAGAGCAGTTGTGTACCGACATCCAGTCCGAACGAATTGTTTGAGGTTAAGCGAATCGCAACGGATTTCTCTTGTTCCTGACTGAATTCGTTCTTACGGATCGCAGTAAATCGACGGGCTTTTTCACCTTTGCCCGGTACCAAGGTTAAAAAGTTACCTGTCACTAAGTTTGCAATGTTTTTCATGCCAGTAAGCGATAGTTCAGCTTCTTCTAGAACGAATTTACTGCCGCTATTTAAAAAGTCACTGAATGCAGGCTGGATAGCAGCGGATGCGACCACGTTTTCACGTCCTTCGCTTAAAGATAAGTCGGTGATTTGACCGATTTCAATGCCGCGATACATGATCGGAGCACCCGTTGCACTGATCTTGTTATCATCGGGAACAGCGATCTTGATAGAGATACCACGACCTGCTGTTTTCAGATCTGGGTAGAGCTTGAACTTAGTGTTCATCTCAACCGGTTCGCCTTCTCCTGGAGAGTCCACGGCGATAGAGCCACCTAATAGGGCACTTAGACTTTCTAAGCGCACGTCAACACCTGAAAATCCAATACTGGCACCTAAGCCACTTACATTCCAAAAACGGCTTTGATCGGTAATGATATGGCTGTATTCATCTTTAATTGACGCTTGAATGGTTACGGATTTAGCGTTGTCGTTTAGCTGGTAGTTGTAAACCTCACCAATGGGGATTTTACGATAAACGATTTGAGAGCCAACAGACACACCACCTAGATCTTTGGTCGTCAATGAGATGTTTAGACCTTCAGAAGCCAGCAAATCAGAAGGGGACGACTCTAAAGCCTGAAAAACGGTTTCTGGCTCTTCTTTAGTTTCGCTAGGATGTATAGCGATATAGTTACCTGAAACAAGTGCATCTAACCCAGAGATACCAGACAAACTGGCCGTTGGCTTTACGAGCCAAAAACGTGTGCCTTTTGATAGTAGTTTCTTCGCTTCTGGGTAGATGTCAGCATCGACATAGATGCTCGATAGATCTTTGGATAAGGTGATGTCGCGCACCATACCCACCTCTAAGCCTTGGTAACGAATCGTTGTTCGACCTGCGACTAAACCTGCGGCATCTGAAAAGTATATCTGCACACGTTGGCCTGCATCGTGGATCGATTTCATGACCAACCAACCGGCTAATGCGACGGTTAATATCGGCAGAATCCACAAAGGTGAGATGCCTTTGTTTTTCCTTACTTCTGGTGAATATGACGTTTGTGATTGGTTATCGTTGTTCATTCACTGACTCATCTTTAGAGGTGTAGTTATCCCAAATTAGCCTAGGATCTAAGCTTTCCGCTGCTAGCATCGTGAGAACAACCACGACGCCAAAAGCGACTGCACCATAACCTGGTGTAAAGTTTAAAATTTGTCCGCGGTCGACCAAGGTCATCATGATCGAAATAACGAATAGATCCATAACCGACCATTTTCCCACCCATTTCACGATGAAATAGATGGTCATACGTTGTCTGTGGTAAATCGTACGCTTCATCTTGATACAGATTAAGATGTACGCGAGGCCCAGTATTTTCGCGACGGGAACGACGATACTGGCAATGAAAATGATCGCTGCAATGCCATACATATCGCTATTTATTAGCGACGCGACACCGGAAATTATTGTGTCTTCTAGCCTTTGTCCGTTGGTGATAAGGATAGAAATCGGAATGACGTTGGCTGGCACAATAGCCACTGATGCGGCAAACAACAGTGCCCATGTCTTCTGTATAGAGTAGGGCTTGCGGTGGTATAAGTCATGGTGACAACGCACGCAAGTATGCCCATCCGGTTGAGATAGGTGGCAGTTATGACAGTGTACGTTCTTACTTTCAGTAAATGAGTAGTCAGATTCTTTTGTCCAAGCTTCCCAGTAGCGACGCACGCTGATGCGGCTTACCAACAATACACTGAAAAGCTGCAGAAGAATGAGGCCAACCAATCCAGGGCCGACAAAAATATCTGAGTAATCTTGCAGTTTGAAACATGAGACCGCCAAACTTACCAGAAACACATCCAACATCATCCAATGTTTTAATGTCTGGATGACGGCTAACGCATACCTAAATGGTGTAAAAAATTTGAAGCGCAATGATAAATGGGTAATGAGTACCGATGTACACACGAGCAACGGAGCGATCGAACTGCAGAACAGGATCAGTAAGCCAAGCAGAGGGAAGCCTTCACCCATTAAAGTAAAGACGCCGGATGGTAATGTTGCAGGTATCATGACACCAATCAGGCGAATACTGATGAATTCAAAAAAGTGCGAGGGGATAAACAGCAATAAGCAGGTAATCGCAATTGCTAGGTTTCCAGAGAGGCTAGGGGTTCCGCCTCTATAAAGCTGAGTACCACACCTTGGACAGTAAGCAGATTTCCCCAAAGGGATGTCCATTTTATCTACGGGAAGCTCGCAGCCCTGACAAAGACGCACTGAGCTGCTATCGCATTGATGCTTCGTTGATAAAGGGGTGGTAACGGATGGGGAGGTCACGCGACCTCCCAAGTTGAAACGTTAGTCAGACTCGATGCCCGACTTAAAGACTCAGAACTATAAACATCAGGCGTGCGATTGCACACTGCCGTAGAGTGTTTGATAAAGTCCTTGTTGTTCAACCAATTCACCATGTGTTCCCGTCTGTGTGACTTGCCCATCTTCTAAAACATAGATTAGATCGGCTTGTTTCACCGCTGATAATCGATGAGCCACTATCAAAGTTGTGCGATCTTTCAAAAACTCGCTCAGAGCTTTATGCAGTGCCGACTCTGTTGCAGTGTCGAGTGCAGATGTCGCTTCATCAAGAATAACAAACTTAGGATTGCTCAGCACCATGCGGGCTATGGCTAGACGTTGTCGTTGACCGCCAGACAGTCGAACACCATTCCTACCAATTTGTGTATCCAAGCCATTACTCAGCTGCTTGATAACATCTTGCATTTGAGAGACTTCAAGCGCACGCCATAGCGACATTTCATCATATTCAGCGCCAAGGGTCAGATTATGCCTCAATGTATCATTAAAGAGTATAGGTTGTTGTAAAACAACGGCAATTTCATTGCGGATAATATCAAAGCTGATGTCATCAGTTTTTTCGCCGTTATAGCGTATACAACCTGAATCAGCTTGATAAACCCCAATCAGCAATTGGATTAATGTCGACTTACCGCCACCACTCGCACCCACCAGAGCGACCTTTTTACCTGCAGGGATGTGCAGTGATAGGCTATTTAAAACAGTGTTTTCTAATGTGTAAGAGAATGTAACGTTTTCGATGTCTACCGTCACTTCTTGGTTTTCATTGAAAGGGTTTACCTTGCTTACTGGGCGATGCTCTTCTTCTAACTTCAGAAGATCATTGATTCGTTGTAGTGCCGCCTTCGCGCTATACCAAGAGAATTGAATCCCTAGCAGCTCTTGAACTGGGCCTAACATAAACCATAAGTAACCGAATACCGCAAAGATCTGACCGATGGTTAAGTCACTGAATAGCACCATTAACATCGCGACAGCTCGGAAAAGTTCAAAGCCTAATAGAAAGAGCAGAAACGAAACACGCCCAGCAGCTTCAGATTGCCATGCATATTTGTCGGCATCGATTCTTACTTGGTTCGCTTGAACCTTCAATTCATCTAGGAAGATACGTTCTTTGTTGGCTGCACGTAGCTGATAAATACCATCTAAGGTTTCAACCAAGCGGTTTTGAAAACGTTCGAAAGATTGGTTCTCGTACTTTTTAAGGTGCTTAACCTTGCTGCCTAGTTTACGGGAGAAATAAATCACAACAGGATTGACCAGTAAAATGAACAACCCTAATCGCCATTCTAACCACAATAACACGATCGCGGTGCCAAACACGGTTAAGAAGCTGATGAGGAACTTAGACAAAGTCGAGCCAATGAACTTATCTATCGTCTCTATGTCTGTTATCAGGTGGGCGTTGATACCACCGCTGCCTTTGGTTTCGTACTGTCTAATACTAATGCGGCCAAGCTTATCTATCATCTTGCTTCGCATTTGATAGGTAATTGTTTTTGAGACGAGTGTAAATTGACGCCCTTGCAGAATGTTTAACGCTTGGCTAACGGTGCGCATGATAATCACTAACAACAAAGTTAGTGCTATATAGCCCGTAGGTGTTTGTAACGATGATGGAAGTAGGTGGTTCATCATCTCTAAGCCTGAAGCTGGCTTATCAAGTAATACTTCATCAACCATTAATGGCATGAGCAACGGGATAGGGACACTAATGAGAGTTGCAAATATGGCAATAATGTTAGCAAACAGTAATTTGGACTTGTGTTTTTTTACTTGAGTTATTAACCAAGAACGGCTAATAGTGTCTTTTGAATTGTTCATTGTAATGAGAATAAGTCCTATTTAGTTTGATGGCCGCATTCTACTGCGTTCTCTTGATAATGGAAGTCTCAATTTAATTGGAAGTTAATATGAAAATAGAACATTACCAACGCTTAACCAAACAAGCCGTTGCATTAATTGAATCAGAAACCGATCTAACTGCTAATCTTGCTAATATCAGTTCATTATTATTCATGGAATTGGATGAACTGAATTGGGCGGGTTTCTATTTAATGAAGCAGGACCAAGCTAAGGAAAAAGACGAACTTGTACTGGGTCCTTTCCAAGGTCAACCTGCTTGTGTACGAATTCCGGTAGGGCGTGGTGTGTGTGGAACTGCGGTTGCGACGAATACAGTTCAGCGCATTCATGATGTTCATGAGTTCGAAGGTCACATCGCATGTGACGCTGCAAGTAACTCAGAAATCGTTATTCCGTTCTCGATTGGCGGAAAAATCGCTGGCGTTCTTGATATCGATAGCCCAAATATTGGTCGTTTTTCTCAAATTGACGAGGACGGATTAACATTTTTCATGGCAGAAGTGGAAAAGCTGCTTAATTCGCACGCGAACAAGGCATAAATTATTCTCTTACTGTGGTTTTTCCCAAGCATCTCTCTATAATACGTAAAAATATTTTCTTAATGCTCGCGGAAAACCGCAAAAACCAGGAACCCACATGGAAAACACTGAAAAGTTAAAAAACAGCAAAGAAGTTATCGCATATATTGCTGAATGTTTCCCTAAATGCTTTACTCTAGAAGGTGAAGCGAAGCCACTTAAAATTGGTATTTTTCAAGATCTTGCTGAACGTCTAAACGAAGACGAAAAAGTAAGTAAGACTCAGCTTCGTGCAGCGTTAAGACAGTACACATCATCATGGCGTTACCTGCACGGCGTAAAAGCTGGCGCAGAACGTGTTGACCTAGACGGCAACGCGTGTGGCACACTAGAAGAAGAGCACGTTGAACACGCTAAAGCGACACTTGCAGAAAGCAAAGCGAAAGTTCAGGCTCGTCGTAAAGAACAAGCACAAAAAGCTCGTGAAGAAGGCAAAGCGAAACCTAAGGCGAAGAAAGCTCAACAGCCTCGTCGTCAAGCGCCTAAAGCACCAAAAGTAGAAAAGCCTGTAGAAACACGCGCTTTGAACGCTGACGAATTTATCGCTGGCAAAGAAGTAAATGTGAACATGGGTAAAGGAAACATGGCTGCGACCATTGTTGAAATCAATAAGGAAGATGTGCGTGTTCAGTTAGCAAACGGCCTACAAATGGTTGTTAAAGCGGAGCACTTGCGCGCTTAAAGGAGATACTCCTACGCATGAAATGCCGTTCAAAATTGACACTGATTGCTGCTAGCTTTTGGCTAGCAGCTTCAGCTCAGGCTCTCGAAGCCAAATTAGATCAGGACGATTTACCTCTACTCGCTCCTGAGGTCCAACACGAAACTGCTAGTAAACGTGTTACTTCTCGATTTACTCGTTCTCACTATAAGCACTTCAATCTCAACGATGATTTCTCTCAAGCTATCTTTAATCGTTACCTAGAGATGCTAGATTATAATCGTAATATCTTCACTCAAGCTGATATTGACTCTTTCGCTGCGTCTTCTACACAAATTGATGATCAGCTGAAATCGGGCAATAACCAGATTGCATTCGATGTTTATAATTTGTCTATGCAGAAGCGTTTTGAACGTTTTCAATATGCATTGTCTTTGCTAGATACAGAGATTAAGTTTGATACCGATGAAAGTATTGAGCTCAATCGTAGCGAAGCGGAATGGCCAAAAGATATCGCTGAAGTGAATGAGCTTTGGAGAAAACGCGTTAAATACGATGCGTTGAATCTAAAACTTACTGGTAAAGAGTGGCCAGAGATTCAAGAAGTTTTGGAAAAGCGTTACAACAATGCGATGAAGCGTATTACGCAATCGCACAACGAAGATGCTTTCCAGATCTACATGAACGCATTTGCGCGTGAAGTTGATCCGCATACCAGTTACCTTTCTCCAAGAAATGCAGAGCAATTCCAATCTGAGATGAACCTATCTCTAGAAGGTATTGGTGCTGTACTTCAGATGACAGACGACTACACCGTTATTCGATCTTTAGTTGCTGGTGGTCCTGCGTCAAATAGCAAACAGCTGAGCGATGGCGACCGTATTGTTGGTGTTGGTCAAGATGGTGAAGAGATTGTTGATGTTATCGGCTGGCGTTTAGACGATGTAGTGCAATTAATTAAAGGACCGAAAGGGACCAAAGTTAAGCTACAGATCTTGCCAGACGGTAAAGATGCAAAAAGTCACGTTGTCACAATTGTACGCGATAAGATTCGTTTAGAAGACCGCGCTGTTAAGTCAGAAGTTATCGAGAAAGATGGCAAGAAGATTGGTGTACTAGAAGTACCAAGTTTCTATGTTGGCCTTTCTAAAGATACCGATAAACTGATCACCGAACTTAAAGAGCAAGGTGTTGAAGGTATTATTGTTGATCTGCGAAACAACGGTGGTGGTGCACTAACGGAAGCAACCGAACTCTCTGGTTTGTTTATCAAAGAGGGGCCTGTTGTTCAGGTTCGTGATAGCTACGGTCGTGTCAAAGTGAACAGCGATACTGATGGTGAAATCAGTTACCAAGGTCCTTTAACGGTATTGGTGAATCGCTACAGTGCTTCGGCATCTGAGATCTTTGCAGCAGCGATGCAGGATTACGGTCGTGCAATCATCCTAGGTGAGAACTCTTTCGGTAAAGGTACGGTACAACAGCATCGTTCTTTGAATCATATTTATGATTTGTTCGACAAAGAGTTGGGCTACGTTCAATACACAATCCAAAAGTTCTACCGAATCAATGGTGGTAGTACGCAAAACAAAGGTGTAGTGCCTGATATTGCTTACCCAACACCAATTGACCCGGCAGATACCGGAGAAAGTGTTGAAGATAATGCTCTACCTTGGGACAGCATTGATAAAGCAAACTACTCAGTGTTACAGCGTAACGACGAGCAAATTGCTGCTTTAACGGCTCAACACCAAGCTCGTATTGCGACAGATATGGAATTTGGCTTTATCGCGCAAGATATTGAAAAATATAAGGCAGATAAAGACGATAATGACCTTTCTTTGAATGAAAAGGTACGTCAGCAAGAGAGCGATGATGCGGATGTACTTCGTCTAGATCGTATCAATCAACGTCAAAAAGCTGCTAAGTTAGAGGCGTTTAAAACGTTGGATGATATTCCTAAAGACTATGAAGCCCCGGATGCTTATCTTGATGAGTCTGTTGCTATCATGCTGGATATGATCAAGAAATAGAGCAAATGCCTGTTAAAGGTAATTGTTTAAAGACGCGAAGTTTAAAAAGCGAGCCTAGGCTCGCTTTTTTTGTGCCTATGATTTGAAAGGAATATTTGCTTATTTTGATTGAGATTGTCGCAAAGCACTTTCAATATTGAGGGGGATTTAGCTCTATTTTGCGGTCAATAATGACAGATAAGTTACTTTGCATTTGAAATTTAGTGACTTGGATCAAATTTTTTCGCTTTCTATTCATTACGTGCCTAAGCTTAAAGAAAATGAGGGGGCGCGTATGAAATGGATTCTACTATTTTTATCTTGTTTAAGTTTTGTGGCTTTCGGCAGTGAAGTAGCTCCGAGCAACCAACAATCAAAAAGTGATAGTAATCTATCTCATTTTGATCTACCTCTGTTGCTTGGCGATTGGTATTTGATGAATCCAGATCCTGAGCAAGGCACTGAAAACTTTAGAGCAATTAAGCTGACTCTTGATTCAAACTACTCATTTTCAATTGATATTCAAAAGAAAGACTACAGTGTGGATCATTGGGAAGGTTTGTATAACGCTAATGAAGACACGATTATTTTAGGTTTGAATACTTCTGAACCGCAGGTTTATGCGTACAGCAGTAACCACAATATGCTAAATCTTAACGGTGTTATGTTCACCAAAGCCTTGCCAAACGCATTAGCGGGGATCTGGTCAAGCGCCGAACTTTCCGGAAGTGATTTACGTGCCAGTAACATTCAAAAAATGGACTTAGTCCTTCAACCCGACTTTATATTCATGTTCCGAGTATCAGATGAAGAAGGGAGTGAAGTCATTCGTCGCGGGGTGTATTACACCGAAGGGGATCAGTTAGTACTACTGTATGAAAACGGTGAACACGGTACTCGTTACACATTAAACAGTGATGTTTTGACGCTTCAAGGTGAAGAAGGAGACATGTTCGCGGTGCTCAATCGCATACGATAAGTTCGAGTTTTATCCGTAAAACCGGCTCGTTGATAATATGGTTCTCAGTTCGTTTCTTAGCCGTTCCTGTCTGATTTGATTGATAAAATAGCAAAACATAGAGGCATTTTCTTACAATGCCTCCTTTTTTTAATATTCCCCTTGTTTTATTGGCGCTCAACCTTTAGATATAGACAGTTAAAAAATAATTACGCATAACGATCAAAAGGAACCCGTCATGGCACATACACCTCAAGCCAAGTATCGTAAAGATTATCAATCACCATCTCACACTATTTCTGAAATCGATCTTACTTTCGATTTGTACGATTCAGCATCCATCATTACGGCTGTGTCTAGTGTTAAGCAAGAGAAAGATAGCTCGACCTTAGTACTTGATGGTGAAGGCTTGAAGTTGGTTTCTGTTTTGGTAGAAGGTAAAGCGTGGACTCAGTATGAGCAGTCTGAAACTCAACTGACACTGAACGATTTACCAAAAGAATTCACATTAATGATCGTTACCGAAGTTAATCCTGAAGGGAACAGCGCACTTGAAGGATTGTACAAATCAGGTGGTGCTTTCTGTACTCAATGTGAAGCGGAAGGTTTCCGTCGTATTACTTACTACATGGATCGCCCAGACGTATTGGCGAAATTCACCACAACGGTAATCGCAGACAAAGCAGAGAACCCGTTCTTATTAAGTAATGGTAACCGTGTAGATGAAGGCGAAGTTGAAAATGGTCGTCACTGGGTGAAGTGGCAAGATCCACATCCAAAACCAGCGTACCTGTTTGCACTAGTAGCCGGTGATTTTGATGTACTTCGTGATGCTTACACTACGCAATCAGGCCGCAAGGTTGACCTAGAAATCTTTGTCGACAAAGGCAACCTAGACAGAGCTAACCACGCGATGGTTTCTTTGATTAACTCAATGAAGTGGGATGAAGAGCGTTTCAACTTAGAATACGACTTAGACATCTACATGATCGTAGCCGTTGATTTCTTCAATATGGGCGCGATGGAAAACAAAGGTCTGAACGTATTCAACTCGAAATTTGTTCTAGCGAATGACCAAACTGCAACGGATACAGACTACCTAGGTATCGAAGCGGTAATCGGTCACGAATATTTCCATAACTGGACCGGCAACCGAGTGACTTGCCGCGATTGGTTCCAACTAAGCTTGAAAGAAGGCTTAACGGTATTCCGTGACCAAGAGTTTTCTTCGGATCTTGGTTCTCGTGCAGTAAACCGTATCAACAACGTACGTATTATCCGCGGTCCACAATTCGCAGAAGATGCGAGCCCAATGTCACATCCAATTCGTCCAGAAAAAGTGATAGAAATGAATAACTTCTACACTTTGACAGTGTACGAAAAGGGCAGTGAAGTGATCCGTATGATCCACACATTGTTGGGCGAAGATGGTTTCCAAAAAGGTATGAAGCTGTACTTCGAACGTCACGATGGTACGGCAGCAACATGTGAAGATTTCGTGGCAGCAATGGAAGATGCATCGGGTGTTGATCTGTCTCAGTTCCGTTTATGGTACAGCCAGTCTGGTACGCCAACGCTGTCTGTTGAAAGTCATTACGATGCAGATAAGAAACAATACACGTTAACAACTCGTCAAGTAACGGCACCAACACATGAGCAAGCTGAAAAACAAGCCCTGCATATTCCTCTAGACATCGAACTGTACACAGCGACAGGTGATGTGATTGAGTTACAATGTAACGGCAAGCCTGTTCACAATGTATTAGATGTGAAAGAAGCTGAACAGACTTTTGTGTTCGAGAACGTAAGCGAGAAACCAGTGCCATCATTGCTGCGTGAATTCTCTGCACCAGTAAAACTTGAATACGACTATTCAGATGACGAGCTGATCTTCTTAATGGTGAATGCACGCAATGAGTTCTCTCGTTGGGATGCAGGTCAAATGCTATTGGCTAAGTACATCCGCAGTAACGTTGAGAACGTTCAACAAGGTCAGAAGTTTGAATTATCAGAGTCTGTTGTTGATGCATTCCGCGGCGTACTACTGAGTGATTCGCTAGAACCTGCCTTTATCGCAGAGATGCTTTCATTGCCAAGCCACAACGAAGTATCAGGTTGGTATGAGCGTGTTGATATTGATGCGGTTGCATCTGTGTTGAATTCAATGAAGGTAACACTGGCTACAAAACTTGAAGACGAGCTGGCTGCGGTTTATCACAGCAATGCACTAGCGGAATACACAATCGATCACGATTCGATTGGTAAGCGCACTTTGCGTAAAGTTTGTCTGAGTTACTTAGCACATACAGAGCAGGGTAACGATTTGGTTGTTGCAATGTACCAGCAGGCAAATAACATGACAGATACAATGGCAGCGATGGGCGCGGCAAACAGCGCACAACTGGCATGTCGTGAAACTTTGATGGCTGATTACAGCGACAAGTGGAAACACGACGGCCTTGTTATGGATAAGTGGTTTGCATTGCAAGGTACAAACCCAAGTTCAAACGCACTTGAAGTGATCAAAGCGTCGATGTCGCACCAAGCGTTCAGTTTGAAGAACCCGAACCGTACCCGTAACTTGGTCGGTTCATTCTTAAACATGAACCCGGTTCAGTTTCACGACAAGTCAGGTCAAGGCTATGAGTTTGCAGGAGAAATCTTGCGTGAACTGAACAGCAGCAACCCGCAAGTGGCTTCACGTCTGATTGACCCGTTACTTAAGTTCCGTAAGTACGATGATGAACGCCAAGCTCTTATCAAAAAAGAACTAGAGACGTTAAAGAACATGGACAACCTAGCAAAAGACTTGTTTGAGAAAGTGACGAAAGCACTAGAGGCTTAAGTCAGCAGCAGCTCATTCAGGTAAACGGTTTGCTATAACTAAAGGTCATCAGTGGTAGAGAATATCTACCGCTGATTTTTTGTTTCTGGTTCATCGAATTTTCGATAAGCTAGAGCAGTTTCAAGCTCAGTTTCACAGTCAGACATCGTTAAGTGCCAAAAAACACCGGCACTGTATATTTATACAGGTATCGTATGAATCGCTATATTTTCCAACTTAACATCTCATATCAGCAGTTTTTGGCCAGCTATTCTGGTGCGGCAAATAAAGTTCAAGTGATAACAACAACAGGTTTACGTTTGCAGTTACCTGCAACTCGGTTCAGACCATTTCTTACACAAATAGGGGTTAGAGGGCAGTTTAGGCTGACAACTGACCAAAAAAATAAGTTTATTAAGTTAGAAGCTCTGTAAACCTTGGCGTGCCTAGTGAGTTAAAAGGAATCTTAATCACATAATCAAACATTTCACCTCTTACCACCTCCAAAACAATTAACTATTTTTCAATAATGCTTTTACAATAAATGAATGCATTACCTTTGCTTAACTCGTTAGTAGAAAAGCGCTCAACGGCACGTTTCAAACATCAGATTAAGTGATCCCCCTAATAATAAAATATAATTCTAATTGTGGAGTGTGACTATGACCGCACGTGAAACTGTGGTTCCAGTTTTACTTGAAAAAGTTTACAAGCTGATTCAAGACAAACTTGACCTTGCTCATCGACCTCTCGTAACTCAACTTGCTCAACACTTGTTTAGTAACGTTTCTCACGACGATCTGACTCAGAGAAACGAATCCGATTTATATGGTGCTGTAGTTAGCTTATGGCATCACATCAATGAAAAGAAAGCCGACGAGATCTCTGTACGCGTTTTCAACCCGACGGTAAGTCGTCAAGGTTGGCAGTCTACTCACACTATCGTTGAGATAGTCGTTCCAGACAGCCCATTCCTTGTTGATTCTGTAAAAATGGCACTTACTCGCCTAGACCTTTCTTCTCACCTTATGCTTCATAACCCAACACAAATCTCTCGCTCAGATAAGGGCAGTGTTGTCGGTGTTAGCAATAACGAAGGTGCATTCCAATCGCTTTTCCATATCGAAGTAGACCGTCTTAGCAGCAAAGCTGAAATGACAGCGCTCAAAACGGAACTGCTGGATATTTTTACCGACACTAGCTTAGTCGTGAACGATTGGTTGAAGATGGTTGAAAGACTTGAAGAAGTGACCAATCAAGTTGAACAGCAGAAAGAGACGATTCCAGTAGACGGCCAACGCTTTGATGAAACGTTGGCGTTTCTTCGTTGGTTAGGTGAACACAATTTCACATTCATGGGTTATAAGGAATATGACTTAGTTTCAGTTAACGGCGACACTGAGCTGCAACCGACCAAGGAGCAAGGTCTTGGTTTGTTTGCGAGTTCAGATCGTGTACGCAACGTTAAGTTGTCTGAGTTTTCTGATTCGGCACGCCTTGAAGCAAAAAAACCGTATGTACTTATCGTAACCAAGGGCAACACGGCTTCACGTATTCACCGCCCAGCATACAATGACTACATCGGTATTAAGAAGTTTGATAAGAACGGTAAGGTTATTGGTGAGCACCGCTTTACTGGTCTTTACACATCTGCTGTTTATAACCAAACCGTTGAAACGATTCCTCTCGTCCGCGAGAAAGTAGAGCGTATCTTAGACGCGAGTGGTTACCGTGAAGGTTCATACTCTTACAAAGCGCTGCACAACATTCTTGAAAACTACCCACGTGACGAACTGCTTCAAGCTCGAGAAGAAGAGTTACTTGAAGTCGGTACGGGCGTAGTTCAAATGCAAGATCGTGATCTTCTGCGTTTGTTCGTTCGCAAAGACCCGTTTGGCCGTTTCTTTAGCTGTATGGTTTACGTAACAAAAGATCGTTACAACACCGAGCTTCGTCGCCAAACACAGCGCATCTTGAAACAGTACTTTGGTTGTGAAGAAGAGGTTGAATTTACAACGTACTTCTCTGAAAGCCCACTAGCAAGAACGCACTATATTGTTCGTGTTGATAACAACAACATGGATGTGGACGTGAAAACAATTGAGCAAAATTTAATGGAAGTATCGTCTACGTGGGATGACCGTCTATCTGAATCAATCATTGCAAACTTCGGTGAAAGCAAAGGTCTTCCATTGTCGAAAGAGTACATGCGTGCATTCCCACGTTCGTACAAAGAAGACATGATGCCAGGTTCTGCAGTTGCGGATATTGAGCGTTTAGAAGCACTAAGCGAAGACAACAAACTGGGTATGCTTTTCTACCGTCCTCAAGAAGAAGCAGCAGATTCAAAAGCCGTTCGTTTGAAGTTGTTTTACCACAGTGATGAGCCCATTCACCTTTCTGATGTTATGCCAATGCTTGAAAACTTTGGCCTACGCGTTATCGGTGAATCTCCATATGAAGTGCGTAAAACCAACGGTGTGACATATTGGATCCTTGATTTCTCTATGCTGCACAAGAGCGACAAGACCATTGATCTTCGTGAAGCGCGCGATCTTTTCCAACAAGCTTTTGCGGCAATTTGGGCGGGTGAGTTAGACAGCGATGGTTTCAACCGCTTAGTGCTTGGCGCTGGTCTTTCTGGCCGTGAAATCTCAATCTTACGTGCTTATGCTCGTTACATGCGTCAAGTTGGTTTCCCATTTAGCCAACAATACATTGAAGACACATTGTCTCATTACCCAGAGTTAGCGAAAGGGTTAGTAAGCCTATTCGGCAAGCGTTTTGACCCGAAACTGAAGGGCAGCGCAAAAGGCCAACAAGATCTTATTAAGAAGATCACTGAACAGTTGGATCATGTAGAGAGCTTGGATGATGATCGTATCATTCGTCGCTACATGGAAATGATCACTGCAACGCTTCGTACTAACTACTACCAAGTAGACGAAAACAAACAGTCTAAGCCTTGGTTGGCTCTGAAAATGAGACCAAGCGAGATTCCAGATATCCCAGCGCCGGTTCCTGCGTTTGAGATCTTCGTTTACGCACCAGACATTGAAGGTGTGCATCTACGTGGCGGTAAAGTAGCACGTGGTGGTTTACGTTGGTCAGACCGTCAAGAGGACTTCCGTACTGAGATTCTAGGCCTAGTTAAAGCGCAACAAGTTAAGAACACGGTTATCGTACCGGTCGGTGCTAAAGGTGGTTTCGTTTGTAAGCGTCAACACACCATGTCTGGCCGTGATGAGATCTTCGCGGAAGGTCAACGTTGTTATAAGCGATTCATTCGTGCATTGCTAGACGTTTCAGACAACATAATTGAAGGTGAGGTTATCCCACCTAAGAGCGTTGTTCGTCACGATGAAGATGACCCGTACTTGGTTGTTGCTGCCGATAAAGGTACAGCGACATTCTCAGACCTAGCGAACTCAGTAGCTGAAGAGTACAACTTCTGGTTAGGTGACGCGTTTGCCTCTGGTGGCTCTAACGGTTACGACCACAAAGCTATGGGTATCACGGCGAAAGGTGGCTGGGAATCTGTTAAACGTCACTTCCGTGAAATGGGCATCAACTGTCAAAGCACAGACTTCACTGCCATTGGTGTGGGTGATATGGCAGGTGACGTATTTGGTAACGGCATGCTGCTATCTAAGCATATTCGCTTACAAGCTGCGTTTAATCACATGCACATCTTCATTGACCCGAATCCAGAATCAGCGTCCAGTTGGGTAGAGCGTGACCGTCTGTTTAATCTGCCTCGTTCAAGCTGGGAAGATTACAATAAAGAGCTGATTTCTCAAGGTGGTGGCATCTTCTCTCGTCGAGCGAAGTCTATCTCTTTAACGCCTGAAATTCAGAAAATGCTTGGTACCAAGAAAGCATCAATGGCACCCAATGACTTGATCAAAGCGATCTTGTCTATGCAGGTTGATCTACTTTGGAATGGCGGTATCGGTACTTACGTTAAGTCTTCTAACGAGACTCATACTGATGTGGGTGACCGCGCAAATGACGTGCTACGTATTGATGGCCGTGACCTGAAAGCTAAGGTTGTTGGTGAAGGCGGTAACTTGGGTATGACTCAGTTGGGTCGTATTGAATACGCTCTAACGGGCGGTCGAGTTAATACTGACTTTGTTGATAACGTTGGTGGTGTAGATTGCTCGGATAACGAAGTTAACATTAAGATCTTCTTGAATGGCTTGGTGTCTAATGGTGATCTAACCGTTAAGCAACGTAACCAAGTTCTAGAATCTATGGAAGACGAAGTAGGCGAAATCGTACTAGACGACGCATACTGCCAAGCTGAATCTATCTCTGTTACTGAGCATCAAGGTGTTGGCTTAGTGAAAGAGCAAATCCGCTTTATCCACACAATGGAAAAAGCAGGACACTTAGACCGTGGTTTGGAATACATCCCAGATGACGAAACGCTGCTAGAGCGTGAGAAGCAAGGCCAAGCACTAACAAGACCTGAATTATCAGTATTGATCGCTTACGGTAAAATGGTTCTAAAAGAAGATCTTGTGAGTGATGATATTGCGAATGATGAGTTCCATGCTCAACAACTGATGCAATACTTCCCAACAGAGTTACGCCGTAACTATTCTCAACACATGGATAACCATCCACTTCGTGCAGAGATCATTGCGACTGCGCTTGCTAACCAAATGGTTAACGAGATGGGCTGTAACTTTGTGACTCGCTTGCAAGAAGAGACGGGCGCGAACATTGTCGATATTGCGAATGCTTACGCGGCATCACGTGAAATCTACGGCCTGGGTAAGGTATTGAAGAGCATCCGTGAACTGGACAACATCTCAAGTTCTGAAGCTCAATACGAATTGCTTTACCATGTACGCCGTACGCTTCGTCGTCTAGCACGTTGGTTACTAAGAAACCGTACCGGTAAACAGTCAGTGAATGCATTGATTGAGCTTTACCAAGGTG
Organism: Vibrio sp. T20; assembly: GCF_007858795.1. NCBI lineage: Bacteria > Pseudomonadati > Pseudomonadota > Gammaproteobacteria > Vibrionales > Vibrionaceae > Vibrio > Vibrio sp. T20. The sequence goes on from NZ_VFEB01000006.1 coordinate 40,662, forward strand.
ATGTAGTCGCGATTACTGAGAAGCTGGATGAAAACCTAGTAGCTTCAGAAGTAGAAGAGCATCAAGCAATGGCTCAACTATGGATTGACCAAGGTGTCAACGCTGAGCTGGCTAATTCCGTGGCTCGTTTGTCTAGCTTGTACTCAGCACTGGATATATCCACAGTGGCTCGTGAAACAGGTAAAACAGTACAACAAGCGTCTAAGCTTTACTTCAACCTCGGTGATCGTTTGTCACTGCACTGGTTCTTGAAGCAAATCAATGGCCAAGCAGTAGACAACAACTGGCAAGCACTGGCGCGTGCAGCATTCAGAGAAGATCTGGATTGGCAGCAACGTCAGTTAACTGGCCAAGTACTTAACTGTGGTTGTGCTTCAGACATTGATGTAATTAAAGCGCTTGATGACTGGATGGAAAGTAACTCTGTTTCCCTACATCGTTGGGAAAGCATCTTAAACGAATTCAAAGTGGGTTCGGTTCATGAGTTTGCTAAGTTCTCAGTAGCATTGCGTGAATTGATGCTGTTGAATCTAAACTGCATGTCAAAAGACTAGTCACTAGATAAAACGAAAAAAATAAGGGCAGGCCATAAGGTCTGCCTTTTTCGTTTCGGTAAAGTGGGATCCATTGGTCTAACGATTTTTGAAGGGTCAATCTCGACGCACACGTTGTTTGTTGTTAAGTGAGTTGCTTGTTGTTAAGTGAGCTGGTGGCCGCAATGTGGTAAAGGCAAGAAATGAGTTAATAACCTGAAGAAACGATAACGTTTGCTTAATAATGAACCGCATTCGTTAGCAAACTCGATTATCTTACCCTTACAGACAGTAATAGATTGAATAGTTGGGTAAATAAGTAAATAATATCGCCCCGTTTACACGGGGCTTTTTTCTATCGGAGGCACAATGCTTTACCGTCTAGCCAGAACTGGCTTTTTCCAACTTGATGCCGAAAAGGCACATGATCTAGCAATTCAAAATTTCAAACGCTTCACAGGCACGCCTATTGATCTTTTGTATCGCCAACAATTACCTCACCGACCTGTAGAGTGTATGGGTCTTACTTTTAAAAACCCAGTTGGCCTTGCTGCCGGCCTAGATAAAAACGGCGAATGTATTGATGCATTTGGCGCGATGGGTTTTGGTTTTGTAGAAGTAGGGACTGTTACTCCGCGTCCGCAAGCGGGTAACGACAAACCTCGCTTGTTCCGTCTTGTTGAAGCTGAAGGTATCATCAACCGCATGGGTTTTAATAACCTAGGCGTTGATAACCTTGTTGAGAATGTTAAGAAGTCGAACTACGACGGCATCTTAGGTATCAACATCGGTAAAAACAAAGACACGCCAATTGAAAAGGGTGCAGAAGACTACTTGATCTGTATGGAGAAGGTATATCAATACGCGGGTTACATTGCGGTAAATATCTCTTCACCAAATACACCAGGACTACGTTCTCTACAATACGGCGAAGCACTTGATGATTTGTTGTCTGAACTTAAAGCAAAACAAGCGGAACTAGAAGAGAAGCATGGTAAATATGTACCTCTTGCTCTTAAGATTGCTCCGGATCTAAGCGACGACGAAATTAGCCAAATTTGTGAGTCATTGATCAAAAATAAGATCGATGGTGTGATCGCAACAAACACAACATTGGATCGTTCAATCGTTGAAGGCATGAAACATTGCGATGAAGCGGGTGGTCTAAGTGGACGTCCTGTTCAATCTCGCAGTACTGAAGTAGTTCGTAAACTTCACGAAGAGCTGGGTGACCAACTGCCGATCATTGGAGTAGGTGGTGTTGATTCGTATGTTGCTGCAAAAGAGAAAATGATGGCAGGCGCTAAGCTTGTACAAGTTTACTCTGGTTTCATTTACAAAGGTCCAGGTCTTGTAGGCGACATCGTTAAAAATCTTTAAACGGCAAGACGCTTTTATTTCTGAAAAGCGACAATCTGGCATCGTCTTAATAAAAGAGACACTGTAACTCACTGAGTTGTAGAGAAAAGCGACAAGAAAGAGGAATTCATTTCCTCTTTTTTTTTGCCTATTGCTCAGTAAAATTACTGTAATTGAAGGTAATTTTGCGTTTTACCTAATGGAATGGTTCAACAGTGTGAGACGAAATGATGCTTAAACCTAGCGATACATGGAGTTGGTATTACGATGAGCAGCAATGTTCATTAATGCTAAACCTCGGAGAGGATATGATTTTCAAAACGAATCTGGTCCGTAATAAGCTGGTGGACTGCGCGTTTAGAGATAATGAATTCACCGTTGATGACGCATCTTCATACCAAACCTTCAAAGAACAAATTTCTGGCTTAGAACTGTCTGAGCCTCGCCAAGCTGAACTTGCACTCTATTGTGTGGCAGCAAAGCGCTTCCATAAGCCTGTACAGCCTAAGAGTTGGTTCTTCGACTCACAAGGCACTGGCCATGAATATCCTCAAGAAGGGGATATTGTACAAATGAATAACGAGCATAGCTTAGGGTATTTCATTGTATTAGAAGTGGGAGAGTGTGCGAGCCTATGTGCATTTGTCGACCTAGAAGAGTTCCTATTAACGCCTTCAAAAGGGCTGCGATTTGGAGACTCAATCAAGGTGATGCACGATAGAATGCTTGATGCTAACGCTATCCTTCATCAAGCACACATAGCGATGGTGGGTTAACCTCCAATTTAGTACATCATTTCTACCACGCATCGCAGCACACAAGCGATAAACCTTCCTCAGAATCGGCTTAATAGCCGATTTTTTTGTGCCTAAAAAACCTCATCCTGATAAATACATCACTGCTTAACCATTTAAATAGTGAACTTACGACTATTTTTTCACCTTAATTTCTGCCTGTTTTCATCACCAGAAGAGTAAATTCCCCGTCTTTATTCCCTGTTTCTGGTCTTTTGTAGCTAAATTTCACCCATAAATTACCATTGGTATATACCAGTTTTGAGGTGAATATAAATTCACACTGCTACTTTGGTTAAGAAATGGTCCGAAATGGAGTTGGTTTGATAGGTCTTGTGTTCTAAGGGGATGTGGGTAAGCGATCGCTTCAAGACTGTGCATTTGCTAGCCAGTTAGTCGAAAGATTCAATGAAAAGACGTGTTTAGTGTGATGCTCTAGTTACAAATTCAGGTATAATCGAGCTCATTTTTATCAATAAAAGAACACTATGAATCAATATCTAGCGGTTACCTCAAACGGCCTTGAGAATTTATTAGTTGAAGAACTAACCCAACTAGGGATTACAAACGCAAAACCTGTTCAAGCAGGTGTTAAATTCAAAGCGACCAATGAGCAAATTTATCGTTGTTGTTTGTGGAGCCGTTTGGCTTCTCGATTTGTACGTGTCCTTTCTGAATTCACTTGTATGGATGACATGGATTTGTACCTATCGACCACTGCGGTTAACTGGGTAAATCAATTCCATAGCTCTAAGCGTTTTGTTGTTGACTTCAATGGTACAAACAACGAAATCCGTAATAGCCAATACGGTGCGATGAAAGTAAAAGATGCCGTTGTTGATTGCTTCGAGAAGAAGTCTTTGCCTCGTCCTTCTATCAGCAAAGAGAACCCAGATGTTCGTATTCACGTTCGTCTACACCGTGATAAAGCGATTCTTGGTGTTGATATGGTGGGTAGCGGTCTTCACCAACGTGGTTACCGTCCAGAATCAGGTCGTGCTCCGCTGCGTGAAACGCTAGCTGCTGCAATCCTTCTTCGTAGTGGTTGGGATGCAACGAAACCTTTCTTAGACCCTATGTGTGGTTCAGGTACGTTAGTGATTGAAGCTGCAATGATGGCTGCAAACCTAGCACCAGGTGTTAAACGTCAGAAATGGTGCTTTGAATCACTAGAAGATTTCGAACCTGAGCTTTGGGCTGAAGTTAAAGCAGAAGCTAACGTTCAAGGCCGTCGTGGAGTTAAGAAAGTAGAATGTAAGTTCTATGGCTACGATAATGATGAACGCATGATCAAAACAGCGCGTGATAACGCTCGCCGTGCTGGTGTTGAAGAGTTAATTGAATTCGAAGTAGGTGATGCTGCAAAACTTAAGCGTCCTACAGAGTTTACTGATGGTGTGATTGTTTCTAACCCACCTTACGGTGAGCGTCTAGGTACAGAGCCGGGTCTAATTGCACTTTACACGGCATTCGGTGCACAACTTAAAGCTGAGTTCGGTGGCTGCAACGCGTCTATCTTCTCTAGTTCAGACGAACTACTTAGCTGCTTACGCATGCGTGCAGACAAACAGTTCAAATTGAATAACGGTGCGTTACCGTGTCACCAAAAGAACTACTCAATTTCAGATCGTCCGATGTCAGAGCGCCCAACAGGCGAACAAGAACAATTGATTGCACCTGATTTCGCGAACCGTCTTAAAAAGAACATCGGTAAAATTGGCAAGTGGGCTAAGAAAGAGCAATTAGATTGTTACCGTATCTATGATGCTGACTTACCTGAATACAATGTAGCGATTGATGTATACCCAGGTCACCTTGTGATTCAGGAATATGCAGCGCCTAAAGATGTACCGGAAGAGAAGGCAAAACGTCGCTTAACCGATATCATCCGTGCTTCTATCCAAGTAACAGGCGTTGAAGCAAACAACGTGGTTCTTAAGGTCCGTCAGAAGCAGAAAGGCCGTTCTCAATACCAGAAGATGGCTCAAGACTCATCTAACCTAGAAGTGAACGAATACGGCGTTAAGCTGATTGTTAATCTTCATGATTACTTAGATACAGGCTTGTTCCTAGATCATAAGATCACTCGTCGTCGCATCGGTGAGATGGCCGCAGGTAAAGATTTCCTAAACCTGTTCGCTTACACAGGCAGTGCATCTGTTCATGCTGCTGTCGGTGGTGCGCGCTCTACAACAACGGTTGATATGTCTAACACCTACCTTGAGTGGGCAAAACAGAACATGGAGCTTAATGGCCGTGTTGGTCGTCAACATCAGTTTGTGCAAGCTGACTGCTTACAGTGGTTGGTTAAAGAGCAGGGTTCTTACGACCTGATCTTTATTGATCCACCTACGTTCTCAAACTCAAAGCGTATGGATCAATCTTTCGATGTTCAACGTGATCATATTCAGTTGATGGAAAACCTTAAGCGTCTTCTTCGTGAAGAAGGCACGATTGTGTTCTCTAACAACAAGCGTCACTTCAAAATGGACTTGGAAGCTCTGGATGAATTAGGTCTTAAGGCTCAGAACATCTCTGCTAAGACGCTTCCATTGGACTTCTCTCGCAATAAGCACATTCATAACTGCTGGTTGATTACTCACAAGTAGTTAAGAGATTGTATAAGGATATATAGTGCTGACTCTCTACAGTACAGAAGGGTGCCATCTATGTGAGATGGCATTCCAACTCACGGAACAGTTAAATATTAGCCATCACGTCAACGTTGTCGACATTGCATTCGATGATGAGCTCTTTTCCCGTTACGGGGTCACTATTCCTGTGCTCAAATTTGAAAGCTCTGATCTTTCTCAAAGCTCAGAGCTTAACTGGCCATTTGGCTTGTTAGAACTTAATGATTGGTTAAAGAAGAATGGCATTACTTACAATTCATAATGGGCAATTAGCGTTTGGCGATCACCCGTTATTAGATCGTGCGGACTTTGCGCTGCAAGAAAACGAACGTGTGTGTTTAGTAGGGCGCAATGGCGCTGGTAAGTCTACGTTGATGAAAATCCTGTCTGGGAACATCATCATGGACGATGGCAAGATGCAAATCACGCAAGATGTGGTTGTGTCTCGCTTGGAACAAGATCCACCGCGTAATGAACAAGGTACAGTCTATGACTACGTTGCTGGTGGCCTAGCGGAAATTGGTGAACAGTTGAAGATCTATCATGATCTTCTGGATCTCATTGGTACTGACCCGAGCGAAAAGAACCTAAACCGTCTTACTCGCGTTCAAGAGCAACTGGATCATGCGAATGCATGGCGCTTTGAAGATCGCGTAAGTAACGTATTAGCGGCACTTAAGCTGACTGCTGAAACAAAGCTGACGGATCTATCTGGTGGTTGGCAACGTAAAGCGGCGCTTGCTCGTGCACTTGTATGTGACCCAGACGTTTTACTTCTAGACGAACCGACTAACCACTTGGATGTTGCGACTATTGAATGGTTAGAAGGCTTCCTGAAAGACTTCCGTGGTTCAATTATTTTTATCTCGCATGACCGTGCTTTCATCAAATCGATGGCAACACGCATTGTTGATCTTGATCGCGGCAAACTAAGCTCGTTTCCAGGTGATTACGAAAACTACCTAGTTGAAAAAGAAGAAGCGCTACGTGTTGAAGAGATGCAGAACGCGGAATTCGATAAGAAGCTCGCTCAGGAAGAAGTATGGATTCGTCAGGGTATTAAAGCTCGTCGAACTCGTAACGAAGGCCGTGTACGTGCGCTTAAGAAGCTACGTGAAGAACGTTTGAATCGTCGTGAAGTGCAAGGAAAAGCGATCATCCAAATCGACGATGGCCAGCGTTCAGGCAAGATTGTATTTGAAGCTGAGAACATTAACTTTGGCTTCGAAGGCAAAGAGATTGTTAAAGACTTCAGCTTCAACATTATGCGTGGCGATCGTATCGCTCTTATTGGACCTAACGGTTGTGGTAAGAGTACGGTACTTAAACTGCTTCTTGATCAGCTTAAGCCAGATTCAGGTCGTCTGCATTGCGGTACTAAGCTTGAAGTCGCTTACTTCGACCAATACCGTGAAATCCTAGACCCTGAGAAGTCTGTAATTGATAACCTAGCGGATGGTAAGCAAGAAGTCACTGTAGGCGGCCGAGAGCGTCATGCACTAAGCTACTTACAAGATTTCTTATTCTCTCCAAAACGTGCTCGTACTCCTGTTAAAGCACTATCTGGTGGTGAGAAAAACCGCCTGTTATTAGCTCGTATCTTCCTTAAGTCGAACAACTTATTGATTCTTGATGAACCAACCAACGATCTAGATATCGAAACTTTGGAACTTTTAGAAGATTTGCTTGCCAACTATCAGGGTACGCTTCTTTTAGTGAGCCACGATCGTCAGTTTGTTGATAACACAGTTATGACAAGTTGGATCTTCGAAGGTAACGGTGTGATTGAAGAATTTGTTGGCGGCTATCACGATGCTCAGCAGCAAAGAAAGCAAGCATTAGAGTACCGACAGGTTGACAAGCCATCAAAGCCTGAGAAAGTAGTTGAGGAAACTCCCAAAACTGCGCCAGCTAAGGCTAAACCTAAGAAGTTATCGTATAAGCTACAACGAGAACTAGAAGCGCTACCAATGCGTTTGGAAGAATTGGAAACTCAAATTGAAACTCTTCAGGAAGAAGTCAACGATCCAAGCTTCTTTTCAAAATCTGTAGAGCAGACACAACCAGTTTTAGATAAGCTATCTGCAGCAGAGCAGGAGCTTGAAGTTGCTTTTGAGCGCTGGGAAGAGCTCGAGGCGCTACAACAGGAAAGTTAAGAAGTAATAATGACTTGTACTAAATTTAAATTAACAACAGTTGCAGCATTAGTTTTTGCTGCAACTAACGCGAACGCTGCGCTTTACAAGGTAGTTGAGGTAACACCTTCGATTACTGGTGCATCTGAAATCTTTGGTGTAGCTATTCAGCCTGCGACGGTAACCGGAACAGAAAGTTGTTTTACGACTGGTACCGTTGGCGGAGTTGCATGTGATAGCTTTAAATTGGCTGGTGAAACTCGCAATGCAGTTGATGGAATCGGTTATCGCGAAGAAGTTCCGTTTGCTATGGATGCACCGTTCCAATACATTCAAGAACGTGATGACTTTGAAAACTACTGCTACCGCGAGCTTAGATATTCTACTTGTGAAAGTTGGGCCGACAATCGTTGGGCTACTTGGAGTAAAGAAAGCGACCTTAGTTATGTAAACGCGAAAGCTTTTATTGATAACGGTAGCTCTATAAGTCCTTATAATGTAGCAATTACTGCTCTGGATGAATCAGGTGCACCACTTGGTATTAAGTCAAACGGTAACGATATTCGTTATAATGCGGTTACAACAGTGCCTCTTACAGCCTCATCTGAATCACGTGCTTGGGGTGCTCTAACCGTTAATGATGGTACTACAGACATCGTTTACAATTTTGGTAGCATTTCGGTACAGGGACCTAAAACGGATACTTCTGATACGACATTCAGTTCTAAAGCTGCTATCTGGAAAGACGGAGAAGTTCATCAATTTATTTGGAAGCAAGGTGATATCCCCCAAACTGGAGACTACTTTGCTCAGGGAAGCATGCGTGGCCTTGCGGAAAACTCAGGAAACTTATACGGCGTAGGTTTCGATACAGTGAATGGTAATAGTGATCTACAAGACATGAATGCAAGCGTCTTTGTAAGTGACTCATTAGACATTACCGGTGCTACTTGGGAAACTAAAATTATCAGCGGCGCAGAGGTAAAATCTGGTTCATCGAATGACGATGCTAGATACAGTAACTCCGTTGCGACTGATATTAACCAGAATTTGTTTGCTGTTGGTTATTCTAAGCGTAATGGTTATGTGCCAGAAAGTGGTAGTGCGGGTAACAAGATTTTTGTTGTAACTGATGCTAAAAACCCGACAGCAACGTATTTGTCTGGTGGTATCTTTTTCGGCGGTTCGAGCGGTGAAGCTAAAGCAGTTAACAACTTTAATGAGTTTGTTGGCCAAATAGATGCAGAAACCACTCGTGAGGTTGATGGTAGTGAAAGAAGACACAGAGGCTTTATATATCCTTATAACGTATCTTCATCAACTGAAGCTCGTCGTGTAGACATCTTTAACGGTCAGGCTTGGTGGTTAGATGATCTAACAAATGATGGTATTGTTTCCGGAGAGAACAACAAGTTCCGAATCATTGATGCTACTGACATTAACGATGCTGGTGTGATCTCTGCTACTGCTATCAAATGTACAGTTGGAGGAACGACTCAACCGTATGACACAACTTCTCACAACTCATACTGTGGTGGCGCTGCGTCTAACGCAGTAGAAGAGGTGGTAGCCGTTAAACTGGTTCCAATTGTTGGTGCTACTAAAGCTGATATCCAAACTCGTAGTGCCGATTCAGAAAAAGTCGATCGCCAAGGTGGTAGCCTAGGTTGGTTGACTTTGACTGTGCTTGGTCTGTTAGGGTTCCGCAGAAAATTTAAATAATTTTATCTCTTGAGCCCGAGTTCACAATTCTGAACTCGGGCTTTTTTTCGCCTTGAGAAAAGTGAAAATCTGATCGATTCTTAAAGTTGGAGTCACAAAAACTCCGCAAAGTTGTAATCATTGTATGTTAGTAAATGGAACACCCGTATGAGGACTGCACTATGAAGAGACAAAAGCGTGATCGACTAGAACGAGCACAATCTCAAGGCTACAAAGCTGGTTTAAATGGTAGGTCGCAAGAAGCTTGCCCATATAGCCAAATGGATTCTCGGTCTTATTGGTTAGGTGGTTGGCGTGATGCCAAAGATGATAAGCAATCTGGTCTCTATAAATAGATAGGCCGCGAAGAATTAAAGGTCAGGGCTCCATTGTTTGTTGATACAACAGCTGGAGCCTTGTTAGTTTCAGAACAATACAAAGATTACCAGAGCTTTTTAGCATTCTAGTTTCGCTATCATAAGCGTATCGCTGGTGGATTTATTCTGTTTCAAATTAAATATGTGATACTTTAATGCACTATAACTAAATTTATTGGAGTGAAAATAAAGCAGCCATGGGCTGCTTTATTAAAAATCTAACTAACAGATTAGAATGCTGACGTATCTTGGAAAAGGCCAACTTTCAAATCTTTAGCAACGTAGATCTCTTTGCCATCAACAAGTACGCGACCATCCGCAAGGCCCATAACTAGGCGGCGGTTAACAACACGCTTCATGTGGATCTCGTAAGTTACTTTTTTCGCTGTAGGCAGAATTTGACCAGTGAATTTCACTTCGCCAACCCCTAGAGCACGACCTTTACCTTCGCCGCCAACCCAACCAAGGTAGAAGCCAACAAGCTGCCACATAGCATCAAGGCCTAGACAACCCGGCATTACAGGGTCACCTGGGAAGTGACAATCGAAGAACCATAGGTCAGGAGTAATATCCAGCTCAGCAAGAACTAAACCTTTACCGTAATCACCTTCAGTTTCAGACATCTTAGTGATGCGATCCATCATTAGCATGTTCGGTGCTGGTAGTTGAGGGCCTTGTGGCCATAGTTCGCCTTGGCTTGATGCTAGAAGCTCTTCGCGAGTGTAAGAATCACGTTTGTTTTGCATTATCAATTACTCCGATTTTTGATAGGTGCATATTAGTGAACAGGTGTACGCTAAACAAGTCCGATCAGTACTAGACAAACCAGTTTTTAATGCGTCCAACAATTCCAATAGGGTGCTCATGTCTTTCAAAGTTTTCAATACGTTCCGCGATTTTGCTCAGAACGCTTTCTTGTTCATCGTCTCTAAATGGCTTGTTCATAATGAGAGGAATTGCTTCATCTACATTAGACACAGACCAAATATGGAATTCTTCATTTTTAATGCTTTCAATAAGGTCTGGCTTCAGTGCAAGGTGCCTTAAATTCGATCTTGGAAGGATCACGCCTTGTTCGCCAGTTAAGCCATTGTGCTTACACACATGGTAGAAGCCTTCGATTTTTTCGTTTAGCCCACCAACCGCTTGTACTCGACCAAATTGGTCCACTGCACCAGTAACCGCAATTTGTTGATTGATAGGGTATTCAGACAAAGCACTAACCAGAGAACACAACTCCGCAAGTGAAGCACTATCGCCATCTACTTCGCAGTAAGACTGCTCAAATACTACGGAAGCTGCGTATGGTAATGGATCTTCAAGGTTTAGTGCGCTGCTCACAAATGCTTGCATGATCATCATGCCTTTAGCATGAAGATTACCACCCAGCTCGGCTTTGCGCTCAACATCGGCAATATCACCATCACCAAAGTGAATAACACAGGAAATTCGTGCAGGTTCACCATACGATATTGGGTGTCCCGGTACATCGATGACCGTCAGTCCATTAACTTGACCAACTTGTTCACCTTCAGTTTCGATAATGACTTGGCCATCACGAATATCATCAAGGGCGCGTTCTGGTAGATAAGATTCACGGTTGTATTTGTGCTGCTGAGCTTGTTGGATATGGTGAATATCAATCTCACCATTGTCGGCTTCAATCAAAGCTTCGTTCAATAACGCGTTGTGCCAAATAGGGCACAGTGGGATATAGCTTTGATCTTCGGTTTCTCTTGCTCCGGCAGTAAGAATGCCAGTCAACGCTTGTTGCGTGATGTTTGGTAATTCATAGCGTTGTTGAAGCCACTTAAGGTAACCAAGATATTGAGTCAGAGTGTCTTCTGAGAGCTTAATGTCCTGTTCAATTTCGCTGAATAGGCAAAAACCGGTTTGAATATCGCTGTCTAGGTAATCAAGGTCACCTAGTTGAGCTCTGTCTCCAACTACAATTAACTTAATATTGTAAGTAAGAGGTAAGGTTGGCGACTGATTCAAGTGTTCAGGGTTACTGCTGATAGGCTCTACAGCTTCACCAAGCAGCGCAGATTTAAGCAGTAACCAGCTTCCTGGGTTTGCCAAGATCAGGTTTGCTGAAACGATTAGATAACCGTTGTTTGCTCTAGCCAGTAGGCCAGGTTTTGTCGCAATAACCTTACCGTCTTTCGATTGAACTTGGTCAAATAGAGAGGCAGCATTTAAAGACTCAGTTTTGATAACCGGCAGAGTGTGATCATCTAAAGCAGTGACTAGAGATTCAACAATCATTTGACGATAGATTGAATTGTCCGGAGCATTTACCAGTAAAACGCGCGAAAGGTTAGACAAGCGAACAAAGCGGGTTAGCGCATCTTTGAATCTATGTTGAATATCTGAAAACGGGAAAGGCGAGATGTCAGGGAATTGCTCTAATTGAGCGCTATATTCGTCGTACTGAGGCGTAACATGTCGCCAATCTACTTGAGTCATTTAAGTTTCTGATTATGATAATGAGGTAGGGAGTATATAGAAAAACCGATCTCGCTTGTAGCTCTATGTGGTAGTTACTAATCACTAAGCTAATATAAGTATGATCTTGGTCTATTCTTTCAAGACAATAATTGTGAAATAACCCATTCTGGGTTACGCTGTCACTAGGATTAACTCTCGAGATTAGACATGAAATATCAGCAACTTGAAAACTTGGAATGTGGTTGGAAATGGAACTATCTGGTCAAAAAGTGGAAAGAAGGTGAATCGATTACTTGCCATATTGATTCAAGTGAAGCTGACGTTGCTGTTCAAGCCTTATTGAAGCTGGAACACCAGCCTACGGGTGTTCTTGAGTGGATCTCTAACAACATGTCTCCTGAGCTCGATAACAAGCTTAAACAAGCGATCAGAGCTAAGCGAAAACGCCACTTCAATGCTGAACAAGTTCACACCAAAAAGAAATCAATCGACCTTGATTATCGTGTATGGGAAAAGCTATCTCAACGAGCGAACGAGCTAGGTTGTACGCTTTCTGACGCCATCGAGTATCTGGTTAGCGAAGCGTCTCGTAGTGAACAGGCCAGCAAGACAGTGACTAGTCTTAAAGAAGACTTAAGTAAACTCCTTTCTGACGATAAATAACCATCAACAGTAGTGGTGACATTATGATGTACGTAATCTTAATCGGTGCGGTATTAGTTTTTTGGTTAGTAGCAGTCGATCGACCGGTATTGAAAATTAAATTTAGCGACGGGGCGATCGAACAAGTTAAAGGGAATCTTCCACCGAGCTTTAAGCACAACCTTCAAGAGATTGGTCATAATAATAACTTTAAAGGTGAGCTAAAAGTGTATGCAAAACGCTCTGGCTATAATCTCAAGTTCACTAAAGATGTGCCTAAAAACGTACAGCAACGTATTCGTAACGTGTTCCCGCATAATGGTTTTAAGTCTAAAGGCTCAAAGAAAGCGTAATTGTTGAGAAATACGCCTTACTTGGTAAACCCTCATACTTAGTTAATCCTTCACTTTCCTTAACTATCTGCATACTGTTCTCACTTCCTAACAGAGAGAACAGTATGAGATATCTAATATTCTTGTTGTGTTTTGTATCCCCATTCGCATTTCCTGATGATGCATTGGTCAACCCTGTAGCCAAAAAGATCAAAGTCACTGTTATGAAAGGCTTCAACAAGAGTAAAGTTGATTTCGATGGCTATTGCGATCTAATGATTGAGATGAAGCACTCTAAAGGCTATACAAGAATTAAGAGGGTGAGAACATCGGGCGATAGTAAGGTTTGTAAACAGGCTAAAAAGCACCTACCAAAGGAGAGAAAGTTCAAATACAGTTTCCCAGAAAAGTATATTCGTCTCCATATCGCAAATTAACGGAGTTAGTGCACTATAACTAAATAACCTCAATTTTATTGAAACAATTTCGTGAACCAATCTCTAATTTCTATTAATATTAGTTTTATTATAAAGGCAGCATATGCCGATAAAAGGCAATTAGGGCAAAGGAAAGTTACGGTTGTTGTTAGCAAATAAAAGTTACTCCCCCGAAGTTATTGAGATCTCAAGGAAGGTCACAATCAATGTTGAAGCTCGCTTTAATCGATGGTTAATCTCACCAGAATATAAGCTTGCGCAATCGACAGTAGATACGTTACTAAGTTTGGAAAATAGGTATTGTGATAGCGTCATATTTGATGAATCCGACCGTATCTCTCACAACCAACGTATTTTATTGCGCTGTGAGCAGGATCGAGTCAATGCTCATCGCGAGAAGGTCAATGCAAAACAGCAAACATTACGGTATGTGATAGACGATGTCAGCAATGCCGCTTCTGCGCTTATGCTTGAGAAACTACAAGGAACGCTAATAAGTTCTTTGTTCTCGGAACTGCCAGATTACAATGAATTCGCTAGTGCTGCGTATTCGCCATCCTTAAACTTTTCCAAACTCCATGAAATATCAGCAAAAAGCAGGCCATTGAGCTCAAGTTTAATCGAGTTTGTTTCTAATCGTGAGTTCACAGAAAAGTACGGCAAGAAGTCCAAGGTAATTCTCGATCCAAAAATTGCAGCACGCCAAATAGGTATCGAGAACTGTCGTTTATTGTTCCCATTGTTAATGAGCCAGCAGCTAATTAAATGGAATGATGGCAACATTAAACACATCACACCTAAGGTTTGGCAGCACCTGGTCGTGACGTCAAATGCGACTCGAATTCGACTTCAAGAAACATCGGTAAAAGACCCTAATGTTGGTATTCTACTTGGCGTATTGAGAACTCTCCCTTTGTTTTTGATTTGTAACCACTTTTCTTCTATATTTGAAGATGCATTAGTAAAAACTATGCTCGGTTACCGAGATGCCAGTGATAAGCATGATGAATATTATGCTTGTGCAGAAGTGCTCCCAAACACCCAGTTTCTCGAAACGATGGTAGAGAAATTAGAGCTGAAGTTACTAAAAAACCTCGTTGAATTTGTAGATTGGAGCCCAAGTAATCAGTTTATAAAGAGGGCTCTTCTAGAGGAAGTGAATGATACCCCCGTGCTTGAGCGAACAGTTTATGGTGCTGCTCTGGCCCAAGGTCGAAAGTTTTCTATTTTCGAAGCGTTAGATAACAGCGAACTATTTAACGTTAAGCATCGACCTTACTGGTTTTCTACAGTTCAAATGTCTATAACGACAATTGAACAAATGCAGGATAGGGTGCCTGGAAAACTGACGACGAACATGTAAAAAGGGGAGCCACATTTAATGTGGCTCCCCTTTTTTGTTGCACTGTAACTTAAATGCGAGAGCCTGACTTATTGTTATAATCTTGATTTATCCCGTTTAGCAGACCACTTCGAATGTAAACGACTCTTGTTTGGCTATTGCGTGCTTAACGGGTATACCAAAGCGCTGGCAAGTCATCAGAACTTTCAGTTTTCTGTCGGCCGGAGCGTGCTCAGAGAGGATCACCGAACTTAGGCACTCTCTATTAAGGTAGAGCTTATTACCCGTTATCTCTTCATCAGGTAACACCCAGCGATATTCCTTTTCATAACGCCAATTAGAATGCTTGAGCTTGAATATTTCGGAACCTAACCCTAATGCCTGCAATCCACTCAATGATTCTAAGTGGGACATGTTTAACTCATCTTCATATTGAACCTCAAAACAGTTGAGGTTGGCCTCGCCGCTATAGCAGTTGAGATCATACTCGATACACATGCCTTTAAAGTTGTCGCCATACTGAGACCATAGTATTGGGTGGTCGCTAGATTGAGAAAAACACATAACCTTGAAATTGTTCTGAAGTTCATTCTTGAATATATGGTTAGATTCAAAAGGGTTATTGAAAGTTTTAGCGTAATCGAACCACAACGAACACTCGGCAATCGACTGTATGTTTCTATCATGGAGAGATCTGAACTTATAAAGTTTAGGCAACATATCAAACACCTAGTTTACAAAATTGCCTGATGTTAACACTTTAATTTGCTTTTATAGCTTGAATGCATTGCATTTGATTGCTTAATCACCAAATTTATTCATATAACTGCTTGATAGATCGAAATTTAAACACGAAATGGCAGCCTGTTTAAGTGGTTTATCTGGTGGTTGAGCGATAGCGAGCTAGTGTTCGCTTGTTGAAAATAAGATACAACGTAACTTCGAGTTTGTCAGGATGAGGTTGGTAAACAGGGACTGCTGTGTTTAATAAGCTTCGTGTAAATACCCGGATATATGCTCTAGATCGATTCCAACGATATCCCAGTAAACTAAGTGTGACGTAAAGTACCCATGTGAAACGCGTTCGCATGTTAATTGTTTTAGATGCTAGTACGAACATTGGCGTCAGAAGAAGAGCCACATGAAAAGTTGGTGACGGTTGTAGGTAAAATAACTCAATTTGATTGGCTATTGATAAAGGTGTCGATTTGGTGTTATCAATAAAGATGGTCGCCTGTGTGAAATCTGAAAAGAAAACAACAGCATGCCCACAAGATTCACACACAACACAGCAAAAATGACTACAAACAAGAGCATGAATCAGTAAACGAGAAGAGAAAAGCTTTCTGTTGATAAAGTTTGTGTGAATGGAGACCAAATTCGACGGTACAGACGTTGGACACATATATAGCTATTTGTTTTTTGTGATCTTAAGAGAGCGCTGGTGAACGCTTAAGTAGACCAATACTGGTTAGATTAGGCGGACATTTTAAAATGGCTCAAACCGGACATTACTAAATTGCTCTAACAGATTCAGTGCGTATTATGTCTGATTATGTTTAATGGTGCATACATTATAAATTCAGTGCAACCTCTTGTATTTAGAGGTTTTATCATTGAAGTATCGCGAAATGAGTAAGAATTACATTTTTCGAGAGTTAGAGTGCCAAATGACCAAGGAAGAGGTCGCTGAACTGTGTTTCAAAACTGTGAGGACTGTCACGGGTTGGGACGAGGGAAAGCCTATACCACCTGAATGTAAAAGACTTATGAGAATGGCAAAAGGTCGTGAACTAAGTACTTATGAAGAGTGGGGACAGTTCAAAATGATACGCGATAGTATGGAGCTGCCGACTGGCCAAGTAGTGAGGCCACAACAAATATTGGCAGGGATTGCACTATTAGGTATTCAATCTGAGTTAGAGCTAAAAACATCAACAAAGCTACTTAAACTTGCCAGAGCAATTGCCAGAATGAAATGATAAAAACGTTCACTCGCAGGTAAAAAAAAGGCTACTCTAAGTAGCCTTTCTTATTTATATCAGTTCGTTACTAATTTGAAATCATCAACTAAGTAATCTAAATCAAATTCAGCAAATTTTAATATCTCATTACTGTTCTGATATGGAATAACTTTTACACCTAGTTCTTTCATTCCTTTTTGCACAGTATCAAAAGCGGCTACAAACTCTTCTTTTTTATTCCTAGGTCTTTCAATCGTAAATAAGAAGTTATCTTCGTTCAAAGCGTTAGCTTGTAGTAAGTGCTTAACACGAGATATCCAACGATCACCGTGGTCAACGAGTGCTAAAGGAGTCGCCTGGTCAAATGCTAACGGCTTGATCGCTTTAGTTATATTTGCTTCTTTAGCTACTAGTGGAATCTTAAATTGACTGAAGCCAGTATCAAGACTTTGCTCTTTGTACCGAATGGTTAAAGTTTTCAGCTCTTGTCTTAGAGCTTTAACCATCTGTTGCTCTCGGTATTCCTTTGTATCTTTAAAGTCTCTTCCGATATAGCGGTCAAAGAGTTGTTCAAGTGCAAGGTGACAATCATCTGTGATCATTGCACCAGTTTCGCCAAACGTCATCAAACCTTCTCTAGTTCGAGTCACTTCGTGCATTAACTCAACAAGCTCTTTACCGCTAATATTCTTTGCAAAGTTTTGGATATAATTTAATTCATCTTCAAAATTTGCTATAGCTTGCTTGTAAAGTTGCCCTTCAAGATCATCGAAGAAATCAGATACTCTTTTAAATCTGGCAGGGGCTAATTTATAGCTTACAAATCCAGTCTTTGGAGCAAACGCAAGTATACCAACGTTGGCAAACTCTGATGTTTCTGCGAATGGCATAAAGCGAACAATCGCGAATTGTAAAGCTACTTTCATGATATGTCCTCCCAAAACGGTTCATCTAAGAATTTCTGCAATACTAACGTAATTTCTGTTCGAATAGTATCGATTGGATACATTTCTAACCACTCTTCTGGTATCTCACTGATGATATTGTCAATATCTTGCAGGGCATTTTGAAATTTTTCTGTATAAACTTCTTTATCGACTAGCTCTAAGCCATTCCAAGAACCTGAACTTACATGTTGTTCTTTATGTTCATCAATTTTAAAGTCATCTGCAAAAGCTAGGTTATGATCAACAACACACGTTTCTTTGGTCTTTTGTTCTAAGAAAAAGTTAGGGTTTCCGCCTTTATCAGTGAGGTTTCTATCATTATTCTGAATCCAATAATCAAAAACAAACAGATCACGAAGTAGCTGCTGTGGAACTTTCTGTATTTGATTATAGGTTATTTCTTGAATGTTAGGTTTATATGACGAAGCAAAACAATAACCAGCCTCTAAGTCAAAAGAACTGTATTCAACTAGTAAATCATCAACCCAAGCGATTTTAAAATCCGGAATAGGTAAACCAAAGCTTTTCGCTAGATGAGCGACTATCCATTCTTTTACAAGGCCTCGACAAGTAGCACTACTGCCTTTTACGACATACTGTTGGCCATCATCACCTTCACAGAGATACGGGTTCGTTCTGCCTTGCGCCATCATTCTTGTAATTTTTAAGATTTCTATCACGAAGTATTACCATATACAGCGAGCTTATTAGTGTCTGATTGGATATTACCATAAGTAACTTCCTGAATTAATTGGTTTTGCTAATAGAGTGATCAATAGTTGATAGTTTGGTCGAATTTACCCCCGTGATACAACACGGGGGTTGTTGCTCCGCAGCTCGTTGGGACCCTCCCGACGAAACGGGTCCCTCCCAACGAGCTGCGAATCAAAGCTACCGAAAGCATCAACGCTGAAAGTTCTATGGGTTGCAGAAGCAAAAAGCCCCACTGGTATTGTGAGGCTCTGCTAGGGTGATCTTGGCAATGAGGCAGGGCGGTTATGTGGTTTCAACAAGATAGTTACGCTTCGCTGCTTATCGGGCATTTGGGGCTGTATACCCAAGAACCACATCGAGTGCCCTTATCCCTGCGGGGCTTGTTCAACGATATCTATTGAGTATAAATACTTTCAGGCTGTGGCGCATCGCTCCCCCCATAGAGCTCTTTTTCTAATTCGAAATAGTCATACTTGTTTTTAACTTTGAAGTGCTTCAGTTCAATCCCTGCAGAAGCTGCGGCCATATCAACTAACTTATCTCTTGCTACTCTGTCTGGTCGATTGTGAGTTGAGTCATCTAGCTCAATTAGGCATTTAACTTCAAGCGTCAATGGATCGCAAAGTACAAAATCTACATGTTTCTTGGCTATTGCGTTAAACGCTCGCCACCATGTCTTTTTGTCATGAACTCCTTTCCTTGGCGTCATCAAATCAGCAATTCGCACCTTAGTAAAAACAGTATGTTTACCCTTCGTTACAACGATTAATGCTTGATAAAAGGTTAGCTCATTCGATGTAGCAAGCTTCCTGATAAGCTGATACTCATAGTAAGAGGTAGGGTTGTCACTGTTTGTTTTAGTTGAAACAATATTGGTTATGAGCAGGCGTATTAATAGAGCTATGAAGACAAGCATTCCCAATACCAAAACCAAGTTAAGCAAATGATCCATATAGTCGGCCTCACAAAATCAAAGAATTCAAATATCTTATCAGTAGTGAATTTATGTGAGAAATATCAATAATATGGACAAGCTTAAATCTTAGCTTTATATTTTTACGGCCTTACTGAAATCGAATGGGTCATTTGCAGAGTTATCGTCTTTGGACTCAACACACGTCAAAATCTTAACTGAATCACCCCAAGTCACTCGATAAACGCAATCAGCTAAAACCTTAAAACCATATCCCATTTCTATCAGCTCCGATTGACTAAAAGTGAAAAGCTTACTGTCATTCTGACGAACCTCGATATATATACGAACAAAAGAGTTCTGAAAATCGACGAGGTTTTGAGTGACATCTTGCCAAGCTGTCTGACGAGCATAACCAGTGACAAACAAATCAAACTCATCAAGGGGACCGAAACCAGAAGACTTTTTGGCAGACTTAACGGTTTGACCTGGGACACCGTTGGGAACTGAAACCTGGGCAGGCTCAACAACATTGTTTTGTTCAGAATTTAGAACCGGTTCTAATTCCTTATCACTGCCAGACCACGCGTAAATATTAAAAATGACACCCGCCACAAGTAAAAATCCGCCCATCCAAAACGGCCAACGATGCCAGATTGGTTTAATGTCATTACTCATAGCTTCGGCTACGCTGCCACTGCTTTGCGTATGAGACTGATAGAAAGGAAAAAACGCTTTCTTATATTTGCGCTGTTCTTCATTGACGACTTCAGTTGTTGCACCAATCCTTACTTTCTTGGTGTAAGTATTCTTACTACCGAAAGCGGTATTCTTGGCACAGTAGTAAGTCATTTCAACCATATCGCGAACATCTTTGTGAATCTTCCTTAGATTCTGAGTAAGCAAAATGATATCTATGCCGTAGTGACCATGAAGAGAATAGAACTCAAGTATTTTGCTATCTAGCTGCTTATTTGGGAGAACCATATGAGCTTCATCAATCACAAATAGGGGACCTTTGTTATCGGCATCCCTCCAATCGTTTATGTAGTCCTCAAGCTTTGAAAACGGTCTATCCATAGAGCCGTATTGGTTTAACTGACCGTCCACAACTTCAATCAAATCCAACACGTCATTACCAAAGACTTTCTGAAAATAGGGCACGTTTAAAGTCACATTGGTAACGACTTTTCGACCAGCTTTGATAGCCGGAATAATATGGAAAGCGACACTCTCATAGCTTTTACCGCTACGTGGTCGTCCTGCGATACAGTAGATCATTACGAACCTAACCTCGTGAATGGAATCAATTGTAAAATCATGCGCAAAGCAATGGCCGATATAATCAGGCTCAAACACTGAGGTAGGCCAACGGCGCCCATGACCCAAGCGACGTTAGGCGGAATAGATTGTAAATATTGACCGACATCGACAGGCTGAAACAAAGCTACAGCAGAAGATAAAGCAGAATTAACGACCTCCATAAATTGCTCAACAACCCAATAAACCATATCTTTCAACATAGTAATAAGGCTCAAAAGCAACTGGTACATGAACTCAATGAGCTTATTAAATAACGTTACTATCCAGTCCATACATTAACCCCCGAAAATAATCTGACGACAATAGAAAGCCGTAGACGCTAGAAAAATGAAACGTAAAAATCCAAATATCCAGTCCATATCAATGTAATCATCAAATGACATATAACCGTAAAAAGGCACAGGTAAACCAAACTTTGGACGTTGTGCACCACTTAAATCGATATTGCCAAAACTCGATACAAAAGGATCAACAATGCTAGTTTTCATCGAATCTAACTGACTACCCACAACAGTGCTCAAATCGCCCTCATAAGCCGACTCATAAAAGCCCTGACAAGTACCCCCTTGAATACAAGTCCCGTCAATACCTGCCTTAGAAGCATCCACACCTTTCAATAAATCACCTATGTCAGTGACACCAGTGGCTAAGCCGTCTAACTTACTGGATATTTCAGCGAGCCCCTCACCATTACCACCGCCCTCGATACCGTCTATCTTATCTGATAGGGCATCGATGCTTGATTCAACACCAGACAAATCAACCGTTGATTGGCCGCCAGAAATAGCCGCTATTTGATCGCTTAACTGGTTAAATTTTTGATTGGTGTTTTCATTAACATCATCAGAAACAGAAGAAATCATTAAAGCATTTTGTTGAACAGCACTTTTAATTTCATCATTACCATCAATTATCATGTCAAAGCCCGAACCATAACCATTAACACGTTGCTGTATTTGCTTTAATAATTTCTGGTTAGCATTGGCTTTAGCAGCGTTCTTCAATTGGGTTTGTTGCTGGCTAGTCAAACCAGAACCAGAAACCTCGAGATTATTAATTGCAGATAAAATATCTTGGCTATTAGTGTTCAAATCAGAAGACAAAGTCTCAACACCTCGATTAATGGTGTACAACTGAGCACCGACATTATTAACAGTACGATGAACATTGTTTAAATTTGACTCCAAATCAGCGAACTGTGAATCAACATCCCTAAACTCAGATTTAATTAAGTTTGAATTATCGACGCCACCGCCGCCGGAGTTATTAACAGCATGCTGCAAATCTCTTAGTTCTCTTCTTGTTTCCGCTTCTTGATAAGCCAGCGTTTGACTTAAATTGGTTAGCGTTCTTTGAAACTTTTTATCTACATTTGTGGTGCTAGCCATAAGATTCACGATATTTGTCAAATCTCGGTTCATATTGGCAAGACTGTAAATCGCTGTATTAGAAGACTTGCAATTAGGGTCTTGAGCATCACATTCTATTACTTCAGCACGGCTCGCCTTGTAACGCTCAAAAAACGGTTCTAATCTATCTGGTATCCCGTTCTTATCTTCATCAATTTCAACATTGTCATTAAGAGTTGGATTAGGGTCGACACCATTTGCAAGCCCGTCACCATCCCAATCTTCTTCGTCGTCAGGTCTACCGTTATTGTTTAGATCACCGTCCTGATCAACCTGAGAACCACAATTGAATATGTCAGTATCCGCATAGTTGAAACCGCCAACACAATATGCGTTAGGATCATTGTCCTCACCATCACAGACTAAGCTACCATCAGGCAGGATTGAGCGAGACGGTGGGGTATCTGAACAGAGCTTTAACTTCATTTGCGAATAAGGACCGCCATAGCTCAAATCCGAAGCGTAAGCCCCAGAAGCTATAAGACCAATCAATGACGCTAAAATCATTCTCTTCATAAAAACAACCTGTAAAAAAAGAGGCCGAAGCCCCTTTATAATTAACCTTGAAAATTCTGAGCAGCTAGAAAACCAGACAAGCCACCCAAAAGAGCAAATACCATAAGTATCAGGTCATGTATGGCAATCAGCACACTCAAATACTCCCATTAGTTACGCAGACTTTACAGCACGCTTAGCAAGACCAATCGCCTTGTAAGCCATAGTGATTCCAACAATAGCCACACCCGCAGCACCTACTTTAGTTGCAACATCAGCGAAATCCACAGCAGCCCAAATAGCTTCCATAATTTTGTTTCCTTATAAAATTTTAATTAACTTAATCACCATCTTAATGGCGTATGACATAGCAAAGCCGCTGACGAAAACTAGTGAGAAAGCCCCACCAAAAACCGCAGTAGCTTCGATTGAAGAAACCTGAGTAAACCCCATCAAATATTCATAATCACTAGCAGTAATAACAATGACCCCTGTACAGGATTCAACTGACGTATCAACAAGAGCTAGAAAACCATCTTCATTTGGTAAAGCACACTTAGGCATAACAATTCCGAATTTAGTTTATTTCTTGATAGATGCTTCGAAGTGCTTTTGAACTTCAGCATCAGTAGGGACAAGCTTGTTAACCAAGATGTCGAGTGGATCGTCAGGGTTAGCACCAAAGCTCAGTTCGTAGTCACGGTTAGCAACAAAAGCGCGTGATTGGATAAGCTGACGTGCGTAAGCCACATCAATTTTCAGTGCTTGCTTGTTGTAAGGAATATCAGTTGAGAAGCCGATGCCCGTTTGCTGAAACTTCTCATTATCAACTTCTTCTACAGCACGTAGGACAGACAGCTCCGCGAACTCCATGTTGGATTTAGGGAAACGCTTGATAGCAATACCAGTTATTGTAGGCATATTCTTGACTCCAAAATTTCGATTTTCTGTTTAGTGTATTCGTCAGGAATGCCTAACGAGGTTTCAAAGTTTGCACGTCTATGATGCGTAGGAATGAGCATCCCAAAGGCTTCACCCAAATCACCGTCCGTCATTGCTATAACTTCAGAGAGGGCTTTGCCACACTGGCGACGAACCCAAGCGATACGAGCGAAGAACTCAAGACCCGCTTTCTTTTTGTTAAGTTCAATCTTCATTGGTTCAGCAGGATCGATACTGGCCGAGAAGTCACACAGACCAGCAAAGGCCGAAGCAGGCGAGGCGAGTAGTGCCAAATCGCACTTCTTCAATTCCACTTCATTGCGGTACCAAATCACTTCAGGGTCAGCGATGTTTTGCTCAAACTTCTTGTTGTAAACACGCCAGTAGATTGCAGAGGTACGAGAGCCAACAAGAACGGCTTCCTCTGATAATTCACCGGATTGTGAAACGCGCTTATGAGGAACCATTGTCGGACCACGACCACGAGAAGCAGTGCGAAATGCTCCCTCATAAAAACATTTCTCAGCATACTTACAGTCAAAGATTCCGGTGTAGTCATCCACGCAGAGATCCAAACGGGCTAGGCGAGTGATACCCAAAAGTGACAACCACCAATGCACCTTTTTGTGTGTAGTGAAGTCGAACAACTTAGCGCAACCCGTACCATTGATTTGCACATAGACAGTGTCATTGTTGCCACCAACACCGACCAAGCCACATTCAACCGTTCCCGTAGAATCGTAAATCACCATCGAATCCTCATAACCATGTAAGCCACGGCCACGCATAGGAGAGATGCGGAAGTTAAAGACTCTAGACATGAACTCATCAAACCTATCAGCCAAAACCTTACGGCACTTGTTACGGTGTAACTCAATCGATTTCTCTATAGCTTCAGGTGAGTTAAGGCGGCCGTTGACGCTTTGCTTTTTAAACTCAGGAAACTGCATGTTGATAAAGTCTTGTTCGTTCGAGCTGTCCAAATGTCTAAGCGAGCCGTACGAAAACGAAAACGCTAAGTGATCCACTTGAACCGGACGAATCTCATCATGAAACTTATGTGGTTTTTTAGATGGCATGGAACACACCCTTAACCAAAAGCTCTTGATAGTTCTCATCAGTGATTTCGACAACCTGAAATGACACCATGCCGTAATGAACCTCCATGAACTGGAAGAACTCGCGCTGAGTCTTAAAGAAGTTATGACCCCAAGGAAAATACGCGTTGATACCATGGTTGGGTTCGTTGTCGAAGTAGATAGAATCCATGATTATTTACCAACAAACAAAGGAGTTGCGAGATCTAAAGGCTCTTCAAGCAGGCCTTTAACAACGTGAACAGAAAACGTTTTTCCTTTAGATGTAAGGATGTCGCAAACTTCACGAACATCATCTGAAAGAGCTTCGGACGTGAAGAACTTTGAACCCGCAATATGCCAAGCCGTTTTAACATGCTGACGTTTACCAAAACCGCAAAAGAAGCGAGTGCCTGACTTAGTTTGAACAGTAATGACTAGAGCCGATGAGGTATTCATGGTTAACGCTCCAAACCGTAGAACGAGCAGAACTGTTCAAGCTCTTGGTCGTTATCAAACGTGAAAGTGAAAGCGTCAGAGCAACTAGCTTGAGAGCTGGCAAACGACACAGTATGAAAAAGTTCTTCGCCAATAGTGCGTTGGCCAAATTCAAGTTCGCTAGCTAAGAACTCAAAGCAGATTTCTAATGGTGAGTTATGAAGAGACACAGACGCGTGTGTAAAATCTGGATAGTTAGAGAAGCTAACGTGTTCAGATTTCAAAACAGAGCCGTATTCAATAGATTCAACTTGGAACATAGAAGCCACCATAATTAATCAACCAAAGCAGGTTGAGTTGCGATATGTGGCAATCCTAGTTGCGACCAATGGCAATTACAAGATGCGATTTATGGCAACTTTGCAGCTACAATGAACAAAATGGAGGTGCCAAATGTACTCATCAGAATTAATTAATGCCTACAAAAAGGCGAAAAACTACATACAAGACAAGCAAGTTGCACACGACTTGAACCTTGATCCACCGAAGATAAGTAAAATTAGAAAAGGTGTTCGCCAACTTACTGATTCAGAAGCAGTTTTCTTGGCTGAGAACTCAGGTATTGACCCTGAGATTGCATTGCTTGGTTGTCACGCTGACCGCAACGAAAATCCAGAGATTAAACAGATGTGGGAACACATTGCAAAAAAGTACAACGGGCTAGGATTAAAAGCGATTTCAATGACTTGCGCGGGATTAGCACTGATGGCAGCCACCCCAAATAAAGCACTAGCCAACTGCGTATTATGTATATTATGTTAAATATAGTTTGGTAATCATAAGGCAGAGCTCGATATCTGATGCCCTGCCTTCGTTTCTAGCCAATTAATACTGTGTATTTAACCATAATGGCTATTTACCATAAAATACCTAATAAACATATTTCCTAATCTTCGATTAAGAATACGTTTATTAGATCTCAAGCATTAGTCTATCTATAGCTTCTGTTATTTCTTTTGTTCTTACTGGTTTGGTAACGAAATCATTCATACCAACATCTAAACATGAACATTTATCTTCAACGGATGTGTGCGCTGTTAGAGCCACGATTGGTGTTTGGATGTTTGCCTTTCTCATGTGTTTGGTTGTGGTTAAACCATCCATGACCGGCATTGAAACGTCCATCAGGATAATGTCTATGGAATCTTTGTTGTCTTGTATAAAGCCTATTGCTTCTTCACCGTTACTTGCGATAAAAACTTCGTGGCCTTGCCTTGTTAGAATTAACTTAATCACCATCTGGTTTGTCGGATTATCTTCAACAACCAGTACCGAGTATCGACTTCTGAGTTTTCTTGAACAATCAACATCTTCCAGTTGGTTACAGCTGTTCGTTACTCTTGTGAGTACTGGTAATTGAACCTCGAACTTAGAGCCTTTCCCTGGTTCACTTTCTACTGATATTCGTCCACGCATTAGCTCAACTAAGCGTTTTGTGATGGCTAAACCCAAGCCTGTGCCGCCAAACCTTCGCGTTATTGTGCTATCTGCTTGCACAAATGGGCTGAACAATGACGATAGCTGCTGCGAACTAATTCCAATGCCGGTGTCTTCAACTGTTATATAGAACGAACTCTGCTGGTATTTGATGGAAACATGGACGTGTCCGCGCTCCGTAAACTTAATGGCATTTCCGATTAGGTTAAACAATATCTGCGCTAAGCGGCTTGGGTCTATATAGTGAAGCTCAGCATCTGGGATATTGCTAGACACCGTAAGCTTCAGACCTTTGTCGTCTGCAGCCTTTGTTTGTTCTGATAAAACAAAAGTTACAGTGTCTCTTACATTGCTCCATTGTGGCGCAAGTGAGAAACAGCCAGATTCAATTTTGGAAAAGTCCAATACATCGCTGATGATCGCCAACAGAAGCTCAGACGATGTGCTCATATTTAGCAGTATAGACTGTTGTTCTTCTGTCAGTTGGGTCGACTTTAATGTGTCGATCAGCCCAATGATGGCATTTAGTGGAGTTCTTAATTCATGGCTCATCATGGCTAGGAATTCTGACTTGGCTTTGTTGGCTCTTTCAGCGTCTTTCCTTGCTGTGATAAGTTCCGCGGTTCGCTCTCTAACTGTGGCTTCGAGTTTCTCTTTGTTCTCTATGTCGAAAACAGCGCGCTCAATAAGCGGGCGAAAACGGTTTAGAGTTGCTTTAGTTTCGATACTAAAATGTTTGGTATTCGAGTGAATAAAAATAATGACCGATTGCGTTAGCCCGCTATCGATACCGGTGATTAACACCGAGTTAATTTGGTCAAGAATAATGGGATGCAAAGAGTTGAATTCACCCAGAGACTTGGGTTCAAAAAGGATGGCGCATTCCCCATTAATGACTCGAGAAAGCTTGCCATGATCGTTCCAAATCATCTCTTCAAAGACTTTATTGTTGGTCAGTAGAGTTTTGAAATCACCTTCATTCCCTACTCTAGAGACCACGATAAAGTCGTCAAATTTGATGTACTTTTTCAACACAAACTCAAGGCTAGAAAATATCTCAGAGATGTTACTTGCTTTACTGATCGCAGAGATAGTCGATAGGATCACCCTATTCTCTTCGGCCAGCTTTCTCTCACGGGCTTTTAGTTTTTGTAGTTCAATACGTGCTTCTTGCAGCGCTTCTTGACCTTCAGAACCCATTACTTTTTTAACCTATAAAACGTTGCTGATGAAACCATCAAATTACCGTGTGCATTCTCTCCACCTGAAAGCCTTCCTTGCTCACCAAAAGTGAATGGGCATATGTAAGGAAGCCCATTAAGTGCTTGATTTATTTGTTCACAAACCTCATCCATGTCTTGTTTAAGGTTTAACATTGGACCAGCACAAAAGATGTTAATCGCGCCTAATTTCTCTTCTAGATCCATGTCATTGTAGTAAGACGAATGAATGATATTGGCGGCGCGGCTAATTAACTGCTGCTTAGAGCCTTGCATCAAATAAATGGTGTCGCCTTCGTTGATGTCGGTAAATAGCTCGATACCGTTGCACTCCGTTTCGCGAATTGAGTGAGATAGTTTGAAATACGGATAGTTGTAAGATGTACCGACTTTTCTGCCTAGTGGATAGACAGATGACTTTTCAAAGATATAGCCGTCGTCACTGCCACCTAAATGGAAATTAGTCCATTCATTGTAAACCGTGGCGGCTGGCCTGTGATCTATCTCAAGCAAGATTCTATTTCTTACTTTGGTCACGGTTCCTAAGTATCGCGTAGGCGTGTGCCCTGCACTGAATGATGAATAGATAGACTGAGAGGAGAAAAAGACGGTTAATGAGACGCCATTAATTGAGAGTGACTCTTCGGTAAAGATACTCCAATTTCCAGAAACCTGATTGTCTGCAGCACTGCCACCGATAATTGGAACCTCAGTGCCGAATTTCTTATCGATAGCCGCCATCACTTTCTCTTCATTACCTGGAGTGGAATGAAGCAAGATAAGGTCGGGAATTTCACCTTCTCGGTTGGCGTTCTTGAGTGCTTTATCGATCGCGTTGAAGGTGCTGGCGTCTATGGAGTCACCGAAGTGCTCAATGCCCGTGCCGTAAGCGTTGATGCCTGAATCATAAATGATGAGCACACCGATCACAGGCCCTGAATGGAATCCAGTTTCAGTCATAATCCCATGGCATGTCGTGCATCCATGTATTGGAATATTAGGGAGAGCATCTACGAAATATCTCTGCACAGCGAGTGTCGAGTACTCTTCTGTGCAGTAGCAAATAAGACAAGCGATATCCTCGGGGTTTTCTACCCCAAGAAGCAGTTCATCTACGGCGATTTTATCATCTAGAGAATAAGAGACTTTTGATAGAAATTTCATAGAGTTCTGGAAACTTTATTAATGTTGTCTTTATAACACTTTAATGCGCAAGGTTTCACTGGTTTAGTCAATATTTCTATTAAAGAGCGAGGTGTTGCTCAGTTTTGAGTTTTATTCTTTTGAGAGATTTACTGTATACGTCATGACCTGTTGTGGAAATGTAACCGTTATTGAGGAAGTCTTATCATTGGTTTGTAAAAGCCAAGATGAAGCCCCTTTCGATTCTAAAACTCCGCTTCCATCATAGTTAATGATAAATTTGCCAGTTTCAGATGTTTCAATTGAATACCCCTGACTATTGCCCGAAATCGAAACATTATTATTATCAATACCAAATTCACAAGGTTTTGAAACTATACAGCTTACTGTTTCGTTATTATCGTATGTTACTGTTCTCCAAGTAAATGCAGCTATTAAAATAATCAACATGACGATAATTTGAACAAGCCTGCCTTTTGTTAGCTTTTGTGCCGCCATTATAATCTTTACTCCTTGTTACAAAGTTCAAAGTTTTTAAATAAAAATCCAATTCCAGACCAAGCGTAAGGTTACTACTCTGTCATTGATTTGTTAATTCAAGTATAGTGTCGCGTTGAAAATGCCACTTTTTTTTAAAATCAGCAAGTGGAAATAAAGCCCTGAATAGGCTGAATTTCCTTTTCTAATTTGGGTGGCATTACGACGTGAGTCGTGTTGGAAGTAAAGTGTAGTAAATAAGAAATTGGAAGCATGCAAATGAGCCAAGAAAAGCAGCTTGAACAAAACTACAACTATACGGTCGTCCGTCAATTTACCCTAGTTACAATTTTGTGGGGTATTGTCGGTATGGGCGTTGGTGTTTTGATTGCCGCTCAATTAGTTTGGCCACAGCTAAACTTTGATACGCCGTGGTTGACGTACAGTCGTTTACGTCCCCTGCATACTAATGCGGTTATTTTTGCGTTCGGTACAAGTGCGCTGTTTGCAACATCATATTATGTTGTACAACGTACCTGTCAGACGCGTCTCTTTGGTGGCCCTCTCGTAGCCTTTACCTTTTGGGGTTGGCAAGCGATTATCCTGTCCGCTGCAATTACTTTACCGTTAGGTTTAACCTCTGGTAAAGAATATGCGGAACTTGAATGGCCAATCGATATTGCTATTACTCTTGTGTGGGTAGCTTATGCGGTCGTGTTCTTCGGAACAATGATAAAGCGTAAGACATCGCACATTTATGTAGCAAACTGGTTCTTCGGAGCCTTCATCATCACGGTTGCCGTGTTGCACATCGTTAACAGCCTTGCTGTTCCTGTATCTGCGTTTAAATCGTACTCGATTTATTCCGGTGCGATCGATGCAATGGTGCAATGGTGGTACGGACACAATGCGGTAGGCTTCCTATTGACAGCTGGTTTCCTAGGTATGATGTATTACTTCGTTCCTAAACAAGCTGGTCGCCCTGTTTACTCTTACCGTTTGTCGATTGTTCACTTCTGGGCTCTAGTGTCTTTGTATATCTGGGCTGGTCCTCACCACCTACACTACACTGCACTTCCTGACTGGACTCAATCTCTAGGTATGGTTATGTCTTTGGTTCTGTTTGCTCCATCTTGGGGTGGCATGATCAACGGTATTATGACTCTATCTGGTGCGTGGCATAAGCTTCGCTACGACCCAATCCTACGTTTCCTAATCGTTTCTCTATCATTCTACGGCATGTCGACTTTCGAAGGCCCAATGATGGCAATCAAAACGGTTAACGCACTATCTCACTACACGGACTGGACTATCGGTCACGTTCACTCTGGTGCGTTAGGTTGGGTTGCAATGGTTTCTATCGGTTCGGTTTACCACTTAGTTCCTAAACTATTTGGTCAAGAGCGTATGTACTCTGTATCTCTAATCAATGTTCACTTCTGGTTGGCAACGATTGGTACGGTTTTCTACATTGTTGCAATGTGGATCTCTGGTGTGATGCAAGGTCTGATGTGGCGTGCAGTTAACTCTGACGGTACATTGACTTACAGTTTCGTTGAATCTGTAGAAGCTTCTTACCCGTTCTACTTTGTACGTTTCTTAGGTGGTTTCATCTTCCTATCTGGTATGTTCTTAATGGCATACAACACGTACAAAACTGTTTCTGCACCTAAAGATAGCCTTAAAGCTATCCCTCAACCGGCTTAAGGAGATTTAGAATGAGCTCAAATTCAAATAATCGCCATGAGTTGGTAGAGAAGAACGTTGGCCTACTAGCGATCTTGATCGTTATTGCTATCAGTTTTGGTGCGTTAGTAGAAATTACCCCTCTTATTTTCCAAAAGCAGACAACTGAACCCGTAGAAAACCTACGTGTTTACTCTGCTCTCGAAATGGAAGGTCGTGATATCTACATTCGTGAAGGTTGTAACGTATGTCACAGCCAAATGATTCGTCCTTTCCGCTCCGAGACTGAACGTTACGGTCACTACTCTGTAGCTGGCGAAAGCGTTTGGGAACATCCATTCCTATGGGGTTCTAAGCGTACTGGTCCTGATCTAGCGCGTGTTGGTGATCGTTACTCTGATGAGTGGCACCGTGTTCACCTTATCGACCCTCGTGAACTTGTTCCTGAATCAAACATGCCTGGTTTCCCATGGCTTGCTGAGAATGTACTTGATGGCAAATTGACTCAACAGAAGCTTGAACTCTTCCGTAATCAATTTGGTGTTCCTTACACAGATGAACAAATTGCTAACGCTAAACAAGATGTTGAAGGAAAAACAGAGATGGATGCAATCATCGCTTACCTTCAATCGCTTGGCCACGCAATGAAATAAGGAATAATTATGGACATTATTACATTTCAAAGTGTTTGGACTGTGACTGTTTTTGCTTGCTTCATCGGCATCGTTTGGTGGGCATACGGCAAGAACCGTAAATCACGTTTCGACGAAGACGCGAACCTAGTGTTTGCTGACGACGAGCCAGCAACAAGTTCTAAAAATGAAGGAGTGACAAAGTAATGAGTACATTCTGGAGTATTTGGGTTAGTGCGATTACGATTGGTACCCTAATTGGTTGTGCTGTCTTACTTCGTTGGTGTTTTAAAGATAAAACAGGCGTTGAAGAAGGTCATGATATGGGCCATGAATACGATGGTATTCGTGAGCTTAACAACCCACTACCGAAATGGTGGACATACCTTTTCATCAGTACGATTGTTTTTGCAGCGGTTTACCTTGCTCTATACCCAGGCCTTGGCAACTTTAAAGGTCTACTAGGTTGGACAAGTTCAAACCAAGAAGTGCGTAGCATTGAAGAGTCTCGCTCTGCAATTGCTGCTGCGCAAGCAAACAAACAGTTAGATGCGTACGCGAAAGAGCTTGATGATGCAGACACCTACTTCGGTGAAGCATTCAGAAAGCTTGCTCACGACGAAAACGGTTTACGTTCAATCCCTGACATTGCATCAGATGCTGACGCAATCAAAGTGGGTCAACGTTTATTCTTGCAAAACTGTTCTCAGTGTCACGGCTCTGATGCACGTGGTCAGAAAGGTTTCCCTAACCTAACTGACGATGCATGGCTATATGGCGGTGAGCCTGAGGCTATCGTAACAACAGTTATGCACGGTCGTGTTGGTCAAATGCCTGGTTGGAAAGACGCGCTTGGCGAAGAAGGCGTAAAAGAAGTAGTTAGCTACACGCTTAGCCTTTCTGGTCGTAGCGTAAACGCACGTGAAGCAGAAGCTGGTAAAGCTCGTTTCGTAGTGTGTGCTGCGTGTCACGGTACTGATGGTAAGGGTAACCCTGCTGTTGGCGCTCCTGACCTAACTGACCGCGATTGGTTGTTTGGCGATTCTCGCGCAGATGTAACTGAAACAGTTATGTACGGACGTTCTGGTGTAATGCCTGCTTGGAAAGACATTCTAGGCGAAGACAAAGTACAGCTAGTTTCATCTTACGTGTGGAGCTTAAGCAACTCAGATAATAAGTAACATTTCAATAACAGCCTCTTTCTAAGAGGCTGTCTTTCCTTTATTTTATAACCCCTTCTTTTTATTCTTTTTTGAGATATTTTTTATGGTAAAGCCTTGGTATAAACAGTTTTGGCCGTGGTTCTTAATCGCGTTGCCAGCGACAGTAGTTATTTGGACCATCATGACGGTTATTGTGTTTACGCAGAACTCTGTAGACCTAGTGACTGAGGATTACTATAAAAAAGGAAAAGGCATTAATGTCGATATTTCGAAAGTAAACATCGCTAAAGAATTAGGTCTGTCAGCTTTAGTTAACGAAAAAGGTAACTCGGTTATCATTACTCTAGATAAAGGTAAACTTGAGCACTTTCCTGCTATTAGCGCGATGTTCGTTCACAGAACGCTGCCTGACCGTGATTTCACTCAACTGCTGACTGCAGATGCGAGAGGCAACTACACCTTGACTCTAGACCACGAAATGCAAGGTCCATGGTTTATCGAGCTTTCTCCGCACGATTCAGAATGGCTAGTGCAAGGTCGTATGAACTTCCCTATTGAAACTCCTACTCAACTAACGAACTAAAGCTTATGTGTGAATCCTGTTATCACTGCGGTGAAGATGTACCAGCGGAAACGGATTTTAAAGTAGAGATCTTAGGATCGACTCGTAAGATGTGTTGTCCGGGTTGCGAAACCGTAGCCCAGACAATCGTTGATAGCGGTTTGGTTTCTTACTACCAATATCGCACCGCTCCTGCTGAAAAAGCTGATCTAGTGCCAGAGCAACTGCTGGCACTCAGTCATTACGACAATGAAGATGTTCAATTAGAGTTCGTTCGTAACTCTGAAAACACTTCTGAAGTGACATTGTCACTAGAAGGTGTTTCTTGTGCCGCCTGTGCATGGCTTATTGAGAAGCAAGTCTCTTCAAAACAAGGTGTTGGTAGCATTCGTGTGAATACCACTACTAACCGTGCCCTACTTAGCTGGGACAACACGCAAGTGAAACTGAGCGAGTTGTTATCGGCAATCCATACCCTTGGCTATAAAGCAGCGCCTTTTGAGGCCGACCAACAAGAAGCGGCCTACCACCGCTCAATGAAGAACTATTTGTATCGTCTGGGTGTCGCTGGCCTGGCAACCATGCAAGTCATGATGCTAGCGGTAGCGCTCTACCTTGAAGTGTTTGGTAACCTTGAGCCTGAGTTTAAAAACTACTTCCGTTGGGTCAGCTTGATCTTCGCGACGCCGGTTCTGCTCTACTCTGCATTGCCTTTCTATATTAATGCGTGGCGAAGTATCAAAGGTCGAACATTAGGCATGGATGTGCCCGTTTCGATTGCTCTGTTGTTTGCTTACGTTGCTAGTTTAGTGGCGACGGTCACAGAGAAAGGTGAAGTGTTCTTTGAGTCTATCTCGATGTTCACTTTCTTCCTATTGCTTGGTCGCTTTCTTGAAATGCGTGCTCGTCGTAAAGCAGCAGCCGCTAGCGGTAATCTGCTTAAGCTTGTTCCTGCGATGGCAACAACGTTAGATGGCGAACAAGTTCCGGTAAAAACCTTAAAAGTTGGCGACCAAATTCGCGTTCTTCCTGGTGAACACATTCCTGCCGATGGCAAAGTATTGTCTGGTCGAGTTCATATTGATGAATCGATGCTGACTGGTGAATCTATCCACGTAGTGAAAAACGAGGGTGATACTGTCTTCGCTGGTACATTGAATGGTGACGAGTCGTTTGAACTGGAAGTGATGACATCAAAAGCGGATTCGGTGATTTCCAATATCGTTCGTCTGCAAGATGAAGCGCAACTTTCTAAGCCTAGAATTGCTGAAATCGCTGATGTGGTGGCTCGATACTTTGTTGCGGTTATCCTGATCATTTCTTTTGGTACTTGGTTCTACTGGCACCAAACACGCCCAGAAGATGCTTTCTGGATTATGCTTTCGGTACTTGTTGCGACATGTCCTTGTGCTCTATCGCTTGCAACACCGACTGCAATAACCTGTTCAACTTCTCGCATGGGTAACTTCGGTATTTTGCTGCGCAAAGGCCATGTATTCGAAACCTTGTGCAAAGTGAATCACTTGATCATTGATAAAACTGGCACATTGACTGAGGGTGATATTCGTATCAGCCAAGTTGGAACCTTCGCTGAACTTGATAAAGACACCTGTCTCAAAGTAGCGGCGAGCTTAGAACAACATGCTAACCACCCTATTGCGAAAGCGTTCAAGACTCATATTTCTGATGATATCCAAGTAGAATCAGTTAATAACGTGATTGGTTCAGGCATCACTGGTGAATGGAATGGCGATGAAGTCGCTATCGGCAGTAGTGAATTCATTTTAGGTCAAGCTCAACCATCGGAAAGTAACGGTATTTACTTGTCGATGGCGGGCCGTCATATCGCAACGTTTACATATGAAGATCCCATTCGCAAAGAAAGCATCGAGTTTATTAAGCAATTTAAAGATGCGGGAATCAAAACGACACTGCTTACTGGCGATTCTTTGATTAACGCGAAGCCTGTTGCTGAAGAGATCGGTATTACAGACATTGTTGCTAACGCGAAACCTGAAGATAAGCTTGCTTACCTGAACTCTCGAGATGCAAGTGACATTACCATGATGGTTGGCGATGGCATTAATGATGCTCCTATTCTTGCGGGTGCCCATCTTTCCGTTGCTATGGGCGGCGGTACCGATGTGGCGAAAGCCTCTGCAGATATGGTGTTACTGGGTGATAAGCTTGATAGATTACTTAAGTCCCGTACATTGGCGCTAAAAACGCGTAAGATAATCCGTGAAAACTTGGCGTGGTCATTAGGATATAACTTACTTATTCTTCCATTGGCTGTCGCAGGTTTGGTTGCTCCATACATTGCCGTTGTTGGCATGTCTGCTAGCTCTATTATTGTTGTGTCTAATTCGTTAAGGCTTTTAAAAGAGCAAGGTAAATAATGGAAAGTTTATACATACTCATTCCAATTGCGATCGTACTTGTATGTATCGCTGTTGGAATCTTTCTATGGGCAGTTAAAAGCGAGCAGTTTGAAGACCTTGAACGCCAAGGTCACAATATTCTGTTTGATGAAGACGAAAAGGCTCACAACCATTCTGATAGTAAACCTGTCAAGAATGAGAAAGCTAACAGCGAAAGCCAAACTAACGTAGACAAAAAGAACGATGACGCCTGATTGGATCGGAGCCTTTGTTGTTGGATTGATCGGCGCAGGCCACTGCATGGGAATGTGTGGTGGTATTGCGTCGCTTCTTTCGATTGGCAACAGTAAACCTTCCCCTGTTATTCCCCTGCTTTATAACCTAGGTCGCTTGCTAAGTTATGCCGTGATTGGCGGCGTGATTGGTGGTGCAATTTCTTCGATTGGCCAGCTCAGCGATTTTAATGCTCTGCTGGGTTGGCTGCGTTTGTTTGCTGCTGGCTTTATGATCATACTAGGTTTGTATATTGGTAAATGGTGGTTTGGCTTGCTGTTCTTTGAAAAAGTCGGACAGAAACTATGGCGTTATATCTCTCCTTTAGGTAAATCATTTTTACCATTGAAGCACCCTAGCCACGCTTTGCCGTTTGGCTTTATCTGGGGTTGGCTTCCGTGTGGTCTCGTTTATTCGATGCTTACATGGGCAGCAGTATCAGGGAGTTGGTACAACGGCGCTGGTATCATGCTTGCTTTCGGTTTAGGGACGCTTCCAGCAATGCTCACAGTGGGTATGGGCGCTAATATCCTCAAAAAATTGCAACAAGCTGACTTATTTCGTCAATTAGGCGCAGTTTTAATCCTCATTTACGGTTTCTATACTGGTTATATGGCATTGCAGCTCATTATTTATACCGTATAGCTGTTCTTTAAATCCGGTTTTTTTACTACCCTTTAGGATTAAGGAATGCTAAAATATTGACGTATATCAAATAGTGAAAGATTGTTATGATTTCTGAAAAGCCTGTGACGAAACGTGTTCAGTCTGGCGGCTGTGCGATCCATTGCCAGGATTGTAGTATTAGCCAGCTCTGTATTCCGTTTACTTTGAATGAATCTGAACTCGATCAACTTGATCAGATCATTGAGAGAAAAAAGCCTATTCAAAAAGGCCAAGAGTTATTTAAAGCCGGTGACGAGCTTAAATCTCTATATGCTATTCGCTCTGGAACGATCAAGAGCTACACGATTACCGAGCAAGGTGATGAGCAAATTACTGCATTCCACCTAGCGGGCGATCTTGTTGGCTTCGATGCGATTACGGGTGACCTACACCCTAGTTTCGCACAAGCGCTAGAAACTTCTATGGTATGTGAAATTCCATATGAGATTCTTGATGACCTATCAGGAAAAATGCCTAAGTTGCGTCAGCAAATCATGCGCCTGATGAGCAACGAGATTAAAGGTGACCAAGAAATGATTCTGCTTCTTTCAAAGAAGAACGCGGAAGAGCGTCTTGCTGCATTCCTTTACAACCTTTCTACTCGCTTCTCTCAACGTGGTTTCAGCCCGCGTGAGTTCCGTCTAACGATGACTCGTGGCGATATTGGTAACTACCTTGGGTTGACTGTTGAAACAATTAGTCGTCTTTTAGGTCGTTTCCAAAAAGCAGACATCTTGAGCGTTAAAGGTAAATACATCACTATCGAAGATCACGATGCGTTGATGGAACTTGCTGGCGTTTCAAAAGAATAGTCTAGATATCAATGATGTAGTTCAATAATGAGCTACATCATGTTTCTCTCTTAAAACCTCTTATATTTCTCTTAATCTCTCCATAACTACGCTACATTATTTATATGTTCGGTCTGAAAAGTAGGCTTAGTTATGAGTATCTATAACAAAATTTTAGTTGTCGCAGACATTAATCACGATGAGCAACCTGCTCTAGTTCGTGCTATCCAACTTGCCAAGAAAAGCACCTCAACAAGCCACATCACTTTCTTTTTGTCGATATACGACTTCTCGTATGAAATGACATCTATGCTCTCTGTCGATGAGAGAGACGCAATGCGTAAAGGCGTGATTCACCAGCGTGAAATCTGGATGAATAAAGTCGCAGAACCTTACCTAGATGATTCTATTGAATTTAATGTACAAGTGGTTTGGCATAACCGCCCATACGAAGCGATCATTGCCGAAGTTTATAGTGGCGAGCATGATATCTTGATCAAAGGTACGCGCAAGCACGATACCTTGGAATCTGTCATCTTCACTCCAACCGATTGGCATCTGTTGAGAAAGTGCCCTAGCCCAGTACTATTAGTTAAAAACGATTTCTGGCCAGATCACGCGAAGATTTTTGCTTCAGTTCATGTTGGTTCGGAAACAGAAGCTCACTTAGAGCTTAACGATACAATAGTCGATAGGTTACTAGAGATCACGGGTCGTTTAGATGCTGAACCGTTATTGGTCAATGCCTACCCAGTAACCCCTGCAAATATTACTATTGAACTACCAGAGTTTGATCCAACGTCTTATACCGACGCGGTTCGTGGCCATCACTTAACAGCCATGAAAGCGTTGCGCCAGAAGCACGGTATGTGTGAAGAGCAAACTGTGGTTGAGCAAGGCTTACCTGAAGATGTTATTCCTCGTGTAGCTTCTGAAAATAACGCAGCGATGGTGATCCTAGGGACAACGGGTCGTACTGGCTTGTCTGCCGTGTTTATTGGCAATACAGCGGAACATGTTATCGACAAGATTAACTGTGATGTGTTGGCTCTTAAGCCATCTGGTTACGTGAGCCCATTAGACCCTAACCTTTCGAAAGGTTAAGTCAGCGAAAAGTTTAACTTATAAAAAACGCCTCAAACATTGCTTGAGGCGTTTTTGTTTATCTAGAGTAACGCCATTCCAAATACAGAATGGCTAATATCATCTTTATCCACTCAAATGGCTAAACATTCGTCACGTCGATGAACATTGACTCATCAATGTTTGAAGATGAGATTTCAGCTTCTTCGAATTCG
This sequence comes from Vibrio sp. T20, assembly GCF_007858795.1. Lineage (NCBI taxonomy): Bacteria > Pseudomonadati > Pseudomonadota > Gammaproteobacteria > Vibrionales > Vibrionaceae > Vibrio > Vibrio sp. T20. Next base: position 79,408 of record NZ_VFEB01000006.1, read on the forward strand.
TATGCTTTGCGGTCTTCACTACGGTCTAGAGGAAGGTTCACGAAGTCAAACAGCTCGCGGTCAGCCAGTTGGCTTGGGCTTACATTCTGGATTGACTTGAAGATCTTCTCAACTCGACCAGGCGTTTTCTTATCCCAATCAATTAGCATCGCTTTAATGTTCTGACGCTGTAGATTCTCTTGTGACCCACATAGGTTACAAGGAATGATTGGGAACTCTTTGTGCTCAGCGTATTTGATTAGGTCCGTTTCACGGCAGTAAGTCAGTGGACGAATAACAACGTTACGACCATCATCTGAACGAAGCTTAGGTGGCATAGCCTTAAGACGAGCGCCGTGGAACATGTTAAGGAACATGGTCTCAACGATGTCGTCTAGGTGGTGACCAAGTGCGATCTTAGTTGCGCCAATCTTCTCTGCGAATGAGTACAAAGTACCACGACGAAGACGAGAACATAGGCCACACGTTGTTTTGCCTTCTGGCACTTTCTCTTTAACCACCGAGTACGTGTCTTTATCTACGATGTAGTAAGGAATGTTCAGCGTTTCAAAGTACTCAGGAAGAATGTGCTCAGGGAACCCAGGTTGTTTTTGGTCTAGGTTTACCGCAACAACATCAAATTTGATTGGTGCTGCTTCACGCAAACGTAGCAAAATATCTAGCATCGCAAATGAATCTTTACCGCCACTAATACATGCCATTACCACATCATTCTCTTCGATCATGTTGTAGTCGATGATGGCATTTCCAACATTTCTTCTCAGACGTTTCTGAAGTTTGTTGAATTCAAGTGTTTCTTTTCTATTATCGTTTTGGTTCATTGCGACTCTCACACCGTCGTATTACCGACTGTAGATTGCTAGTGGGACTGTTTTAGGGCGTGGATTATACGGATTTTTATTTCATGTTGAAATAGTAACGGTAGGATAAACAAGCTGAGTATTAGAAAGATTCTGCTTTTATTGTGCGATAAGCTCCCTAAGCGGTAGAGAAACGCAGCTTCGCAAGCTCTCGGTTGGTATCGCAGATAATGAAAAGCAGCCTGATCTTATTCGACGAGGCTGCTTTAAGACATGTCATGAAAACTTAGGGGAATTATTGCGCGGGAATGTACGGCAATACGCGCACTGTTGCTTCTGGTAACGTGATGCTGTCACTTCCATTCAACTCCGCTAAGGTGAATTTCGCTCGCCCTTTTTTGATTGGTATTTGCTTGCCGCTTGAAAGCTGGATGTTGCTTTCAAGCTTATTAGCGAACTCCAGCGTTAACCCTTGGATATCTGGTGTGAACCAGCCAGAGAACATACCGCTGACATCTTCAAGCATCGCCTGCATCTGTGGTAATAGGCTTTCTAGCTGTGCAACTTCAACAGTTCCAACTAAAGGCTCTTGCGTCATCACAACTAAAGAATACGCACACTCTTGTTCTTGTGTTTGTACAAAGATAAGAGGGTTTGCTGAACGCAGATTTTGATCTACCGGTAGAAGCAGTTCATTGGCTGGAGAGACTTTTAGCTCTTCATAATGTTCTTCCTTCTCCATCCACGCTTTGCTGATGTGACAGATTGTTTGAGCTTGTTGATCCACAAAGAAGACCGCAACTTTGACGTCATCATGCCCTTCTTTGGTGTTGTTTTTAAGCTGTGTGTAGAGCTTGGAATACGTGAACATGTATTCTTGAGCTGAAGCCGGAAGAGAAACCCCAAGGCTGAATGAGGCTAATAGAGCGAGTACTGTCTTTTTCATTATTATAATCTTGTCGAAGTTGAGCGTTCATAATTAAAAAGAGCAGCCATTAGCTGCTCTTTGTGTGATGCCGTTTGGATAATAACTTACTTTCGAGGTTAACCAAACTGAGACCAAATCGAGTTACTTTTTCCAGTATACCTCGTTGTGACGGATCATGGCTTGTAAATCAGTCACATAGTCGGAACCTCGCTCAGAATATTTTAGCAAGCCGTTGGTGAGCTCTGTCGCAGATGCGGTCGTTAACAAATCGTCGCCCTGTGCAGCCAGTTTTGCTCGAATCGCTCTTAAATCGGCATAAGCACGATTACGGTTCAGGTTCATGAAGTAACGATGAACGGATTCTTGGCTTGAAGAGAATGTAGCGACTTCATGCGAACTGCCTTCGTTACGTTGTAGCGGAACAAGGCCACAACCTTTGGTATAACACCAGTGTCCGAAATAGTTGTTGGCTTTGGTGGCGAAACGCGACGTTCCCCAAGCTGACTCATTCGCGGCCTGTGTCAGTACAAGCGCTTCTGGCAGTACATTGACGCGGTTAAGCATCTCTGTCAGCCATGCCTGATCCAAACCTTCACTCGGCACCGGTAAGCTATATAACTTCCCTAACCTTTTCGCATAAGACGCGTCTTCAGAATCAATACTGTTTAAACCAGATTCAGAGAGCTTAGTTAAAAACGTGCGTTCTTTGCTGATACGTTTGTTTTCAATATTGATGCTTGGACGTAGGAACGAAAAGAACGTCTCTTTTTTCTCGTTCACATCTTCGATGGCCGCGAAGTTTGGTGTGCTCGAAGAAGCCGTCAAGTCGCCAAATTGATCAGTTGAATTGGCACTCTGCTCTGTCGTACGTCGTCGTTCTTCTTCTTGGTAAATATAAGGACCAATCAGTGAAATAGAGCCAACAAGAGCCAGTGCAGTCACTTTAAGCGCAAGTGATTTGCTTGCGCCTGCCTGTGTGTTTTTATGCATCGAACACCTGTGGGTTTTTGTTATTGTCGTCGTTATCGTCATCGCCCTTTGGACGATCTGAAGCAATCAGTTTTAACTTGATGCCAAACATCTCACGGTAAAGGATACCTTTCACGTGGAAGAAGAATGGAAGAACAAAGATTAAGCCAATGCCATACATCATTGCAGCCACGATGAACATCAACATAACCATTAGGTAGATAGACGCGACTACGAAGATCTTCTTGTTTACCGCTCTTAATGAAAGCAGTAGCGATTGCATTGGCGGCACTTTCTTATCACAAATCAGCAGAATCGAATGGCTGAACGCAAGTGAGAAGTAGATAGACAAGAATGGGAGAATCATCCCTGCGATGCCTTGAAGCATTAGGCTAAACAAAGTCACTAGAATAACGGGAACCGTAAACTGCAAACCTTTTCCGATGTGACGAACTTTAGTTTGTAGACCAGCAGCGTGACTCATTGCCATTAAACAAATGCCGGCATAGATCGGCGCGCTGATCACCTCATAGCTAAAGTTCGCAATAAAAATCGATTCAACAATTTGTGGCGTGAATGACTCTGGGTCAATAACCGCATCCAAGATAACCGCGGGATCACCAAGCTGCAGTTTAAGTGCGATATAAAAGATGGCCAGTTGCACGAACATCAAAGCAATAATCGCAGGGGAGAACGAAAGAAAGTGACTTATCGTATGTTTCCAAGCTTCTTGGAATACAGCCGTTGCTTTGAGCTCATAATCGCCAGAAAGTGCACGGTTGATACTACCGCCCAAATTAAAATCTTTTTCGATGTCGTTGTTCATATTGATACCTAGGTGCGCCAATTAAACTAAGCGACCTAACTTATTGATAAAAAATTACCTTCATTATACTCATATGTCGGATACAAACTAAAATATGAATCTGTAACAAGGCTTGCTTTTGCGTCTTAATGGTTAATAATTAGACACTTGTCGGGGTGTAAACCCAGTAAATAACAGTATGGTAAAGGATGTTTACTTTTACCTGCGAAATTTTTTATCTTCGAAAGGTAAAAAATGCTTTGAATTCACGTTTTTGGTGATTATGATGCGCGCCTTAAAGGTGTATAGCAACAGGTCTCAAATAGAACCAAGGTGGAGAAAAACAGACGTTGAACGCTAAAAAATCAGTAGGAAAGCCAGTAGTACAGCTAACTGGCATCAGTAAAAGTTTCGATGGTAAGGAAGTCATCGGCAATCTGGATTTAAACGTAAATCATGGTGAGTTTCTCACGATTTTAGGCCCATCAGGTTGTGGTAAAACAACCGTACTAAGAATGATTGCGGGTTTTGAAACGGCAGATAGTGGTCAAATACTATTAGCTGAACAAAACGTAACCCAAGTTCCTGCTGAACAAAGGCATGTAAACACTGTATTCCAAAGCTATGCCCTATTCCCACATATGACCGTTTTCGACAATGTGGCATTTGGCTTACGCATGCAGAAAGTTCCAAACAGCGAGATTGAGCCTCGTGTAATGGATGCTTTAAAAATGGTGCGCTTAGAACAAATGGCACAACGAAAACCACACCAGCTATCTGGTGGCCAACAGCAACGTATCGCAATCGCTCGTGCTGTCGTTAATAAGCCAAAAGTTCTTCTATTGGATGAATCTCTATCTGCTCTTGATTACAAGTTACGTAAACAGATGCAAATCGAGCTGAAACAATTACAACGCCAACTTGGTATCACGTTCATTTTTGTAACGCATGACCAAGAAGAAGCGCTGTCTATGTCTGACCGCATTATCGTTATGCGTGATGGCGTAATTGAACAAGATGGCACACCAAGAGAGATCTACGAAGAGCCTAAGAACCTATTCGTTGCGCGCTTTATTGGTGAAATTAACGTATTCGAAGCGACAGCGAAATCTCGTCTAGATGAAAAGCGCATTGTTGCGACAATCGAAGGTGAAGAGTCAGTTATCTATCACGATAAAGACGTAACACCGGGTCAAAAACTGCAAGTATTGCTTCGCCCTGAAGATCTTCGTATCGAAGAAATCAAAGAGTCTGAGCAACGCGGTATTGTTGGCCACATTGTCGAGCGAACCTATAAAGGCATGACATTAGATTCAGTCGTAGAACTTGAATCTGGTATGCGTGTGATGGTTAGCGAATTCTTCAACGAAGATGACCCTGATGTTGATCACTCACTGGGCCAAAAAGTTGCAGTAACTTGGGTTGAGAGCTGGGAAGTGGTATTAGAAGATGAGCAAGAAGTTTAATTTACAAAACGCAATTGTTGCTTTAATCACAGGTTGGTTAGTGCTGTTCGTGATGATTCCAAACATCATGATCATCGGTACTAGCTTTTTAACTCGTGATGAAGCGAACTTGATCGAGATGACCTTCACTCTCGATAACTACGTGCGTTTGGCTGACCCGCTGTATTTTAAAGTGTTGATGCACTCTTTCTATATGGCAATTGTCGCAACCCTACTTTGTTTAATTATTGGTTACCCGTTCGCTTACATCGTGGCAAAAATGCCAGCGAAGTGGCGTCCAATCATGTTGTTCCTAGTGATTGTCCCATTTTGGACTAACTCTTTGATTCGTACTTACGGGTTGAAAATTGTACTGGGTACTCAAGGTGTCTTAAACAAAAGTTTGTTAGCGCTAGATATCATTGATAAACCGCTACGTATCATGTACTCAGAAACCGCTGTAATGATCGGTTTGGTATACATCCTACTTCCGTTCATGATTCTTCCGCTGTATTCAGCGATTGAAAAACTGGACGATACGTACTTAGAAGCGGCTAAAGATTTAGGTGCGAACAAACTGCAAACGCTATTGAAAGTGGTACTGCCACTAACAATGCCAGGCATTATCGGCGGCTGTCTGTTGGTGCTATTGCCTGCGTTGGGCATGTTCTACATCTCTGACCTATTAGGTGGAGCTAAGAACCTATTGATTGGTAACGTGATTAAGAGCCAGGTGCTCAACGCTCGAGACTGGCCATTTGGTGCAGCGACGAGTATCGCACTGACCATGGCAATGGCTGTGATGCTGTATGCCTACTACCGAGCAGGTAAGCTATTGAACAAGAAAGTGGAGCTAGACTAATGGGTCGCACAGTTAAGTTCAGCTTTATGGCGCTGGTATACGCTTTTCTATACCTACCTATTATCGTGTTGATTGCGAACTCATTTAATGCCAACAAGTTTGGTATGAAATGGGGTGGCTTCACGACGAAGTGGTATGACGCGCTGATTAACAACGACAGCCTAATGCAGGCTGCGTGGCATTCGATTAACGTAGCGGTGTTCTCAGCAACAGCTGCAACGATTGTCGGTAGCCTAACGGCAGTAGCCCTATTCCGTTACCAATTCAAAGGTAAAGGCGTAGTCAATGGCATGCTGTTCATCGTAATGATGTCACCAGATATCGTAATGGCGATTTCGCTTCTTGCACTGTTCTTAGTAATGGGTGTGCAACTGGGGTTCTTTACCCTACTTGCTGCGCACATTACCTTCTGTCTGCCGTTTGTTGTTGTTACGGTTTACAGTCGCTTGAATGGCTTTGATGTGAAGATGCTAGAAGCAGCAAAAGACTTGGGTGCAAGTGAATGGACGATTCTAAAACAGATCATTCTTCCTCTTGCTAAGCCTGCGGTTGCTGCGGGTTGGTTATTGAGCTTCACTCTGTCTTTGGACGATGTGATCATCAGCTCTTTCGTAACAGGGCCAACGTATGAAATCTTACCACTGAAGATTTACTCAATGGTTAAAGTGGGTATCTCTCCTGAGGTCAACGCCCTAGCAACAGTGATGTTAGTGGTGTCGTTAATACTGGTGATTATTTCTCAGTTATTAGCGAGAGAAAAAATCAAGTAAGTCTCCTACTCTATAAAGAGACAGACTTGATTAGAAGTTAAGAAACTTCAAGTTCAAAAAAGTGTTAATCATAAACAGAATGGTAAATTGCCATTCTGTTTTTCTATCTACTGCCTTCGGGCAACGTTTAGTTTGGAGCTAACGTCAATGAAAAAATGGGCTACTCTATTAGCTGGTAGTGCATGTGCGCTTTCAATGTTATCTGCACCATCTTTTGCAAAAGATAACAAAGAGTTGGTATTTATGAACTGGGGACCTTACATCAATAGTGAGATCCTAGAACAGTTCACCGATGAAACTGGCATCAAGGTGATTTACTCAACTTACGAGTCGAACGAAACCTTGTACGCAAAGCTAAAAACACACAACAAAGGTTATGACCTGGTTGTTCCGTCGACTTACTTCGTATCTAAGATGCGCGACGAAGGTATGCTACAAAAGATCGACAAAACTAAGTTGAACAACTTCAAGAATTTAGATACTAACTACCTGGATAAGCCGTACGACCCAAGTAACGACTACTCTATTCCACACGTAGTTGCGATCACAGGTCTTGCTGTTAACACTGACATGTACGATCCAGAAGATTTTCAAAGCTGGGCTGACCTATGGAAGCCTGAGCTCGAAGGTCAACTAATGATGATGGATGACACCCGTGAAGTGTTCCACATTGCTCTACGTAAGTTAGGTTACTCAGGTAACACAACCAATGAGAAAGAGATCGACGAAGCGTACGCTGAGCTACAAAAGCTAATGCCTAACGTTCTAGTATTTAACTCAGACAACCCAGGCGCGCCATACATGTCTGGTGAAGTCGGTCTTGGTATGCTTTGGAACGGGTCTGCAGCAGCGGCTCAAAACGAAGGCTTACCAATTAAACTGGTGTTCCCTAAAGAAGGTGGTATCGGTTGGGTTGATAACTTTGCAATCAGCTCTGGCGCAACAAACGTAGAAGCGGCTCACAAGATGATCGACTTCCTACTTCGCCCTGAAATCGCTGAGCAAATTTCTCGTGACACAGGCTACCTAACTGCAGTTAAAGCGTCTAATGAGAAGTTTAAAGACAGCCCAGCGCTGTTCCCATCGCAAGAAGATCTTGACCGTGTTGAATGGCAAGCCGCGGTTGGTGATAAGACAGTGAAGTATGAAGATTACTTCATGAAACTTAAAGCAGGCCAGTAACTTAGCTTATTATCTAACCGCGAGTAAGTAGCAGGTTTACTTAACAAGACGATGTAGATAATCAACAAGTTAAAAATAAGAATATCAATGAATAGGCAGCTTAGGCTGCCTATTTTATTTTTTCACTGCTATAATACAGCGCGATTTTTCGAAATCCTTTTACTTTGGGTCACTACCCAGCTCCAAATCAAACAAATGAACGGAACAGTAATGAAAAAAACACTGTATACCGGCGCATTGTGTGCTGCTACTTTACTTTCTACACCCTCTTTCGCAGCTGACCAAGAATTGTATTTTTACAACTGGTCTGAATATATTCCAAATGAAGTGCTAGAAGACTTCACAAAAGAGACGGGCATTAAAGTTTATTACTCTACTTATGAGTCTAACGAAAGCATGTACGCTAAGTTAAAAACTCAAGGTACGGGTTATGACCTAGTTGTTCCTTCTACTTACTTCGTTTCTAAGATGCGTAAAGAAGGCATGCTTCAAGAGCTTGATAAAACCAAGCTAAGCCACTTTGCTGATTTGGATCCAAACTACTTGGATAAGCCATTTGACCCAAGTAACAACTACTCTATCCCATACATTTGGGGTGCTACGGGTATTGGTATCAACTCAGACATGCTAGACAAATCTTCAGTGAAAAACTGGGGCGACCTGTGGGATACACAGTGGGAAGGTCAGCTGATGATGATGGACGACTCTCGTGAGGTTTTCCATATCGCACTATCTAAATTGGGTTACTCTCCAAACACAACTAACCCTGAAGAGATCAAAGAAGCCTACGAAGAACTTCGTAAGCTAATGCCAAACGTATTGGTATTTAACTCAGATTTCCCAGCGAACCCTTACCTTGCAGGTGAAGTGTCTCTTGGTATGCTTTGGAATGGCTCTGCTTACATGGCACGCCAAGAAGGCGCAACGATTGACATTATCTGGCCAGAGAAAGGCGCTATCTTCTGGATGGACAGCCTAGCGATTCCATCAGGAGCTAAGAACATCGAAGCCGCACATAAGATGATCGATTTCCTTCTTCGCCCAGAGAACGCAGCGAAAATTGCTCTAGAGATCGGCTACCCGACTCCTGTGAAAACCGCTTACCCTCTTCTTCCAAAAGAATTTGCTGAAGACAAGAACGTTTTCCCACCACAATCAGTGATGGATAACGGCGTTTGGCAAGATGAAGTTGGCGAAGCGAGCGTCATTTATGACGAGTACTTCCAAAAACTTAAAGTAAACAACTAAGTTATTGTTAGTTAATCAGTTAAGTAAATAAAGCGGCGTAAGCCGCTTTATTTTTTTCAGATTCAGAAACTGACGTGCTTTATTAAAGACAAGGCTTAGGCCGTTAAAGAACCTTTCTCTGAACATAACAATTCCCCGACGAGTTTAGGCACCTCGATACTCGCCTTACCGTAACGTTTCTCTTCAAACTCACTTTCAACCGCGCTTGGTTCGAGGTTTATTTCGATAGTATGTGCACCATGCATTCTCGCATCATGAACAAAGCCTGCAGCGGGATAAACTACCCCTGAAGTTCCGATAGAGATAAACAGATCCGCTTCTTCCAGTGCTGAATAGATGTCACCCATTCTTAATGGCATCTCGCCAAACCACACAATATGAGGGCGCATTTGCGCTGGAATTTGACAGCAGTGACAAAGTTCACCGGTTTCGATGTCACCTTTATGTTCGATAACTTGATTCGATTCACTGCAACGTGCTTTTAAAAGTTCACCGTGCATGTGGATAATGTTGTTACTACCGCCTCTCTCGTGCAGGTTGTCGATGTTCTGAGTGATGATTGTTACTTTGCCATCAAGTTTGTCTTCAAGCTCTCCTAGGGCTTTGTGAGCGGCATTCGGCAAGATGCTCTCGCTTTGTAAGCCGTGACGACGTTTGTTATAGAAGGCTTGTACAAGGTCTGGATCTTTTACGAATCCTTCAGGTGTCGCGACATCTTCGATTTTATGGTTTTCCCATAGCCCGTCTTGTGCTCGGAATGTTTGTATCCCCGACTCCGCAGAGATGCCAGCGCCAGTAAGAATTACGATATTTCGATATGGGAAATGCATACAACGTCCTTTTCAATATGTCACTTTGTAACAGCTTAGCACTGTTCAAATTCCAACAATAGTTTTAGGGATTAGACCATAGTCTTAGGCAACTGAATTCATTGGCTATTTGTGACATAACTCGCTAGTCGTTTACTTAACTTTTCAATAAAACTCTCCGACTGACTTTCAATAAACACAAAAAAGCGGCCGAAGCCGCCTAGTATTGATTTAACTGATGTGTACTGAAGAGCTTAAAACTAATGGCAGTGCCCAGTGTTAATCTTCATTGATAGAAGAGATCTTATGGATTGAAAGATCTGCACCATTAAATTCGTCTTCTTCGCTTAAACGCAAGCCAGTCATTTTGCTCAATACACCATAAACAATGAGTGCACCAACTAGAGCCACGGTGATACCCGCCAAAGTACCAACTACCTGAGAAGCAAAGCTCACGCCGCCTAGGCCCCAGAAAGCCTGTTGCCCGAAGATACCAGCTGCAATGCCACCCCAAGCGCCACATACGCCGTGTAGAGGCCACACACCTAATACATCATCGATCTGTGTTTTGTTTTGCATGTACGTGAACAGGTAAACAAACAATGCGCCTGCCACGCCGCCAGTCACTAACGCGCCCAATGGGTGCATTAAGTCTGAACCTGCACAAATGGCTACTAAACCAGCCAAAGGACCATTATGGATAAAGCCTGGGTCATTTTTACCTGCGACTAAAGCCGCTAGAATACCGCCGACCATTGCCATTAATGAATTCATCGTAACTAAGCCGCTGATGCCATTGATAGCTTGAGCAGACATCACGTTGAAGCCAAACCAACCGACACATAAAATCCAAGAACCTAATGCTAGGAAAGGAATGTTAGATGGCGCGAAGTTAGTGTGTTTGCCAGCACGGATACGGCCTTTACGCATGCCGAGGAAGTAAACTGCAACCAAAGCGATCCAACCGCCAACGCCGTGAACGACAACAGAGCCCGCAAAGTCATGGAATCCGTAACCAAATTGACCTTCTAGCCAATCTTGGAAGCCAAAGTTACCGTTCCAAATGATGCCTTCAAAAAATGGGTAGATGAAACCAACGGTAAACAGTGTCGCAATCAAAATTGGATAGAAACGTGCACGTTCTGCGATACCACCAGAAACAATCGCAGGAATTGCAGCGGCAAAGGTCATTAGGAAGAAGAACTTAACCAGCTCGTATCCATTACCTTGTGAGAGCGTTTCAGCGTCGGCAAAAAAGTGCGCGCCGTAAGCGACCCAGTAGCCAATAAAGAAGTAAGCAATAGCGGACACACCAAAATCCGAGAGAATCTTAACCAGCGCATTGACTTGGTTCTTCTTTCGAACGGTGCCGACTTCTAGAAAAGCAAAGCCCGCATGCATCAAGAAGACCATGATCGCACCGAGTAAGAGGAATAAAGTATCTGAACTTTGGGTAAGGGTTTGTACTGCACTATGAACTTGAGTCACCGTTTCACTCATTAAAGCATTCTCCTTCGCTTTCTCTGATTTGCACTGATATCGTGCGATCCAATGTTGTAATTAATTAAAGACTCAACAGTGAATACAAGATGTGTTCCAAGTGCGAAGGGTAATTTTCGTGCAACAGATTTTATTTTTAAGTTACTGATTATTATTGACTAAATATTTAGGTGCACTTTTATGGATATTGAAAATCGAAAAAATCACACCGACAATTGCACCAAATGAGGGAGTTGCACCATATTGAAGCGGTCAATAATTAGGTTCTGATCCAGAGAGTGGCTGCGACTATTTACGGTTCGAGAGACTTAAAACAAAAAGCCCAGTGAATCGATCACTGGGCTTTGCTTGCAAGCTTTAGCTAACGCGCTGGCGTTACAGGTTTGGTCCTGTAGACGGGTTTTGCGGTAAGTTCTGACTTAAACGTTGCATACCTTGATACATACGGATAAACCAAACCACAATAGCGATACCACCAAACAACATACCTACGTACGGAATGTAGTAAGCGATATCATCGATAATATGGTTTTGATACCAGTAATCGTTCACTCCGATTAACACGCCGTTTGAGGTTGCTACCGTTACGATAAGAACCACAAAGAAGGTTAGGTTCAAGAAGAACGAGCGGATCAAGCCATAGTAATGTGTATCAACGACTTCACCGTCTTCGCCTTTATCCAAACGATAGCCCGCGTAGATAATTGCAATCACACCAGAGATAAGACAAGTAAATGGTGTGAAACAGCTTAGGATGTAAGCAACCCAAATACCTTTATGAGGTTTGTTCATTCTTATTCACCCCTTCACTCTTCTCTGTTGCGACATTAGCGTTTTGTTCAACACCGTTTTTCTCTTCTTCCATCACTTCGTTGTACCAAAGGTCATGGTGCTCTTTCGCCCAGGTTTCATCAACTTCACCCGTTACCATGCCTTCTAGTGCGCCTTCCATACCGAACAGGCCGATATAGATGTGGAACACGAAACCACAGATAAGGATCAGAGCTGCCAACATATGAACTAAGTTTGAAAGCTCCATATCACGGCGAGTTTGACCGAAGATTGGGAAGTCTAAAACCAAGCCACTGATCGCAGCCACACTACCCATAACAATCAATAGCCAGAACAGTGCTTTTTCACCCGCGTTCGAAAACTCTGCAGATGGATGAGAACCTTTATGTTTCCCGACCATACCACCTAGTTTCATGAACCACTGGATATCGACCATCTTGAAGATAGACTTACGCCACCACTTGATAAGAACAGCCATCAACAGCACATAGAAAATCGGGCCGATGTAGTTATGGTATTGCTTAGCCAGTAGAACAATGAAGCCCCATAGATCCGTTGGGATATAAGGTTTCAAGAAGTGTTTACCGTAAACCAACATCAAACCACTGAACGCCAGTGTTAAGAAGGTAAACGCCATGCTCCAGTGCAATGCACGATCAAGTCGAGACCAACGTTTGATCTTACGCCCTGTTCTTGGTGCACTTAGCATTAGCGGGCCAATCACAACGTACATCAAAGTCACAAAAGCAATACTGCCAAAGATAGCGACCGCACCGGCTGGTGACATCCACTTCTCTTTCAATATGTACCACGTTTGACCTGGAGTACTGATTAACACACCGTGCTCAGCCGATTGAGATGTGGTGTAACCTTCCTCACCATTTCTTACTTGTCGCCAAAAATCGGCACCAGCAAGCTGAGTGATTTCTCGTTGAGCAGAGCTCGATTGAGTTTGTGATGAGTTCGTCTCAGATGCATGACTCATAGGAGAAAGCATTGTTAGTGCTGCCAACATCGGCAGCACAACAAGGAAGAGACGCTTAAACATTGTAAGCATATGTCTCTCCTACTTAGCTCTTAGTCGCATCGTAAGAAAGGTCGTTGCCGTCTGTCCAACCTGCACCTTTCGCACCACGTTCAACTACACGCTGACGGAAAACATCAGAAACTTTCTCTGCGTCACCCGCTAGCAGTGCTTTAGTTGAACAAAGCGAAGCACACATTGGAAGCTTACCTTCAGCAATACGGTTCGCACCGTATTTCTGACGCTCTTCTATAGAACCTGGTTCTGTTTCAGGGCCGCCAGCACAGAAGGTACATTTGTCCATCTTACCGCGCTCACCAAATGCTTCCTGTTTAGGGAATTGAGGTGCGCCAAATGGGCAAGCAAACAAGCAGTAACCACAACCGATACACAGATCTTTATTGTGAAGTACGATGCCGTCTTCTGTATGTTCAAAACAGTCTGCAGGACAAACCGCCATACATGGCGCATCAGTACAGTGCATACACGCTACTGAGATAGAGTTTTCACCCGGTTCGCCATCGTTCAGTGTGACAACGCGACGACGTTGAATACCCCATTCCAGGGCATCATCATTTTCATTCTTACATGCAGTGACACAACCGTTACATTCGATACAACGCTTGGTGTCACAAAGAAATTTCATTCTAGCCATTTTAAGACTCCTTACGCTTTACGAATATTACAAAGGGTTACTTTCGTTTCCTGCATCAACGTGACAGGGTCGTAACCATAAGTGGTTGCTGTGTTAGCAGCTTCACCAATAACGTAAGGATCCGTGCCTTCTGGGTACTTAGAACGCAAATCTTCACCTTGGAACTTACCACCGAAGTGGAATGGGATGAACGCCAAGCCAGGTTTAACACGACGTGTTACCATCGCTTTCACCTTAATACGGCCCTTCTCTGCACCTTCAACCCAAACATCATCACCGTCTTTGAAGCCGATGTCGTTTGCGTCTTTCGGGTTCACTTCAACGAACATTTCTTGTTGAAGTTCAGCTAGCCATGGGTTTGAACGAGTCTCTTCACCACCACCTTCGTACTCAACCAGACGACCAGAAGTCAGGATAATCGGGTATTCACCAGATTTGTCTTGCTCTTGAATCGACTTGTAAAGCGTAGGAACACGGAAGATAGCTTCTTTGTCATCCCACGTTGGGTAATCAGCAACTAGGTCACGACGTGGCGTGTAAAGAGGCTCACGGTGCAGTGGTACACGGTCTGGGAATGTCCAAACAATCGCACGTGCTTTCGCATTACCAAATGGGATACAACCGTGTTTAATTGCCACACGTTGGATACCACCTGAAACGTCAGTCTTCCAGTTTTTGCCTTCAGCAGACGCTTTCTCTTCTGCAGTTAGATCATCCCACCAACCCAGTTGTTTAAGTAGTTTGTCACTAAACTCTGGGTAACCGTCTTTGATCTCACAGCCTTTCGAGTAGCTGTCTTCAGCAAGTAGGCTTTGACCTTCAAACTCAACACCGAAACGAGTTCGGAAGTTACCACCACCTTCAGCAACCGTCTTAGACGTATCGTAAAGGATATGTGTACCAGGGTGTTTCATCTCTGGTGTGCCCCAACATGGCCAAGGTAGACCGTAAGTCTCGCCATTTGCTGGACCGCCTTCTGCTTCTAGAGACGTTTTGTGGAACGTATGCCAGTTCTGTTGGTGCTCTTTCAAGCGCTCAGGGCTTTGGCCTGTGTAACCAATCGTCCACATACCTTTGTTGAATTCACGTGTAATGTCTTCAATCAGTGGTTGGTTGTTCTCAACTCGAATGTTTTTGAACAGCTGATCAGAGAAACCAAGCTTCTTAGAAAGCAGGTACATGATTTCGTGGTCAGGTTTAGATTCGAACAGAGGCTCAACGACTTTGTCACGCCACTGTAGAGAACGGTTTGATGCCGTTACACTGCCGTAGGTTTCAAATTGAGTCGTTGCTGGTAGCAGGTAAACGCCGTCGGTACGATCGTTCATTACCGCTGCTACCGTTGGGTATGGGTCAACAATAACCATCATATCCAGCTTCTGCATCGCCTTCTTCATCTCTGGACCACGAGTCTGAGAGTTCACCGCGTGACCCCAGTAGAACATCGCACGAATGTTTTCGCGCTGACGAATCTTGTCTTTATCTTCAAGTACGCCATCTACCCAACGAGATACAGGAATACCTGCACTGTTCATTGGTTTTTGACCACCGTATGCGTTGTCGTCGAATCGGCCTTTTACCCAGTCAAAGTCGATATCCCAAACTTTTGACCAGTGACGCCAAGAACCTTCAGACAAGCCGTAGTAGCCTGGAAGTGTGTCAGAAAGTACGCCAAGGTCAGTTGCGCCCTGTACGTTATCGTGACCACGGAAGATGTTTGCACCGCCGCCTGATTTACCGATGTTACCTAGCGCAAGCTCAAGTACACAGTAAGCGCGTGTGTTGTTGTTACCAGTCGTGTGCTGAGTACCACCCATACACCAAACGATACAACCCGGACGGTTTTCAGAAAGTAGTTTCGCTGTGTGGTATACGTCTTTTTCACTAACACCCGTTACACGTTCAACTTCTGCTGGGTTCCATTTCGCTACTTCTTCACGGATCTCGTCCATGCCGAATACACGTTGTTTAATGAACTCTTTGTCTTCCCATTGGTTTGCAAAGACGTGCCATAACACACCCCAGATAAACGCAACGTCAGAACCTGGACGAAGAGAAACGTAGTGATCTGATTTCGCAGCAGTACGCGTACGACGAGGATCCGCAACAACGATCTTACAGTTGTTCTTCTCTTTCGCGATCAAGATGTGTTGCATCGCTACTGGGTGAGCTTCTGCAGGGTTTGAACCAATGAACAGCATCGATTTACAGTTGTGCATGTCATTGAACGAGTTTGTCATTGCACCGTAACCCCAAGTGTTTGCAACACCGGCTACTGTGGTTGAGTGACAAATACGCGCTTGGTGGTCAACGTTGTTCGTGCCCCAAAGCGACGCCATCTTACGGAATGCGTAAGCTTGCTCGTTACTGTGTTTCGCACTACCTAGGAAGTAAACTGAATCAGGGCCAGACTCTTTACGAAGTTCTAGCGCTTTGTTACCGATCTCTTCGATCGCTTGTTCCCAAGAAAGCTTCTTCCACTTACCGCCTTCCAATTTCATTGGGTACTTAAGACGACGTTCACCGTGGCCGTGCTCACGAAGTGCTGCACCTTTCGCACAGTGTCCACCAGCGTTGAATGGGTGATCGAATGCAGGCTCTTGACCTGTCCAAACACCGTTTTGAACTTCAGCGTAGATACCACAGCCAACAGAACAGTGAGAACAGATAGTACGTTTTACTTCTGTTTTCGCTTCTGGATCGACTGATTTAGCCTGTGCTTTCTTCATCATACCTGGTGCAAATAGACTTGCGCCTACGACTGCGCCACCAGCAGCTAATGAAGTATTTTTCATGAAGGCACGTCGAGACACACCTAGCTGATTGGTTTCTTTGCTCACACTATCGGAGCGTTTGACAAGTTTCATCCGTTATCTCCTAAAGTGTGTCGTAGTAATCGCGAATGTGTTGCGTTTCACGATAGCCAGTCTTCTTCACGTCTTCTTTCGAAATTTCAACAGTTTCTGAAGCGGTTGCCACTTTAGTTGTACCAGCGACAACGGCACCAGCAACGGCTGCAGTCGTCAAGCCTTTGAGTAGATCCCTACGGCTTGTATTTATATCTTTATTATCTTTCATCATTGCTTCCTTACCTTACGGTAGATCTTTTTTTGGAGGCTTAATGCCCCTCTATCGATATAATCGCGTACTGCTCGATTACTCGTAATCAGTGACGTTTTTCACATCAATCTTTAATTTGTGCTTACTGCTTTTTGTATTCACGCTAAAACGCACTTGTTCTAACGTTAAGAATGCTTCACAAAGCTGAGCGGCCGATTTGTAGAAGTTCGCGCTTTCTGCCCCTTCAAGCTGACGCGTGAAAGAGTTAAACCAAGGGCCAAGGTGCTTATTGAATACCGCCTGTTGCAGTGCTTCTTCCTCAGCCGTTAGCATCGCCATCACTTCACAAAGCGCCGCGATGTGATCTTCTGGCTCTTTCACTTGCTCATCACGCTCAATGCCTAAAAGCTCTAGGTCATGACGAATCTCTGCCAATGGTTTTTCCATCATGGCGCCAGTTCTATGCCATGAACTAAATGGAACAATCTCTCCACGGCCAATGCCAATGAACAGATCTTGATATTCATCTTCTAACGCTTCGCGATTTGATTCCGTTGCCGCTTGTTGAATGGCAATCCAAGCTTTTTGCATTGCACTCTCAGACGCTTCAATGTCTAACGTCTTTAGGAAATCAATGACCTCTTCAGAAGGTGCGCTACGGAACAATGCAGAAAGAACCAAATAGATTTCAGTTCTTAGTGTTTGTTCTTGTTCTTGATCTAAATTAGTTTCCAATGCCAACTCCTAGTATTTCAATTGATTCAATGGGTCTTGAGCCATTGAGTCGAACATGTCCACTACACGACAGTCTTCACACATCGCAATACGATTAATCGCAGTTTCATCTGAAAAATGAGAGTGACCGCGTAACTTGTTCTGTAACATGTCAATCATAGACTGTGGAGCGAATGGCTTATGGCAACGTAAACATTCCGCTGCTTTCTCCTCATGAATCACAACTGCTTGTTGACGTTCTTCTTTCACCCAATTCATACGAGGCGTTAGAGTCAGAACATTCTCAGGGCATGCCTTTTCACACAGACCACATTGAATACAGTCTTGTTCTACAAACTTAAGTGATGGAGAAGCACCGTCGGTATGAAGAGCACGTGTAGGACAAACCGCAACACAACTCATGCATAACGTACAATCTTTGCTTTCACACGAAACCGTGCCGTATGGTGCATTCGAAGGAAGTTCAACGATATTCTCGACAGGAATGCGAGATGAAGACATAGCATCGAGTGCAGTGAATAGACGTTGACGTTTGTTGCCTTGAAGATCGCCAAGTGCAAGGTCGAAAGAATCAACGCACAGTGTTGGAGGCCCTTCACGTAGAGACTCTAAATACAGGACATCGATGGTTTCTTTTGGAACACCGATTTGGTCTAGTAGCTCCTGAGCAATCCCGACTTCGTTATTCAGAACACGAATGATCGTCTCTGGCATAAAACGAGAAGCAGCAAACAGAACCTGAGTCGCCCCATTCACTAGCGCTGCAAACCAAGTATTAATACCAATAGAAGGCAGTTCTTCAACCACGATTGGAATAACGTTATCTGGTAGTGCTTTTAGCGCCATTACATTGTAAGTCTCATGACGAGAGCTACAGATAAGTACGATTGGATCCAGACCGCCCGCATGTTCATAGTTAGCTAGCGTACGTTCAATGAACTTTTGAGTATCGTCAGGGTTTGGAAGCGCATAGGTAATCGCTTCGGTAGGACAGCTTGTTGCACAAGTTCCTACGCCTTGACATAGATAAGGGTTAATCTCGATCTTGTGACCTGTTTTGTCTGAGCCTTCACTTGATAGTGCGCCAGCAGGACAAGCGTCAACACAACGTTCACACCCTTTTACGCCACGAGAACTGTGCGCACAAAGGTCAGTGTCTAAACGGAAGAACTTAGGCTTATCAAATGTCCCCATTAGCGTTGGAATCTCTTCCAGTGCTTCGGCCAGTTTTGGATAGCCTCGGCCCACTGGGTAATAACCCGGTACAGGAACTTCTTCTGTCATGCAACTATTCAGACATAGGTCTAGAACAACATCGAAACAATCGTGATTAATCGCGATTTTCGCCAAGTTGCTTGATGTGCCTTTACTCTCAATCACAACTTCAAACGTACCAAGGAAACCGGATACTTGAACCGAATTCGCGAAGTACAGTTCTGGGTTTTTGCCCTTTTCGCCGTCTGTCGACAATAAGGTTAAGCTCGTCAATTGAGGTAATTGAGCCGCAGCACTTTCAATGATCGCAGTTGGACCAATAATTAGCGTATTACCACCACTTTCATAACTTACTGTCGGTGGAATCAGATTTGTTAACTCAACTGTATTTTCAAATGCATACAGCCTTGCTTTAGCGTTATTTGAAGTTGCTTGTTCTAATAATTGTTTAAGCATTGCTCAGTTCCATCTTTGGACATGGATAATCTGTTCAACCTTCATTGTAGTAAGCGATAGAGAACTTGCTGAGTAATCCGTTAACAACTAACCCTTTAGCCAGTGTCCCGATCGTCAGACTATTAATTCGCCTATCTACAAAAAAGTTGATAGTAAACGTTATTTAGCAAATGCCATGCCAATTTAATAAACCTTATATATCAGCAATTTAATCCTTTATAGCGTTTATTGTGCGTATAAAAAAACCGCTTGGGACATTTTGTCGCAAGCGGTTCATTGAGTATTTAGTCAAAATGTACCTATTCTTTGTGTGGTATATTTTGTCCCATCTCTTTCAAGTCATCTTCGTCTGATGTTGTAGCGTTATTACTTACCACTGTTCTTTTGTACAGTTGTTTTTCTTGTTCGGTTATTTCAGCACTTTCTGACGTTTCAAGTTCATTATCAGATACCTCAAAATCGCTTTCAGAATTTCCTAAAACTTCACCTTCATCCTTATTATCAATGACTTGCTCTTCTTCTGGTGCAGTTTCTTCTTCCGTTTTGTCTGTAACCCAATCACGCAAGGTTTCCGCAACCCCTTCAGAAAGAGACTTCAAATTACTGTAATCGTCGTCGTAATCATCTAAACCATCACGTACGTTAAACTCTTCCGATAGAAATAATTTACGCAATGCGGCTTTTTTTACGCTTTCTGAAGCTTCTGATACCAATAATTGAGCAACAGACAAGTCTTCAGTGGCTTCTGGTGCGGGATCTTGAACGTCAGAAGCATGAACTTCTTCATTGGTTTCTGAAGCTTCACTCTCTAAAGATTGAGGCGCTGCTGCTTCCATTTCAGACGAAAGATCAGCAGATGAAACCTCAGAAGAAGAATCAGATGAAGTGAGTTCTGTTGCTTCCAGTGTTTGCTCTACTTCCAAAGGTTCGTCTGTGGAACCATCAAGCTTTCGTTGAGACCAACGGCTAAAGAAGTTAGTTGCCATTTGATCTACCCGCACCTTTACGTTTCTTACGTCTTGCTTCTAGCAACTCACCATAACGGCCGATAAAGGCTTCCATCCAGGCTTGTACAGGCAAAGGCATGTCGTAAGACAGTACTTGGTTGTCTCCGTCCATGTATTGCCCTGCGACGGTTTGTGAGGCTGTCAGCAATTGAATGATAGGCTTAACGCCTGAATCGACATTATCCATCACTAAGAAAAGCTTCGGTTGTTGAGAGCTTAAATTGAATCGGTAGTCAGTACGTTCGTCTTTGTGTAACTGAAGCAAACACACGTCTTGAGTATCGTCTTCTGGTGACAGTTCAAATCCGGTCAATTCCCATTGAGTGGTTACCCAGATACCCGTTTTGATCTCTTTCTCTATTCTTTGGACGCAGATAGGCCAAGCTGCTTCTGTTTTCTCATATTGTTCTTTGAATTCTTTTATCTCAGACATACTTCACCCAATTGATTTTCTTTGGTCTGAATGCACTTAGGACATTTTGTACTGAGCGCATTCATATAAGCCCTATAAAGCAATAAACACGCCAATAACCGCTAACCTACATCAACAAACATCGCTGCTTTTGTTAGTCAGCCACCCTTATAACGGTAGTCGATACGCGTAAATTCAGACAGCTCTACCCGTGAACTCTCATATTTTGCTCTATTTTAATCGAATGCTTCATGTTTTCTCGAATAGCCGCTATTTTGGAATGAGAATTGCTAAATGCTTGAGTTAAAGCTAAGACTGACTAAGTGACAGAGAACGCATGTATTCTAAAGAGTCGTATGATGACTCTTGCCTAACTTCTTATCTCTTAAAATCGCTATCTCATTAAGTAGGACGTGACTGTGGTAAAACCAAACATAATAAAAACCAGTGAAAACCCACTTCAGACCATCGAGGTTGAAGTGTTTGATGAATATGGCGAAAAGCTAACGAAACAAATCGCGTGTGAGCGCCCTCTTACCGTTATGTTGAACTGGAAAGAGATCGTAACGCTGATGACATTAGGCTCACGCCCAGAAGCGTTAGTCCTAGGTTATTTGAAAAACCAAAGCTTCTTGTCTGATCCAGAAGCCGTTGAATCAATCATTATCGATTGGGAAACCAGCTCTGCTGCGGTTATCACCAAAGAAGACACCAGCCAACTTGAACAAGCATTGAAGAAAAAGACCGTAACGTCTGGCTGTGGCCAAGGCACCATGTATGGCAACGTGATGAAGCAGTTGGAAGATTACCAAGTGCCTCAAACCAAGATTAAGCAATCTGAAATCTATACGGCTCTAGAAGCGCTGACTCATTACAACGACACCTACAAAAAAGCGGGTGCCGTTCACGGTTGTGCTGTTTGCAAAGACGACCAAGTGTTGTCGTTTGTGGAAGATGTAGGCCGTCACAATGCGGTTGATACCCTAGCGGGTGAGATGTGGCTTAACAAAGAAGATGGCGCAGATAAGATCTTCTATACCACTGGCCGTTTAACCTCTGAGATGGTGATTAAGGTAGCGCAGATGGGTATCCCTGTCCTGCTATCACGTTCAGGTGTTACACAAATGGGTTTGGACTTAGCGCAGAAGTTTGGCATCACCACCATCGCTCGTGCTAAAGGCTTGCGCTTCCAAGTGTTTACTGGTGCAGACAAGATTAGTTTTGATGTCAAAGGTGAACAATCAGCGTAAGTTGTGTCCCCCTATTTTCTGATGAACTGGGATAAGGTGTAGGCTCTGGCTTGCACCTTTTCTTTTGTTTCCCCTATACCACTTGCCTCCTTAAGTAATCTCCGCCCTTTTTACATAATTCTATTCGTACAGCTTTAATAGCCAGTTCACCTTACAGCTCTTTGCTGAACATTAATTCAGCAATAGGATGCGCTTAATATTTTCGTTAAGTTTTTATTAACGCTGGTTTCATAATTACTGGATATACCGAACGTTAACAATTCTTTATCTTGTGCTCCGTGAACAGAACGAAGCACGCACTTATCGTGCTGCTTGTTTTAGGTTTCACTTCTTTGAATGCTCACTTCAAAGAAAAACAGATAAGAAACAAAGAATTGGATGACAATATGAAACAACCTTTAAAAGCGCTAGCGTTAGCACTCGGATTGACGCTAGCGGCTAACAGCTACGCTATCGAAGTTAAACCCGTTGATACGGATTTCACACTACAGATACTCGGATCCGGCGGCCCAATCTCTGATGACTTGCGTGCATCTTCTGGGGAGATTGTTTGGTGGAAAGGAAAATCTCGAGTCATGATCGATGCAGGTGGCGGTGTATACCTTCGCTTTGGTCAGGCCGGAGCTAAGCTTGAAGATCTTGACTTTATGGGTATCACTCACTTCCATACAGACCATGTAAATGATCTACCTGCACTTCTTAAAGGTGGTTATTTCTTCGACCGAGATAGACCACTTGAAATTTCTGGTCCAACAGCAGGTTCTGCATTCCCTAGCTTAAGCAACTACTTCAAAGCAAATTTCGACCCAGAAGATGGTGCGTATGCTTACCTTGCTGGCTTATACGATGGAACCGATGGCTTATTCCCAGTCAATCTTACCGATGTTGACTACCAATCCACAGTGCCAACCGTCGTTTATGAAAAAGATGGTTTGAAGATCACTGCTCTGGGTATTCCTCATGGTGATGTGCCTTGTCTCGCTTATCGAATAGAAAGTGAAGAAGGTGTGATGGTGATTTCAGCAGACCAAAACGGTAGCAACCCTGCTTTCTTAGACTTCGCTCGTGGCGCTGACATCATGATGATGCCAATGGCGATTCATGAACAAGCCGATGGTGTCTCTTCATTCATGCACGCGAAACCTTCGGTTATTGGCAAAATTGCCCAAGAAATTAATCCGAAAATGTTGGTGCTTAACCACTGGATGGGTTTAGGACTCAAGCTTAAGTCTGAATCAGTGAAGATTGTGCGTGAATACTACGATGGCCCAATCATGTCTGGCCGTGACCTTGCGAGCTTCCCTATGTCTGCTGTAAAGGATAAAGAAAATGAACAATAAAATCGCATTATCAATCGCTCTTACCTCAGCGATAAGTCTTCATTCTGCAATGGCTTTTGCCGATGCTCCGGCAGAAGCCCCCGTTGAAGCCAAAGCATCGTCTGGCCACGGTGGTAAATGTGCCGCAGGTAAGTGTGGTACTGAGAAGCGCTTTGAAAAAGCAGAGCTCACTACCAACCCACAAGACCGTTTAGTAAGAGCTCGAGATGGTAAGTGTGGTCTAACCGGTGAAGGCACATCACCAAGTAAAGAACGCATGATCTTGGTGAATAGCAAGGTAACCGGTGGTGTATGTGGCCAGTAGAAACCTATAAAAGCAAAGGCTCGTCATCGAGTGATGCTCATTCATCAAGTAATAGATCGCTAAACAACCGAGCTTCAAAAAATAGAGAGTTAATCCCTAACGTGCGAACCATTCAAAATACAGACAAAGGCATTGGGTTGCGAAGTGAGCACATTGAATTGCTCGCTTGCTCCCCTAAGCACCCTGATATTGATTTTTTGGAGTTGGCTCCTGAAAACTGGATGAGCATAGGCGGACTTAAGCGCGAACAACTACAGGATATAGCGAAGCAATACCCTTTGATCGCACACGGTTTAAGCTTATCCATTGGAGATTGTCAGCCTCTTAATACCAAGTTTGTACGTCAAGTTGGTCAGTTTCTCGATGATTTGAATATCGAAGTGTATAGCGAACACTTGAGCTTCTCTCGCGATAGCCAAGGGTATCTCTATGAACTGTTACCCGTGCCACGTCGAGCTGAAAACCTTGGCTACTTGGCTGACAGGATCATGCAAGTCCAAGACATCATTCAACGTCCTCTAGTGATGGAGAACATCTCCTATTACCACGATTACGGAGACGAGATGCCTGAGGGTGAGTTTAT
Source organism: Vibrio sp. T20 (assembly GCF_007858795.1). Lineage (NCBI taxonomy): Bacteria > Pseudomonadati > Pseudomonadota > Gammaproteobacteria > Vibrionales > Vibrionaceae > Vibrio > Vibrio sp. T20. The sequence goes on from NZ_VFEB01000006.1 coordinate 103,559, forward strand.
CAGTGAAATAGCAAGTCGCAGTGGCTGCGAGTTGTTGGTCGACATAAACAATCTCTACGTTAATAGCCAAAACCATCACTTTGATGCGGTTGAGATGCTTAAAGCGTTGCCAAGTGAAGTCATTCGTTATTACCACATTGCAGGGCATTTAGTGGAGAGTGACAAATCGGTTGAAAGTAACATCTCGCTACTTGATACCCATGGTATGGAGGTGCAGCAAGCTGTGGTTGACTTGGCGAGGTATACCTTCACTCTCCATGGCAGTAAACCGTTATTGCTAGAGAGAGACAACAACGTACCGCCTTTGGTTGTACTCACTGAGGAGTTGCGAACTATACACAGTCAAGTGTTGGACTCCGGTGTTGTTCATCGACCTTTAAGTCAGGAGCTGGTGTATGCATAACCCACCAAGCATGATGATGACGCAAACAGAGGCCTTGACCGCCTTAATACGCTCACCTCTAGAAGACAATTCACTGTGTCGTTACAGCGAGTTTATTAGAGATAACGTGTTCAGTGTGTTGAACAACACCTTCCCGTTGTTTTGTCAGCAAGTCGACCAAGACCAATTATTGATGTTGGTTGATGAATTTGTCGTTGTGCATTACGCATCAGAGCCAGAGTTTCATCATATTGCGACCGAGTTTGTGAGTTTCATTCAGCGTCGAACTCAGCCAATAGACAGCTCTAGTTTAATTGCGGGTTACGAGCTCACTTCCGATCAATTAGCGGTATTGGAATACGAATGGTGCGCGTTCGGCGTTGAAATCGACTCAACAAAACAAGCGCCGCGTTTGGATCGGGATGATGAGCATCTCGGGGAGGAAGACCATCAGAAATTGCACGTGTTACTGAATGAGACAATGAAGCTCGTGCAGGTACCTTTCCTTGTCCATGGTGAGTCGCTGACGTTTTTAACACAAAGGCGTCACCCCGTTTATTACGCGATTTACCGAGATTCAGGCCAACGCGTAAACACATTAAAACTAAGAGAAATAGATGTGGCGATCATTCAAATGATTCAGCTACAGCCAAATCAAACTCTCGCCAATATTAAAGAAACGATAGCTCAACAGTTGGCAAGATTTGAGTTTATTAATTGGGTTAAACACTTCACAGCAGTTGAATTGCTTTGTGTTCACTCTTTAGGAGAAAAATAATGATTAAGTCAGCACTCAATTGGTTCGATTCAATCTTCGAAAAATGTAAAAAATTCGATTACCTAGTCCTTCTTTCCGTTCGTTTGTATCTGATTCCAGTTATTTTCGTCGGTGCCCGCTCAAAAGTATTGGGGTTCGCTGGTACGGTTGCTTGGTTTGGTGCGTCAACCGCAGATGGTGGGCTTAACCTTCCCTTCCCTGAGTTATTGGCGTTTCTTGCAGCTGCAACGGAAGTACTAGGGTGTATTTGTATCGCATTAGGTCTTTTCACTCGTGTGATTTCTATTCCTATGATTTTCATGATGAGTGTTGCAAGTGCGATGGTTCACTGGAAACACGGTTGGGACGCTATTGCTACTGGCGGTATGGAATCAACCATTCGTCTAAATGGTTTTATCGAGTGGTTATCCGTGAACTTCCCAGGCCGCTATAACTACATTACCGAACTGGGTGACCCAGTAATGCTGAATAACGGCATGGAATTCGCCGGAACTTACTTTGTCATGCTACTTGTACTGTTGGTTTACGGCGGTGGTCGTTACGTGAGCGTGGATTACTGGCTACGTAAGCGCTTTGCAAACAAACAAACGAAAGCTCTTCGCTGGTAACTGAATTCTTCAAGCTTAATTTAAATATCAACACCTCAATTCAAAGGCGAGCAACGCATTTTGAATTGAGTAAATCACTTCTAATTAGTTATCTCTAATTACCATCTTATAATCTCTAATCTCACCCGTCACATTGGTGGCGGGAAGGAGTTTCTATGCTTACAGATGTCGTCGATCTGTCGCGGTTTCAATTCGCAAGTACCGCTCTCTATCATTTTATTTTTGTTCCCCTAACCATTGGTCTCTCGGTTTTACTCGCCGTGATGGAGTCATTGTATGTAATGACCAACAAAACTATCTACAAGGACATGACCAAGTTTTGGGGTAAATTATTCGGTATAAACTTCGCCATCGGTGTTGCTACTGGTTTAACGATGGAATTCCAGTTTGGTACTAACTGGGCTTATTACTCTCATTATGTGGGCGACATATTTGGTGCCCCACTCGCTATTGAAGCGCTTGTTGCGTTTTTCTTAGAGTCGACCCTCGTCGGGATGTTCTTCTTTGGCTGGGACAAGCTTTCAAAGCGTCAACACTTGTCTGTAACGTGGTTGACTGCCTTAGGTTCAAATTTCTCTGGTTTATGGATCTTAATGGCCAATGGCTGGATGCAAAACCCGGTTGGCGCAGAATTTAACTTCCAAACCATGCGTATGGAGATGACTGATTTTATCGAAGTTATCTTTAACCCTGTAACCCAAGTGAAGTTTGTTCATACGGTTGCGGCTGGTTACACAACGGGTGCGTTATTTATCATGGGGATCAGTGCTTACTACATGCTGAAGGGACGAGACTTACCATTTGCTCGTCGTTCATTTGCAGTAGCGAGTGCATTTGGCATGGCTGCCATCGTCTCTACCGTGATGCTTGGCGATGAATCTGGTTATGAACTTGGTGATGTGCAACAAGTGAAACTAGCCGCTATCGAAGCAGAATGGCACACAGAGGAAGCTCCAGCCTCATTCACTTTGTTTGGTTTCCCTAATCAAGAAACAATGGAGACGGACTACGCAATTAAGATCCCATACGTGATGGGTATTATCGCAACGCGTTCTCTGGATACACCAGTCATAGGTATTCATGATCTACTCGCAAAAAATGAAGAGCGTGTTCGAAACGGAATCCTAGCGTATGGATTGTTAGAGAAACTCCGTTCTGGTGACAAATCACAACAAAATATCGATGAGTTTGAAACGGTTAAGCACGATTTAGGTTATGGACTGTTAGTTAAGAAATACAGCGACACCGTTGTAGACGCGACAGAACAACAGATCAAACAAGCGGCTAAAGATACTATCCCAACGGTTGCCCCACTGTTCTGGAGCTTCCGCCTTATGGTCGTGTGCGGCGTATTGATATTCGCAATAATCGGTCTTTCTTTTGTCCAAATTTGCCGTCGTAAAATCGGTACCAGTCGTTGGCTACTGAAAGCGACAGTATGTGCGATTCCACTGCCTTGGATTGCATGTGAAGCGGGTTGGTTTGTGGCTGAGTATGGTCGTCAACCCTGGGCTATCGGTGAAATCCTCCCAGTAAACATGGCGGCTTCTAACCTACCCGCTTCGAGTTTGTGGATCTCTATCGGGTTAGTTTACGTGCTTTATACGTTCTTCCTGATTGTCGAAATGTTCTTGATGGTTAAATTCGCAAAACTGGGCCCAAGTGCTTTGAAAACGGGTCGTTACCATCATGAACAATCAAACAACGAACTAGCTTCTTTAGAAACAAAAAATAGACCGAACCAGCTAGACAAATCTATTGATCTTCATTAAGGAATTCAGATGTTTGATTATGAAAATCTTCGCCTGTTCACATGGGCAATTATTGGGGTGTTGTTGATCGGTTTTATTATTACCGACGGCTTCGACATGGGTGTTGCTGCGTTACTGCCGGTGTTAGGAAAATCCGAAGTCGATCGCCGAGTCATGATTAATTCAATTGCGCCCCACTGGGACGGAAATCAAGTATGGTTGGTGACCGCAGGTGGTGCAATCCTAGCGATATGGCCAGCCGTTTATGCGGCAGCGTTTTCCGGGTTTTATTTAGCAATGATATTGGTTCTAGCGACATTATGGTTAAGACCGCTAGGTATGGAGTATCGAGCTAAGATAGATAATCCAAAATGGAAAAAGGCTTGTGATACCGCATTGATAGTAAGCGGTTCTATTCCTCCGCTTATCTTTGGTGTTGGCTTCGGTAATTTATTGATCGGTGTTCCGTTCGAATTTAACGAACTGTTAATGATGACATACCACGGTGGTTTCTGGGATCTATTAACTCCCTTCCCAATCCTTTGTGGTTTAGTGAGCTCAGCAATGGTCATCACTCAAGGTGCTGCGTTCTTACAAATGAAAACGACAGGTGATCTAAAGCTACGTGCACAAAGAATTATCACATGTATGGCATTTGTGACCGCAGGACTATTTGCGGCTGGCGGCTTATTTGCTTACACGTTACCGGGCTATCTCATTACAAGCCCTATCGTAACTGATGCGGTTTCTAACCCGTTGCTGAAACATGTCGTGAAATTTGATGACTTGCTGCTACATAACTACGAAACCCACCCACTACTATGGGTAATTCCTGCCCTTGGTATCATCGGCATGCTGGGGTGTGCATTGATGACGCGACTTAATCGTGCTGGGTTCGCCTTCGTATCATCAAGCTTATCGTTGGCGTGTATTGTCCTAACTGCAGGCGTTGCTTTGTTCCCGATGATCATGCCGTCTAGCTTGATCCCTTCACACAGTTTAACGCTGTGGGACGGAACATCGAGCCAGTTAACACTGAGTATTATCTCTGTTGTCGCAGTTATCGTAGTGCCAATTATTTTAGGTTACACAACATGGTGTTACTACAAAATGTTTGGCCGAATAGACAGTCAATACATTCACGATAACAGCTCGTCTCTGTATTAATTAAAGATGAAATAGGAGGATAACCTATGTGGTATTTATGTTGGGTGTTAGGCGTATTACTAGCGAGTGCATTTGGAATCATTAATGCGCTTTGGTTAGAGCACACCGACTTTTTAGATGAGCAAAAAACTGATCGATAAAGTCACTGATAAGTGTTAGTTAAACAATAAGCAAACTAACCAAAACAACTCAAAAGCCTTCATTAAATGAGATGCCTGCGGTCTTAAAGATTGCCGACATTAATGTTAATGAGGGCTTTTTCATTTCGTATTGAAAAAGAGTCACCTCAAATAGCTGAGTAAACGCAAATCAACGATGAATCAGCCTGTATTGCTACCAGTGAACCTTGCTTTAATAACCTCATAAGCTATTAGTTACATATCCATCATTTAAATATATCTAATAACTATTAAACATTGATGGATATAAAACGTCATCGGCTAAAGGGAGTTAACCATGAACAATCCACTGGAACCTCAGCAACGTGTGCTGTCTCTTTCTATTCGTAGTAAGTTTATTTTAATCAACCTCACCCTGTTTGTGTCTGTTTTGATATATGCGATCTACGAGCAGTTCAGCTTAGACAAATTGGAATCATTGGAGATCGCTGCTTCCGAAAACCTCAGAAGCTCAGTTGATTTATTAACGCTTAGGCGACATGAGAAAGACTTTTTGTCTCGCCACGATAAAAAATACGCAGAGCGTTTCGATAAAACCGCCGACACATTGAATCAAAGATTGGTGACGTTGAACCAAACCCTAACCTCGCATGAGCTTCAACTGACCGATCAAATGACCAAGATCTCCGATACTCTTCATCAGTACCAGAAACAGTTCCACCAGATCGTCAATCAAGTTAACGACATTGAACGCACAACCGCACCTTTGGGCTTTGTGGCAGCTCTCGATAGAAAAAGAACAGCGCTGAAATCAGCAATCGAATCAGAATCAAGTTTGGCACTAGAACTTGCGTTGTTAGAGCTGATCGAAAAAGACTTCCATTACCTCGCACATATTAATAACCAAACGAATGCGGCGTTAACCAATGCTCTTGTTGAGTTTGAACCCTACTCCCAAACCTCGATTGCGACTGAACAAGCTTATTCCGAATATAAGGCTGCAGTTGAAACTCTTTTGGTTGCTAACAGCAATCTAGGTTTGTCTGCAGAGTTGGGGCTTAGAGGGGCCTTACGTAGCAATGTTCACCAAACGGAACAAGCCATTGAAGAAGTGCAGAATGAGATAAGCCAAGCGATTACAGAGGCAGTTAGACACACACAGAATATGTTGCATCTGTTTGGCGCAGCTATCGTCGCTCTGCTTTCTCTGTTATTGGTGTTCATCGGTCGCAACATCCTGGGGCGTATTAAAGCGATAAACGTGATGATGGAGTCTATTGCTCATGGCGATGGTGACCTAACCGTTCGCATGAACGCAAAAGGCAATGACGAGCTCGCTCAACTTGCCCACTCGTTCGATACCTTCATCAATAAACTGCACGGCAACATCAAAGAGCTATCCGGCGTGATGACGGTGCTGACAGACAGTTCATGCAGTTCTGAAGAAGCGGCAGTTAAAAGCATGAGCAATGCAGAGAAACAAAAGCAGCAATCTGAATCGGTAGCAACGGCAGTTAACGAGTTAGTGATGACGAGTAATGAGGTGACGGCGAACATCGAAAATGCCGCAACCAATGCCGAGAAGATCAAAGAAAATGCCCATCAAGCGTTACAAAAGACACAATCAACCAACGACAGTATTAATGTCTTGGCAGAAAACATTGCAGAATCTCAGGATCTCATCGTTCAGCTTGAAGAACAGAGTCGTGAAATCAATCAGGTGGTCACTACCATTCAAGGTATTGCTGAGCAAACTAACCTATTAGCACTCAATGCTGCGATTGAAGCGGCGCGTGCTGGCGATCATGGGCGAGGTTTCGCTGTGGTTGCATCCGAAGTCCGAGAGCTTTCACTAATGACCAACGACTCAACCCATCAAATAGAATCCACGATTCATGGTTTAACCACTGGAATAGACAAGACCGTCGCCAAGATGACAGCGAGCTTAGAGCAAACTGAGCTGGTGAAAAGCCAAACCAAAGACGTGGTGAATGCGATAGAAGGCATACACTTCCAAGTTGGCGAGATGTTCGACTTAAACAGTCAGATCTCAACAGCATCCGAAGAGCAATCGATGGTTTCAGTAGAGATTGACCGAAACATTACGGATATCGCTCATCTTGCCAGTGATACCTATACCGTGGTTTCTGGATCCGTGCGTTGTAGTGAACAAGTCTCGAGTGTGAGTGTGAAGCTAGAGAAGATTGTCGCGCAGTTTAAGTACTAGTGATTAGCGCAAACTAGTTAATTTATGTAGTATGAAAAAACAAAAGGCCTCTCTCTTATTGCTAAGATAGAGGCCTTTCTAATTTTGAATACGTACTAACGTGTTGCTACGTATTAACTCTCGCTACACGACATTAGCCGCGTGCTTTTAAGAATTCAGCGTAAGTACCGCGGAAATCGTTGATCTTGCCATCTTTGATTTCAAGGATACGAGTTGCTAGAGAGTCTACGAATACACGGTCGTGAGATACGAAGAACAATGTGCCTTTGTAGTTCTCAAGAGCCAAGTTAAGCGCTTCGATAGATTCCATATCCATGTGGTTCGTTGGTTCATCCATAAGAAGGATGTTTGGCTTGTGCATCATGATCTTGCCAAGAAGCATACGACCTTGCTCACCACCAGAGATAACCTTTACAGATTTCTTGATGTCGTCTTGGCCAAACAGCATACGACCTAGGAAGCCACGAACAACTTGCTCGTCTTCGCCTTCTTGGCGCCATTGGCTCATCCAATCAAACAGGTTCATGTCTGTCTCGAAATCGTGTGCGTGATCTTGAGCGTAGTAACCGATGTTTGAGTTTTCAGACCACTTGTACTCACCAGTGCGAGGTTCTAGTGCGCCAGCTAGTGTGTTAAGTAGTGTTGTTTTACCTACACCGTTTTCACCGATGATAGCAACACGCTCACCTACTTCGAAGATGGCATCGAACTTGTTGTAAAGATCTTCTTCAAAACCTTGAGATAGGTTTTCAACCACAAGTGCGTTACGGAATAGCTCTTTAGACTGTTCGAAACGGATGAATGGGTTTTGACGGCTAGACGCTTTAACTTCGTCTAGTTGAATCTTGTCGATTTGCTTAGCACGAGACGTTGCTTGCTTCGCTTTAGATGCGTTAGCAGAGAAACGAGAAACGAACGTTTGAAGTTCAGCAATTTGTGCTTTCTTCTTAGCGTTGTCAGACAGTAGACGTTCACGAGCTTGAGTCGCAGCCGTCATGTACTCATCGTAGTTACCTGGGAATAGACGAAGTTCGCCGTAATCAAGGTCAGCCATGTGTGTACAAACCGAGTTTAGGAAGTGACGGTCGTGCGAAATGATGATCATTGTGCAGTTACGTTGGTTTAGCGTATCTTCCAACCACTTGATGGTGTCCATGTCCAAGTTGTTCGTTGGTTCGTCAAGAAGCATGATATGCGGGTCTGCAAACAGTACTTGAGACAATAGAACACGAAGTTTCCAACCCGGTGCCACTTCGCTCATCAGACCGAAGTGCATTGACTCTTCAATACCTACAGCAAGAAGAAGCTCACCGGCTTTAGCTTCTGCCATGTAGCCGTCCATTTCAGCGAACTGAACTTCAAGGTCAGCCACCTTCATGCCGTCTTCTTCGCTCATTTCTGGCAAAGAGTAAATGCGGTCACGCTCTTGCTTAATAGCCCAAAGCTCTTTGTGACCCATGATAACCGTATCAATTACCGTGAATTCTTCGTAAGCAAATTGGTCTTGGTTTAGCTTAGCGACGCGCTCGTTTGGATCGTAGCTTACGTTACCAGAAGTCGGCTCTAGTTCACCCGATAGGATCTTCATGAACGTCGATTTACCACAGCCATTCGCGCCGATTAAACCGTAGCGGTTGCCTTCGCCGAACTTAACTGAAATATTTTCGAAAAGTGGCTTAGCGCCGAATTGTTGGGTGATATTTGCTGTGGAGATCAATGCCATTACCTTCTTAATGTGAAAAACGTCGCAACGTTACTTGTTCAGGGCTTTAACTGCAAGTATTGATTGCATTTACCCGCTATTAAGTGAGTGATAACCCAGCCAAATCATAGTTTGAGCTAACTCACACTTTTGATTTTCAATTTGCTGCCTAAAATCCGTCGATTTTCAGGGGAAACAAAATATCGAACAGCGACCTATAATGGGCGGTATATAACGTCCTAAATCATGCCAACCATTGAATATATCGTATGCTGATTGGTCGCAGTGAAACTAACCTGACCAAAGCAACAGCAGACATAGGCAAGACTAGCCTAATCCCTGACAATTTCATGACAAAATCGGTCGAAACAGGAATAAAGTACTCGCCCCCGATACCGGATTGGATTTCACAAAGTCAGATTAACTAACTATAGTAATCCTAACCTCATAATTCTAAGAGACTTTTATGCGTTCACTATCGCGCTTCTTAATCCTCACTTTGGCCATTCTCTCTTGGCCTAGTCATGCCAACTTGGAATATGACTTACAATCTCAGCCGCAGGTATCCGATTCTGCTGTTGCCCTTGATGAGCGAATTGATTCGTTACCCGACCCTCTATTTATGGAAGCGTCGGATAGACGTCAGGTCAACATTTTGCTTGCCGAAGTTCTGCGAGTCCAAAAGCAAGAGATCAAAACCTTCGAGCAACAGATAAAAGCTTACCGAGATAACAGCGACGTCGATCAATGGTTTGCCGTTCAAACCAGTTACGTCACTTTGAATAGCTTGAACGTGAGTAAGCAGCACCTGTTAGAACAGACAAACTCTGCAAACAAAGATCGCTTAACAGGTTTTGGCCCTTATGGTGTCACCCAATTTAAGCAAGAGTGGGAATTAACCAAGCTCAATATTGAGTATCTTGTTTACTTCCAAATTCGTAGCTTTAAAGCGCTTGTTAAAGACATCTTCATTTCGCCAGTGCCTGTGATTGGTGCATCGTTAAAAGTGCTATTCATCTACTTTGGTTTAGTGTGGTGGCTTGCCAACAGCACCCGTTTGATCGAGTTGTTTAGAATTAATTTTCTTGAAGCGAAAACGAACCCTCCTTTTTTAGTAAGGGTAATCTGGTATATCAGTCGCGCTGATCGTGCGATTGCTTGGCTCATTGCGATTACCCTTTCACTCAGGGTACTTTCGAGTATCCCTAGTCTACAGCATCTGATTTTCCTCGAGATCTTCACGTGGTGGATTCTAGGTGGTTCGATTGCCATCAGCTTTATTCTTGAACTGGCCTACCGCTTGGGTCGTACATCTAATAAAGAAGTGATAGCGCTTCGTCTATCGACTATTCGCCGTTATGTATGGAGCTTCATTGTTGCGGGTGTGACTCTGCAAATTTCGAGTATTACGTTAGGCAAAGGCACTATCTATAGTTGGATTTACAGCGCTCTGTTTTTCTGGTTTGTACTGGTTACCATTTCGGTACTCAGATTATGGCGAGCGAAAGTCTTTGATACTCTGCAACACATCTCCGATCGTCCGGTATGGGTGAATTGGGCGGTGAACCGAAAAGATACCTTCCTACTGAATATACTCGCGACAGCAATTGGCATCGTATGGTTGAGTGTTTACAACTTCCAACACCGCATCATGGCATTGCTATCCAATTACACGCTGTTTAGCCAAGCCTTGGCGTATCTGTTTAGAATCGAAGTGGCTAAGCAGTCTGATCTTGATAAAAATCAGCAAAACTTGGTTCGAATCAAAGGCGATCAAACCTATGAATACATTCTGCCGGGTAATATCGACAGCACGCTAATTGATTATGCGGGTGACGAAATTAAGCAACTGTCTCGCTACTTGATGTCGGACAGCCCTGCTATCTGTATTGTGTCAGGCGAACGTGGTGTTGGCGCGACGACGCTGCTTTATACTTTATTGCACAAAGTCTCTAACGCAGAGCCCGTTTATGTGAGCTGTCCTTATGCCGGTTACCAAGAACTTTTAGCGCATCTTGCCGTTAGTATTGGTTTGGAAGAAGAAGCCACTGAGATTCAGATCTTGGCGCATTTGCGTAAGAGCAATACGACTTATCTGATTGCGATTGATAACGCACAACGACTGGTGAAACCAATGGTTGGTGGCTTGTCTGATTTGATTCGTTTAACCAACCTTCTGCGTCGCTCTAAAAAGAACCACCGTGTCGTGATATCGATTGCCAAATCGAGCTGGCGATTTGTGGATAGGGCGCGTGGCGAACGTTTGCTGTTTGACTTGGTGTGTTTCCTTCCACGTTGGACAGAAAAACAAGTTGGTGAGCTTTTGAATAGCCGTATTAACACGGAGCTTGAAAAGCCGTTGTCGTTTGATGGCTTAGTGGTTCCTAAGCAATGGGACCAAGATGATATGAGTGAAGAAGAACGTGCACGCCAAGGTTTCTATCGAATCTTGTGGCACTACTCTGATGGTAACCCTACCGTTGCGTTGCGTTTCTTCCGGCTCTCTTTGAACCGAAATAAAGAGACAGATCAAGCCGTGGTGCGTTTGTTCCATGTTCCGGAAGCGCAGGAACTGGAGAATATGCCGAAACCGATGTTGGCTGTATTGCGCTCTATCGTGCAATTGGAAATCGCATCTCCGGAAGTTTTATCTGAATGTACACAACTGAGCACGGCAGAAATAACGGGGATTCTGCGTTACTTTGAAAGCCGTGGTTATATTGGTTGGCATGAAGAAAAGGCTCGGATTTCTGAGCACTGGTTCCGCCATATTACGAACGTTCTCGACCGTCAACATCTACTGGTGAAGTAAAATGAAGAAGTTATTTATCCTACTATTTGTTGGCTTGGCAAGTGCTGTCAGCTTCCCGACCTTTGCGACGGAAGAGTTAGCCAATGTGGAAAACATCTCAAAGATAGCTAGCCTTGTGCGGTGGAGCGGCGTGTTCTTCTCCATGATTGTTATTGCTGCAATGTGGTTATTGCTCAAATTCATCAACTCAATGGTGACCAGTTTTGGTAGTCAGTTTGTGCAATATCGAATGTTGCTACAGAAACTGCAGTCGTTTACTCAGTTCTTTATTTACGTGAGCACCGGTCTTATCGTGTTCATGATGAGTTTTAGAATCAACGACCAAATTCTGGCTTTGATTGGTGGTACCCTCGCTGTATCCGTTGGCTTTGCGCTTAAAGACTTGGCAGCGTCATTCATCGCAGGTATCACCGTGATGATCGATAGACCTTTCCAAGTTGGTGACCGCGTCACGTTCGAAGGTAACTACGGGGACATTATCACTATTGGTTTGCGTTCTGTGCGTATGAGAACTTTGAATGACGACATCATTACCATCCCGAACAACAAGTTCTTAAATGAAGTGACGACGAGCGGTAACTATGGTGCATTGGATATGCAGGTCGTGATTCCGTTTTACGTAGGAATGGATGAAGACATCACCCTAGCCCGTGACTTGATTCAAGAAGCTGCGTCTTCAAGCCGCTACATCCACTTGCCTAAGCCTGTTACGGTTCTGGTTAAACAGACGATTACGGATAACTACCTGGCGATACAGTTAACTTGTAAGGCTTACGTCGTCGATACAGCTTATGAAAAGTTGTTTGAAACAGACATTACCTTGCGTGTGATGAAAGAGTTCAAAAAGCACAACATCAACCCACCGAAGATTTCAGTGGCAGCGCATTAATTGAAGCTGGTTTAAGGTTTACGTTCGGAGATTGGATTAATCCCCGAGATACCAATAAACGAAAACACCTCCGGACTTATCTCGAGTGCGGAGGTGTTTTTTTATTCGATTTGTCTGCGCTAAGAGTAAGCGCTGCTGGATTTATACCTTAAAGTATTTCAACTGTTCAGTAAGGTGCTCTGTTGTGTTGGCCATTTTCTGGCTGTCTTCTGCTAGCGATTGTGAGGCCTGAAGTACTTCGTTTGCAGCTAGGTGAATCCCAGTGACACTTTCACTCATTTCAGTTGCTACCGTACTTTGCTGTTCTGAAGCCGCTGCGATTTGTGCGACCATGTCATTGGCGTTGTGAAGCTCATTCACAATCACATCAAGTTGTTGGCGAGTCTCGTTAGATGCGACAACACTGTGGTCAACCTTCTCATTGCTGCTTTGCATTGCTTTGAAGGTGCGTTCCGCTTGTTGAGTCAGTTTTTCAATTGTGGATTGAACTTCGTTCGTTGAATTTTGAGTCCGGCTAGCAAGATTACGGACTTCATCCGCGACAACCGCGAACCCTCTTCCTTGCTCTCCTGCACGTGCCGCCTCTATTGCTGCGTTAAGTGCTAATAAGTTCGTTTGTTCTGACACATCACGAATGACGCTCACAACTTGACTTATCTCGCTTACGCCGGATTGTAGGTCTCTTACCAATTCGTTAGCCGTAGAGATGTTCTCTGAAACTTGAGAGATGGTTTTAGAAGTGACCTGCATGTTGTCATCGTTTTGGTTGGCATGATCGACGACTTTATTGGTACTTGCCGCCGTGCTCTCTGCATTGATCGCGACATCTGAAATAGTGGCGCTCATTTCTGTCATCGCAGTAGACAATAATTCAAGCTGAGCATGTTGCGAGTTGACACTGGTCGCCGCCTCTTCACTCGCTTGAGCAATGTGACTTGCCATATTGCTCGATAGATCCGCAGATTCATTGGCGGTACGTAGTGTACTTTGCAGCTTATCAAGCATGGTGTCGATCTGTTGGCTCATATCACCCAGCTCATCTTTGCGCGTCATGTTCATACGTACACGAAGGTCGCCATCGGCAATCTTATGGGTGTTATCGATAAGCTTATTAAGAGGTACAAGGATGTTATTGGATATCGCGTAGCCCATTGCAAACAGTAGGCCAGACAACACAACCGCAACCATTCCTTCTTTAATCGCCAACGCGTAGAATGCATCTTGAATATCAGCGACCAATATTCCAGAACCTAGCACCCAATTCCATTCAGGAAAAAGTTGTACGTACGATATCTTATCTTTTAACTCTCCATTCGGACTCTTCCATTGGTAGTCAAGAAAGCCTTTCTGTTGTGCAGTTTGAGAGATGGTCACCATCTCACGCCAGTGGTACTTGCCCGCACCGTCTCTTAAGTTACCCGCATTCTTGCCATTGAGTTCTGGCTTAAGGGGATGACTAATAATGTTGAGTTGTTGGTTTAAGATCCAAAAATAGTTGGTGCTGTCATAGCGAAGCGTCTCAATGGCTTGAAGTGCTTGTTTCTTTGCTGTCTCTTCGCCAAGGATATTTCGTTGGTCATAATAGTGTTGAGCTAAGCTTACTGCTGTTTCGACTTGAGCACTGAGTTTATCTTGCCGCTCTTCCAAGGAGCTAGCGCGCTGTTGCATTAGATTAAAAGTGGATGTCATTACCAAGAGAACAACCGATAGAATGACGATGGAGACGAGTTTTGATTTGATAGATAGGTTACTTAATTTCATAGCTGACTGACTTTATTATTTGTTTTGATTATGGATTTTCGGCCAAGGTATCAAAATTTCGTACAGTTCAGATGATATGCATCAAGATCGAAAGATATACACTGTGTTACATAAGCAAAAAGAGGTGCTCGTCAAATCAGCAGAGGTTGAGATCTCGCTTGCGATAGATTAGTAGTGCGAGATTTTCGTGCTTGGGCTGAAAACTCAAGTAACAGCCCAAGCACTTAATGTAATTGTCGAGTGACAGCCGGTAAAATTAACTTAGAGATTCGACACCAATAATTGAGGTGTCGCTTTTTGTTGGAGGTAGATACTAAAGCGACTTCCCTTGCCTACCTCAGATTCAACTCGGATCTCGCCACCCGTTTGGCTCAAGATACTTTGAGAAACGGACAAACCTAAGCCTGTACCGTCTCTTTTGGTGGTATAGAAAGGCGAGAAAATGCGTTTCAGTTGCTCTTCCTTAATGCCGCAGCCTTCATCTTGAACATGAACGATAGCGCCATGAGACACGCCATTTTCAACCCAATCTTCACTCGAAATGGTTAACGTGCCCTGTCCGTCCATTGCATGAATCGCATTCATTTGTAGGTTAACCAGAATCTGCAGCAATTGGTTTCGGTTCACTTCTACGGAGGTTCTAGCATTCAATTGCGAGACATACACAATGCCTTTCTTCTTCGCGCCAGTCTTTACGAGCGTAATACTTTCATCCACAATTGGATTGATATGCTGCCACGTGATTTCGTCTTGTACGCCACCGTGCCGGCTGTATTGTAGTAGGCTTCGTGTAATATTTCGGATTCGGTCAATCTGCTCCATGATGGCGTGGACCTCTTCATCGACACGGTCCACTTCATCACCGAGTTCAAACTTCATCAGTTCAACATTGCCAAGAATTACTGCCGTTGGGTTATTGATCTCATGAGCAATGCCTGCCGTGAGTTCACCGAGTGCTGCTAATTTTTCATTAACCACCAGCTTATCTCGGGCTTGATTGAGAAGCTTGATATGCAGTTCCAGTTCTTCAGTTTTCTCTTTCAAACTGGCGGTACGAGAGTGAACTTTACACTCGAGTTCTAACGCCGCTTGTTGAATCTCTTGATTACGTTCGTGCAGCAGATCTAGCATCTTGTCGAACTGTTTGGCGAGCAGAGTAAGCTCGTGTTGGTCATCTAAGCCTAACGTACCGATACGTTTGTCTTTACCCAATTGCACGAGCTTCACCACTTTATGAATTCTTTCAATTGGGTCGAAAAGATCCCGAGCACCACGGTGAACGATCAACCCAGAAGCAAGCAACAGCAACACAATGATAATGCTGATTTCGCCAAGGTTAGTCAGGTAAGTTTCGATGAGCGGCCATATTAGATAGCCGGTATACAGCATGCCGATTACGTTATTAAACTGGTCGTGGATCGGTTGGTAAGCCGTGATGTACCAAGCATCGTACACATACGCTCGATCTAGCCACTCTTTGCCTTCGTTCAGGACTTTTGAGTGAACCTCATGAGAAACTCGCGTACCTATTGCCCGCCCTACACTGTCTTCACTGCTTAAAGGAACGTTGGTGCTCACACGAAGATCATCAAGGAAGACAGTGACGGTACCGACATGACGATTAAAGTCTTCTCTTTGGGGATAGATAAGATTGCTGATTTGGTCGACAAGTTGAGTGCTGTTATTAAGCAAAATCCCGCCATCAAGAAAACCAATTACATTATCATTGCCATCTTTTACGGGCACAACGGTTCGACTTACCAATCCGCGGGTCTCAACTTCTTGGCCATTAAGCATCGGAACTTCCGCTTTTTTAGCAAGATCCCGATCGAGATCGTTGAGTTCGCTAAGGTTTAAGACGCTGAAAAACGAAGACTTGTGAGTCAAATTTAGATATTCGAGTTTCTTTGCCATACTTTCGACACTGCGCCAGCGCAGAAAGTCGAGCTCATAGCGAGATTTGTTTTCAGAAACCCAACGCGTGAGATCCTTTTTAGAAATATCACTCGCGAGTTTGACGCGGAAATTATAAGACTCAGCAAACGCACGAACGTTGTATGCCTGCTGATTTTGAATCAAGTGAATACTGTTCTCTGCCACGTCTAAGCGCTCATCGACATCAATCAGTGCCCCCTGCCACGTGTAATGAACAGACCAATAGAGAGTGATAGCCACAAGTGCACACAAGGTCAAAATGATCGGAGCAGATGTTAGGAATAATAAGCGATAGCGAACCATGGTTTTGAACCGGAACGCCCACTTTGACCACCAATGGCGTCTAATCGGCATATTCAGAGCCTTCTGTGTTCCAATCTTTATATTTACGCTCTAGGGTTTTACGAGCGACGCCAAGATCTCTCGCAGCAGCCGATTTATTACCGTCATGGAAGCTCACAAGTTGTTCTATATGAGACTTCTCCACTTCTTTCAGTGTCCAAGTGTTTGGGTAACCCTCGGCAGCGTCTGCATTATTTAAGTTTGGTATTTCCGCACCATGTGACACCGTCACTGAAATGCTAGCCGGTACAGGATCGCCATTAATCTCGCGCCAATAGTGTGCTGGTGGCTTGTCTAAAAGAATGCATCGTTCGACTAAGTTTTTAAGTTCACGTATATTCCCCGGCCATTCGTATTCATTCATCGCCAAGATATCTTCATGTGCCCAATTGGGAACCGGCATGCCAAGTTCATTCGACAATAGACGAGTGAAATATGGAACAAGCTCAATCAAGTCTGATGGGCGCTCTCTTAGTGGCACAACATCAATCTTAAGTACATTGAGTCGGTAGAACAGATCACGGCGAAAGTGCCCTTTATCAACCTCTTCCTGAAGATTTCTGTTGGTTGCTGCCACCACGCGTACATCAACGGCAATTTCCTTCTCGCTACCGACTGGACGAATCGTTCTTTGTTCTAACACACGTAACAACGCAGCTTGCATTGGCAGTGGCATTTCACCTATTTCATCAAGGAACAAGGTGCCACCACTTGCGACTCTGAACAGACCCTCACGGTTTTTCTTCGCACCAGTAAATGCGCCAGAGGTGTGTCCAAACAATTCACTTTCGAGAAGCTCCGGGGCAATCGCACCACAGTTGATTGGTACAAATGGTCCGGTGCGTTTGCTGGCTTCATGTACACCACGCGCAACCAACTCTTTACCCGTACCTGACTCACCTTCTATTAAAACTGATGCTCGAGACGGTGCAAATTGACTGATCAATAG
Source organism: Vibrio sp. T20 (assembly GCF_007858795.1). Classification (NCBI taxonomy): domain Bacteria; kingdom Pseudomonadati; phylum Pseudomonadota; class Gammaproteobacteria; order Vibrionales; family Vibrionaceae; genus Vibrio; species Vibrio sp. T20. Next base: position 120,981 of record NZ_VFEB01000006.1, read on the forward strand.
TTTGAGCTGTTTGGTCTTGTCTGAATTGCCGATCAATTCGGTCTTGATATGACGACTAACATCACGCTTTAACGCGTACTGCATTCTTTGGTCGAGTCGCTTATCCATACAACGCAGAACCGCTTGTATCATCTGTTCGAGGTTGAATGGCTTAAGAATAAAATCTGAAGCACCAAGCTTAAGTGCAGATATGGTCATCTCTAGATCAGCATAACCCGTCATGAAAATCACATCGGCGCGTTTGTCATTGTCGTTAAACGCCTCTTCCCACTCAATACCAGAACGACCTGGCAGGTTGATATCAAGGACGATGAGATCAAAATGTTCGCTAGAACGTAGTGTTTCAGCTTCTTCAACCGAACCTGCGCTTGATACCTTGCCAAAGAACTTACCTAGTGCTTTCTTTAAGATAGCCTGCATACCCAATTCATCATCCACGACCAAAACGGAAAACGCCTGATAGTGAGTCAATGTGTTCGGGTTGAGATTGGATGCAGATGAACTAGGTAAAGACATAATGATTAGCCGGTGAGGAAAGTTGGGACAGAGTGTACCAATTAACCCTTTCTCCAACAGGGACAATGTGCGACATTTTGTCCTAGCTCATGTTTTGATTCATTTTAACGGGGTAAATGGCGCAGTTTTGTGCGAAATAACAGCAATTTAGTGAGTTCTGATGCATGATTTATTGGCATTAAGATTGCTTATAAGGTGTAGATTTCTAATTACAACAATTAGCGTCTTATGCACATGCCCTTCTTCGAGCCCTTTAAAACTGAAGGCATGTCATTCATTTATAACAGAATGGACATAATAATAATGAAAGCAATTCCCTTAACTATTGCAGCTCTATCTATCGTCAGTTACACGGCTAGCAGCGCGGAAGACACCACTCATATCAAGTTGGCGACAACCACAAGTACTTATCACTCTGGTCTACTGGACTACTTATTACCTGAGTTCGAAAAGGATTCTGGTATCAAGGTTGATGTTCTAGCCGCAGGTACAGGTAAATCACTTCGCATGGGCGAAAATGGTGACGTTGATTTGGTGATGACTCATGCACCAAAAGCAGAAGCTAATTTCGTGGAAAAAGGTTACGGCGTTTTACCTCGCAAGCTGATGTACAACGACTTCGTCATCGTTGGTCCACAAAATGACCCTGCGAAAATTGAATCTCAAAAAGCAGTGGCAGATGTGTTTAAAGCGATCGCGACTAATAACGTGACGTTTGTATCTCGTGGCGACGATTCAGGTACTCATAAGAAAGAGATGGGTATTTGGGCGCAAACTAAAATGGAACCAAACTTCGGTGGCTACCGAAGTGTTGGTCAAGGCATGGGCCCTACTCTGAACATGGCGTCTGAAATGCAAGGCTACACCATGACAGACCGTGGTACTTGGTTGGCTTACCAAAATAAACTGGACCTAAAAATCCTTTTCCAAGGTGATAAGAACCTATTTAACCCTTACCAAGTGATTCTTGTTAACCCTGAACGCTACCCAAGCATCAATTACCAAGCTGCGAAAGTATTCAGTGATTGGCTAGTTAACCCTAAAGGCCAGAAACTGATTAACGACTTTAAACTGCATGGCAAACAACTGTTCGTTGCAAGTGCAGAATAGTTTGTTCTAAGTCGTGAGTCGTTGGCTGTAAGTAAAGAGTAGTGTTGAAGAGGTGGTCCAAACCAACAAACACTACACTTAACGAATCAGTTATGATCACGCTTAAAAACAATAGCTGACCAATACAGGCTCAAATATATTGTGTCAGCTATGATTAACATCAGTCATTACCGATAAAAACCTATTATCGATTCACACGAGATACTTCATGACCCTATGGCAAACAACGATTGATGCAATGAATCTACTAGTGAGTTTTGACCACGAATTGTGGCAAATCGTTGCGGTATCCTTCAGCGTGTCTTTGTCCGCCATCTCATTAGTGATTGTTCCTGCAATCCTTATGGCTTTCTTATTGGCTTATACCGAGTTCCCCGGGAAATGGGCTCTGCTTTCAGTGATCAACACCCTGCAAGCGATCCCTACCGTGGTTATCGGTTTGTTGATGTACATGATGCTTTCTCGCTCTGGCCCGTTAGGTGATTGGCAATTACTGTTCACCCAAAAGGCGATGATTTTAGGTCAGATGCTGATCTGTTTCCCTATTCTAGTTGCGATGATGCATGGTGCTCTGCAGGCCAGTGACCGCCGAGCGGTAGAAACAGCGCGCACACTTGGCGTATCAACAACACGCGTGGCGTGTACCTTGATTTGGGAAACACGTTTTCCTCTATTGGCTGCAACCATTGCTGCCTTTTCTCGTATCGTAACAGAAGTAGGTTGTTCAATGATGGTCGGTGGCAACATTATGGGGATGACAAGAAACATCCCAACGGCTATCGCCATGGAAAGCCACAAAGGCGCATTCGCTCAAGGTGTCGCCCTCGGTATGGTGTTATTAGCATTGGCATTAGCCCTTAACTTTTTCCTTTCCAGTGTGAGAGGAAAAGGCTATCTAAGAACTTAGGAACGCTGTCATGAGTATAAAAATAACAACGCAGCAAATTTCAATGCGCTACAAAGAGCGTGTTTTGTTCCACATTCCCGAATTGTCGATCGGCCCCAACGATGCCATTTATCTCAAAGGAGACAATGGTGTTGGTAAAACGACCCTACTTAAAATCTTGTCTGGATTAATTCAGCCGAGTTCTGGCCGTATTCAGTCCCCGACACAGAGTTGGCAACAGAGATTATTTCCTCGGCTCAAGTTCAAAGACATCATCTACCTGCATCAAACCCCCTATCTTTTTGATGGTTCGGTGTACCAGAATGTCGCTTATGGCATTCGCTTTAACAAAGAGAGCCAAAAAGATAAGCGAGCTCAAATAATTAATGCATTGAGAATGGTAGGTTTAGAAACCTTGGCAGATGAACACATTTCTGTGTTGTCTGGTGGTGAACGTCAACGCGTGGCAATGGCTCGAGCTTGGATTCTTAAGCCTTCAATCTTGCTTATGGATGAACCAAGTGCTTCTTTAGACAAAGAATCTATTGAAAGATTGGTGATTATGGCCGAAGATCTTCTTCAGAGAGGCGCGAGTTTAGTCATCACAAGTCACCAAACTAACGCGTTAACCGATTTATGTAAGAAGCAGTGGTGGATCAAAGACAATACTTTGACCGAATCCCCGCTTCTGCAAGTTATTCAGAAAGATAAAGCACAAGAGAATATTTATGCTGCTTCCAACGCAAACTAGTTGGGTTATTTTGGCTGGCGGACAGGCCAGTCGTATGGGCGGAAAAGATAAAGGACTCGTTGAGCTCAACGGTTCTCCGCTTATTCAATACGTTATAAACAAGCTGTCACAACAAGATGTCAGCATCACTATCAATGCCAATCGTAACTTAGACAGTTACAAAGCATTTGCTCCGGTTGTTTCCGATTCTTTCCCTGACTACCCAGGTCCGTTGGGTGGCATTCATGCTGGCCTTAAAAACGCGAACACAGACTGGGTTGGCTTCGTTCCTTGTGACAGCCCACAAATCAGTGACGACCTTGTTGAGCGTTTTTGTTCTGCAGTTAAAGAAGACAGCGACATTCTTGTCGCGCATGATGGCGAATTTAAGCAACCTGTATTCACCCTATTCCACAAGCGTGTTCTACCAAAGTTAGAAGCGTTTTTGGAACGTGGTGATCGTAAAATTATCTTGCTATACAAAGAGTGTGTCACCGAATACGTTGATTTTAGTGATTCTCCTAACTGCTTTGTAAACTTGAATACGCCAGAAGAACTCACCCAATTCGGAACGCTTCAATAATGAAAGATTCAAAACAACGCCCTAACCTTCCTTTATTGGGCTTTGCTGCTTATAGCGGTACAGGTAAAACGACCGTACTTGAAGCCTTGTTACCTTTGTTAACCGACGCAGGTTTAAAAGTTGGCGTTCTTAAACACGCTCACCATGATTTCGATGTCGATAAGCCGGGTAAAGACAGCTACCGCCTACGCAAAGCAGGCGCGAATCAAATGTTGATCAGCTCTCGTAACCGTCACGTGATGATGACAGAAACGCCAGAAGCCGAAGCGGACTTTGATTACCTGCTTACACGTTTCAATACCAACACGTTAGACTTAATTCTGGTTGAAGGCTGCAAGAACATCGCCTTCCCTAAGATTGAGCTTCACCGCGACGAAGTGGGTAAACCTTGGCTTTATCCAAATGATGACAACATTATTGCTATCGCCGCAGACAGCCAGGTTGAATCCGATCTGCCACAAATGGCGATCAGCGACTTAGAAGCGATTCGTGATTTCATCATCGACTATGCTCAATCGTTCGACCCTGCTTCTAAAACAAGTAAAGTTGCTGCGTGTGCATCATCAAAAGACAACACGCCAGTTGTGTGTTGTGACTCTTTCTCTCCAGCCGGCCTCACGGTGACTCAAGGTCAGCAAAAGATTGTTGATAGCATTGATGCACTAGAGCTGATTGAATCTGTTGCTTTAGAGCAAGGCTATGGTCGTGTATTGGCTGAAGATGTTATCTCGCCAATCAATGTACCTCAGAATACTAACTCTGCAATGGACGGTTATGCGATCCGTAGTGAAGATCTAGCTCTGGACAGCTACAATATCGTGGCTGAAGTCATGGCGGGTCACAGCTACGAGCAAACCGTTCAACAAGGTGAAGCGGTTAAGATCATGACAGGCGCACCAATGCCAGAAGGCGTTGATGTCGTTGTGATGCGCGAACAAGCTGTTCAAGATGGCGATAAAGTTAGCTTCCCTGATGCTAAAATATCCGTAGGACAAAATGTCCGTATGGCAGGTGAAGATTTAGAAATCGGCCAACCTGTCTTTACACGTGGTACACGCATCGAAGCACCAGAAATGGGCATGATGGCGTCGTTAGGTTTTGGTACCTGCCCTGTTCTGCGTAAAGTGAAAGTAGGTGTGTTCTCTACGGGTGACGAAGTTCAAGCTCCGGGTAGCGAGCAAAAACCAAACTCTATTTACGACTCGAACCGTTTTACTATTATCGGCATGCTTCAAAAGCTTGGCTGTGACATCGTCGATTACGGCATCATTGAAGATGACGAACAAAAGATGATGGACGTGCTGCACTCTGCGTCGCTTGAAACCGATATGGTCCTGACTTCTGGTGGCGTATCTGTTGGTGATGCTGATTACATTAAGCTTGCGTTAGATAAGCTGGGTGAGATTAACTTCTGGCGTATCAATATGCGTCCAGGTCGCCCATTAGCTTACGGTAAAATTGAAAACAAACCTTTCTTTGGTTTGCCGGGCAATCCAGTTGCAGTCATGGTGTCGTTCATTAACTTTGTAGAACCAGCTATTCGTAAGCTACAAGGTCAAACCAACTGGACACCAGTGAAAGCGAACGCGGTAGCGACTGAGCAATTACGATCTCGCCAAGGTCGTACTGAGTTCAGCCGCGGAGTGTTCTCAATGAACGAATCCGGCGTGCTTGAAGTGAAAACAACCGGTAAGCAAGGTTCAGGTATTCTGCGTTCAATGAGTGAAGCAAACTGCTTAATCGAAATCTCACCAGCGGTTGATACCGTAAAAGTTGGTGAGACGGTAACGATCATTCCACTGCAAGGCCGTGTTTAATTGAAGGTTCAATGAGACCTAAATTGACTTAGTAGTTCTTTAGTTGACTTAGCTGCTTTTTAATTGATTTGGAAGATCTTCGTCAAAACATAGACGAAGCCCCTATATAGATTTTTTGATGTTAGGGGCTTTTTGTTCTGTTGGTTTCGTAAAAGACAACCTGTTCGTTCCTTAAAAGACAGAAAGCTCAAATCGCGATAAGCGTGAAGAACGATAATCTTAAGATTTTGTATCATAACCTTGAGCCACGTACTGTTTTTATGTAGAGTGCGCGCAAAGTAATAATTCTATTGGAGAGCATCATGGCTCGTACCATTCTGTACACTTACAAAGACGAAGACAAAGAGTTACTGTTTTCGAAACAAGAACACCGCACGATCCAAGAAGCTGTAGCTGCAGCTGAAGGTATCGACATCACTGAGTATCTAAAAACTGAGCAACAACTTGAGTTTATTTCTGATACTAAAGCGGTTCGTAACTACCAAGATAACTATTTCCGCAAGCTTGGCTTTACTAAGCTTACGTTGAAGCAAAAAGACAACCTTGGCGTTGGCAAAAAGAAGAAGTAAGCCCTCTGGCTTCTTTTTCTTAGCTTCTAGCTTTTAGCAACGAAAACACGAACAATAAAAATGCCGCAACCTCCTTCGAGATTGCGGCATTTTTATTTATGCTTTTTACCTAGCTTAGCATTAAGTTGAGATTACTTAATGTTAAGGAATGCAGCACCACGAACGCCGCCTGAATCACCGTGTTTCGCTTTGATGATCTTAGGACATTTCGCTACAGACAGTAGGTATTTAGGTACACGTTTTGGCATCTCTTCGTAGATAAGTTCGAAGTTTGAAAGACCACCACCCAGTGCAACAACATGTGGGTCAAGACCCGTAAACAGGTTCGCAAAACAGATAGCCAATAGCTCCATGAAGCGATCTACGTGCTCCGTCGCTTTTGCTTCACCTTCGTTGTATGCTTGGATGATTTCAATCGCTTTCTTCTTCTCACCGAAGTAGTGCTCGTAAATCAACTCAAAGCCACGACCTGATAGGTAGCTGTCTAGACAACCTTTCTTGCCACAACCACAGCCTAGTAGCGGTGCGTTGTCGCCAAGGTGGAACCATGCATCAAGAGGAAGACGCATATGGCCTAGCTCGCCCGCAACGTGGTTACGACCAGAGAAAACTTTGCCTTCATAAACTAAACCGCCACCGAAGCCCGTGCCTAGAATTAGGCCAGCCACTGATGGTTCATCTTTAAGTTCATCATCCCATGCTTCTGAAAGCGCAAAACAGTTCGCATCGTTCTCGATTTTTACACTACGACCAATAAGCGCTTCTAAGTCTTTACGTAGTGGCTTACCTGTTGAAGCCGGTACATTAACAACAAGCATTGTGCCATCGTCTGCGTTTTCCATGCCAGGAAGACCAAGGCCAATTTTGCCTTCGCAAGAGAATTCGCTGTCGTATTTTTTAACTAAACCAGCAATCGTATCAAGTAGTAGTTGATAGTCATCTGTTGGTGTTGGAACACGTTCTGTTGCTACTCGCTCAAGTTTCTCATTGAATGCACCAAACTCAATTTTTGTGCCGCCAACATCGAAGCCGTAATACATGAAATCTCTCCAATTTTTCCCTAAATTCGGGCAAATAAATTTTTTAAATTAAACAACTAAGGAGCATTATCCATAACACTCCCCCTACAAACCGTGATAGATAACAAACTTATCTCGTGATCGAGTCTGTTTGAACAACAAGTCAGCACAAAGCGGTTAAAGGTTAGAGTGAAGTCTCACTTTTACTGTGTTCTATGAAAGCGTTCAGGCTAGGTTTGGTCGGATCTGACTTATAACGCGTCTTGCTTAGCATGTAGCTTTCGCGAAATGCTTCAAACCATAGCTGTAAAGTCTTGGCGCCCTGCTCTTCGCCCGCTTGCTTTAATACTAAGCTCGCGACTTCTGCAGTAGAAAGGTGTTGTTCGTTGTCTGACTTACGCATCATGTATTGAGAAACTGATTCAGGCTCAATCGATAACACAGGTAAATCTTGTAGATATTCTGAACGACGGAAGATACGTCTTGCTTCACGCCAACTTCCATCGATGAAAATCAGCAGCAGCTTTTTATTTGGGTCACGTATTTGTGGCAAGTCTTGAACCACTCGCGTTTTGTCATCTGTGTAGTCTTCAGGAAACACAATGACAGGCTGATACTTGTCGTCTTTCAGCACATCCAGCATCTCCTGATTCGGCTCAGTGCGGTGCCAAAGGTAGGCATAGCTATCTTTAACGGTATCAAGGATTAAACGGCCGGTATTACTTGGTTTGAGTATTTCGTTGTCCGATAAGATCAACATGGTCGCGACGTTCGTATTTACGTCTGGTTGATGTTCACAGATACAGCTGTCTTGCTTGATTTTACAGAATTCACATCGCACGACTTTACACCCGCGCGCATTAAACGGTTTGGTCGCAATGGATAAACGATGTTGATATAAACGGTGAAAAGCGTGGATTCTCATGGACAATAACGATAAATCTAGAAAAGTGGCACGATTGTACTTACAGTGTCCTTAGAATGATAGAAGGAATTCCCATGCAAGACCCATCACTGCTTCGCCTTGTTTGTTTTATTGTCGCTTTTGGATTGTGTGCACTTTGGGAATCCCGTTTTCCACGTAAAACACTCACTCAAAGCAAATGGTTTCGTTGGGCGAACAATTTCGCTCTGGTTGCTTTGAATAGCTTTTTATTGGCCACTCTCATTCCTATCGCAGCATTTCAAGCGGCGGTTATCGCACATGAAAACCAATGGGGTTTGTTCAATACCCTGTCACTTCCGAAAGAACTGACCATTCTGGTCTGTGTATTGCTCTTAGATTGCGCCATTTACCTGCAGCATTTGGTGTTCCACCGTGTTCCTTGGTTATGGAAGTTACATCGAGTTCACCATGCAGACCTAGATATCGATGTCACTACCGGAACGCGCTTTCACCCTATTGAGATGATCCTTTCGATGTTGATTAAAGTGAGTTTGGTGATCGCGCTTGGTGTCCCTGTCATTGCGGTCGTGATATTTGAAATTGTTCTTAATGCCAGTGCGATGTTTAACCACAGTAATGCACGTCTTCCGTTATGGATTGATAAGCGATTAAGAAAAGTGATAGTGACACCAGACATGCATCGCGTTCATCACTCGATCATTGTTAAAGAAACCCACTCAAACTTTGGCTTCTTTTTATCTGTGTGGGACATCTGGTTTAAGACTTACCGAGCTCAACCCAAGCTTGGCCACGATAAGGTGAATATTGGTGTTCCCGAGATTCAAGATGGTAAAGAGCAACGGTTGGACTTGATGTTGCGTCAGCCGTTTGCACAATTCCCGACAACGAAAGACTAGATTCAAACTCGTTTGTGGCTCAAGCTGATATTAAACTCAAACCTATATCTAGACAAAAACGCCCTTAGATTCATGTCGGAATTTAAGGGTGTTTCTGTATCGATAGGGATATAAGCGTAGCTAGTTCTTCAACTGTTGTACTGTTTAGCTTAACTCCGCACGCTCGTTTACTTCAATACGTATTTGTGAAGCATGGCTTGTTGGTTCCCTGCTATCTCTCCGACTTGTTCTGAACTCTCGATCATAGATTCAAGTTGCAGCTTAGTATTCTCACCCTGCTCAGATACTCGGGTGATTGAATGCGTTACATCGACAGTCGCTCGTGCTTGCTGCTCAGTAGCCACCATGATTTGTTCAACACGCCCTTTGATCTGGCTAACCGCGAACTCTATCTTCTCGAAGGCCTGTTTTACATCTCCGCTGGTGTCCAGCGCATTCGCCATTTCGCTTCGCGATTCCGTTACAGAAGCTCGTGAGCGATCAGCCGCCGCCACCAATTCGTTCATCATATTACGAATATTAGTGGTTTGCTGGGATGTACCACTCGCCAGTTTTCGTACTTCATCGGCAACCACTGCAAAGCCGCGGCCTTGGTCTCCTGCTCGCGCTGCTTCTATTGCGGCATTTAATGCGAGTAAGTTAGTGTTTTCAGCAATACCACTGATCACGTCAACCATTTCACGAATCTGTTTAACGCGAATATCCAAGTCCGTCATCGATTCTTGATTCAGGCTAAGAGATTGCTCAAGCGCTTGTAATCGTTGTTGGTTAAGGCCAACCACTTGGCTGCCATTCACTGACTCATCTTCTGCTATTTGTGCATCGTCGTTCGATGCGTTAGAGATACGGGCAATCTCACCAATGGATGCTTCAAGTTCAGTAATCGTAGTTATCATATTCTGAAGTGATTCGTTCTGCTCATTCAAGCTAGAATTTGTTTGCTCTGCGGCGTCATGACTCACTTCAGCTGTTTGATAAAGCGTCTCACAGTTACGCGTTACCAAACGAACCGAGTCAGCGGTTGAATCTACGACTGTATTGAGTTTCGAAGTGATAACTTGCAGCTCCAGAGGTCCCAACAGTTCACTTTGTTTGGAGAAGTCGTGATCGGCAAGTGAACTTAATTGTTGGGTAATGTTTTTAAGCCCTTTATTCATCCAACGACGTAATACGAACCATGAGATCGCAATGATTACGGCAATCACCAGCCCGCTGATAAACAACACACTATCGATATTGATGATGGTTTGATTTACAACGAGCTCGCTTTCATCAATCAGTTGGGAAGCTGTAGAAGACAACTGATTCAGTGTGCTGATAACGGTATTTGCTAAGGTAATCACTTGCGTTAAGTTCTGCTCTTGCTGTTTAACCAGTTCGAGTTTCGATAGGATTTGCTTGATTACCCCCTTTTCTGTAAAGCCCTCTTTCACCATTTCGTAAGGTGCCGTCAAACTTGCGAACTCGGCGATGTCTGGGTGCCAATCAGCAAAGTCACCGTAAGCCAAGTTAAGGCCCGCAATTCGATTTCTGAGTTGACGATATTCATCGTGTGCTTTATCAATGTCAGATTGCATCATCAACATCAAAAAGGTGTTCGCCATCGCAGACGCACTGGATGTAAATCGATTCGCAGCATCACTCGCTTCCGGGTTGTCTTCAACCAAAAACGAGCTGATTCGATTCATTTCTGGTCCGATAGATCCAACGCCATAACGGAACTCGCCCATTTTACTGTCGATGATATTTTGCTTACTTTGAATCTCAATTTGCGCTAGCAGTACCGTGTTGGTCATGTTTTGCAGTTGCGTCATGTCATCGATAAGGTTTTGTTGTTGCTCTAAAGAGATCGCTTCAGGAAAAGATTGGGAGATAAAAAGGAGTTCCTCTAGCGTGGTATTACTCTCTGTTGCGAGTTGAACAATTGAGCCCCTTGTGGCATTCAGTGTATCTAAGTCGGTTGATTGGGTGCTGTAAGTGAGAAGTTTTACTTGTTCTAATACGCTTTGCGTTAATTCGGCGTTATGTAGAGCAAGGGGTAATGCTTGTTCTGAAAGTGCATCAAAATGTTCTCCGACTCGCTCAACTCCCCGAATACTAACCATTGACAAAAAACTAACGAGTAAAAGAATGGAAATAAATACAGCGGTGACAGTTTGAATGAGCGAAAATGTATAACGTGAGGGTTTTATTGATAAATTTGTGTCGGGCATGTGAAATCCAATTTGACTACGAAAAGAGATATCCTTAAGTTAGTCCGTATACTAGAAGTCCTTGGTGACATTTATATTTCAGTTTTTTGTCAGAAGAGTTACATATGAAATTCAGAAAAATGGCTGTAGTTACAATAACTTTGGCAACATTGGCTGCTTGTAGCTCGACTCCCTCCCCTTCTCAACTTAGTCAAACCGCTCAAAAAACCTTATCAAAGTCAGAGCAATTGACTACCAATGCATATATGAGTGTATATGAACAGTGGAAAGGTGTGCCATATCATTTTGGTGGGACATCATTTCGAGGCGTAGACTGTTCCGCTTTTGTTCAAATCGCCGTTCAAAATGCGACACAACAAGCTCTACCGAGAACCACAAAAGATCAGAGTAAAAAGGGAAAAGAAATTGCGTATGAACAGGCAACAAGTGGTGATTTGGTGTTTTTCAAAACTTCGATGACAGTGCGACACGTAGGCGTGTATTTAGGAAATAATCAATTCCTACATGCTTCGACATCAAAGGGTGTCATTATATCGAGGTTGGATAACCCTTATTGGGCGTCTAAGTTTTGGCACTTTAGGCGTTTATAACAGCTTAATAGATTAACCGCCAAACAACGTCACTTTTTAAGGTGTAGCTTAAACGCCTAGATCATCGTAGTTAATGGGCTAGCGAGGAAATAGACCGTTAGTCGTACTTGGCGACAGCCGTGTCAAATAGGTTCTTCACGAGCGCGATGTACTCATCTAGAAATACAATTTGCTCGTTGGTCGCTTTCTTCGCCCAAACCCCCGCTAACACTTCACCTAAATCGGCTACCACAGCATCGGCTTCTTTCAAGAGTTGAAAACGAACACTCGAATGCAACTCTGGATTTTGATCAAAAATAGCCATGATGTTTGTTGAAATCATGTCAGTGATGATGTCTTCAACACTCTCATTGCCTGTATCGCCATTACTATTGGTAAAGACATCCAGATTAAATGATAAGTGCTCGATAAGAGCCAAATAGCCATCGGTTTCTACAACCACAATAAATCTCCGTTTTAAGCTCAAGAGCAGATTAATACGTACTTGCTTAATACTATGTAAATGAAGCGGTTTGTCATCACTTTATTACCAAAAACCGTATTAAAATGATCCTAGTTAGTATTTCAGCTTAAATTTAAATCAATATGGCTCTATGTGTCATACCAGCCCGCTTAAGCTATAAGTAAGTGAACGCCTAACAAAGTCTAAAACAAACTTTTAATTAATGTACTGCGCTAGTTAACAATAGCGCTAGTTAACAAGAGTCCTATCCACTTTCTTTAAAAGCTCATTTATGTTGGTGCGTAGACAATAGCAAGCTCCCTCGACTTTTCCAGTTTGAGGGTTCAAAACCGTTTCCATTGTGATACCAGCTCCAAACAATTTATGACGTCTGATTGGTAATTTCTGTTTGTATTTCAAATATCTTGAATTAGTTTGAGTTCACAAATTGAGTAATTGATTCGGCATAAGCTGAACCAGAGATAAGAACATTGACGAGTGCGTCTATAAATTGCTCAGATTTATCCTAAACTATTGCTATTAAACAAACAGTATTTCTAACTTTGATTTTTTTAACTTTCAGTCTTTGAGGATTTCCTATGTGGCAGGCCATTTCTCAACAACTTTCAGATACTCTTCTATTTAACTTTCAGATTACTGAACGTACTAAGGTTTCTGGTGGCGACATTAACGATTGCTATATGATCAGCGATGGTAATGAACGTTACTTTGTGAAAGTGAACCAGCGAGAATTTTTACCTAAGTTTGAAATTGAAGCCGAAAACTTGCGTTTGCTAAGAGAGACTTCCACCGTTTATGTTCCCGAATTGGTACTGATTGGTAAAACCAAAGAGTGCTCTTTCATTATCCTCAATTACTTGCCAACCAAGCCACTTGAAACGGGTAATAACAGCTTTGATTTCGGGGTCCAGCTTGCTCGCCTTCATCTGTGGGGTGAGCAAAAAGAGTTCGGTTGCGACCAAGACAACTATATCGGCAGTACACTTCAACCTAACCCTTGGCATAAGAAATGGGGCCGTTTTTTTTCTGAGCAGCGCATTGGTTTCCAACTCCAGTTGCTAAAAGAAAAAGGCATCGAATTCGGCGACATCGATGACATCGTTGATGTGGTGAATATGCGTCTTGCAGGCCACAACCCTCGCCCTTCTTTGCTTCATGGGGACCTCTGGAATGGCAATGTCGCAAATTCAGCCTTTGGGCCAATCTGTTATGACCCTGCTTGTTATTGGGGCGATCATGAATGCGATTTGGCGTTAACGGAATTGTTTGAAGGGTTTCCAAAAGAGTTTTATGAAGGTTACCAGAGCGTCAATCCACTCGACGTTGGCTATACTGATCGGAAAGACATTTACAACTTGTACCATCTTCTTAACCACTGCAATCAATTTGGCGGCGAATATTTAGCACAAACTGAAGCATGCATTCAGAAGATACAGGCCGTTTAATATCAATCACAGCTAGCGACTGCGGTCGATATAAGTTGCAATGTTCGATATTGCTATTTATTACGATCTATTCAAGCTACTACGATTGTTACAAGTTACAGTGAGGAGAATTCGCCATGCATAAATACACAGAGAAACATGTCTCCTGCCCCCACTGTGGGCATGCAATCAGCATAACGCTCGATGCTTCTAATGGGAGCCAAGATTTTTATGACGATTGCCCTGCATGTTGCAATGCCATTCACCTCGACATGCAGGTAGATGAAGTAAGAGACAGAATTCACCTTTCGATTGATGCAGACGATGAACAAGTCTTCTGAAATACACCTTCTCTTAGTGAGCTAGAGCAAATTAAAATACAAAAAAGAGCACGTTATGTGCTCTTTTTTGTAGCGTTACTTCTGGTTTGCTAGTACGCGTTCAACGGTATCAACAATAGCCTGTGTTTGAGGATCAAACTCAATGTTTACTTGGTCACCTACTTCACGGCCGCCAAACAGAGTACGATTCAGCGTTTCTGGAATCAGGTGAACAGAGAAACGGTTCTCTTCCACTTCACCGATCGTCAATGAACAACCATCAACGCCGATGTAGCCCTTGCTTAACACATACTTCATTGATTCTTGAGGTAGTTCAAACCAGAGCGTGCGGTTGTTTTCTGTCTTAATCACATCAACCAAGTTAGCCATCAACGTAATGTGACCAGACATGCTATGCCCGCCAATTTCATCACCAAACTTTGCTGCACGCTCAATATTCACTTTGTCACCAACATTCAGTTGGCCCAAGTTCGTCAATCTTAATGTGGCTTGCATTAAATCAAAGGCGATCTGGTTACCTGAAATTTCCGTTACCGTTAAGCAACAACCGTTATGAGCTACTGAAGCACCAATTGCTAATCCCTCAACCATTTCGTCGCTTAGCTCAATGGTATGAGTTTGAAACAACTCTTTTTTATTTATAGCAACCAGTGTTGCCATGCCTTGAACGATACCTGTAAACATAAGATTCCTATTTAGCATTCTAGGGCGTGTTGACCTTTCGTGGTTAAATTTTGTTCGGATGGGGACGCCTAGTCAAAAGCGTTTTAATCGCGGCGAGGGGGAAGTAGCCTAGTCATTCTAAGTAAATCTCCCTCAACAAAGAGT
>NZ_VFEB01000005.1:0-94289 GCF_007858795.1 Vibrio sp. T20
ATACCGGCCTGTCACGCCGGGGGTCGCGGGTTCGAGTCCCGTCCACTCCGCCACTTATTCAGAGTTTCAGCTCTTTAAAACTGAAAATAGGGGTGTAGCTCCAATTGGCAGAGCAGCGGATTCCAAATCCGCGTGTTGGGAGTTCGAATCTCTCCACCCCTGCCATATACGAAGCCTCAGCAGAAATGCTGAGGCTTTTTTGCATTTGTTGCTTCTACGAAGCAATGTTGAGAGCTGGATCGCCAGCCCGGTCGAATCTCCGGAGTGCCGGCCCAGTCCACCCCTGCCATATTTAAGGCTCTAGACTGCGCGTCCCGGCAGAAATGCTAGAGCCTTTTTACTTTCTGAATCTAACATACGCCATTAGCAGAGTAGCGGATTCTCCTACTTACCAAAACAGCGCGTGTTGGGAGTTCGAGCGCCAGCCCTGTCGAATCTCCGGAGTGCCGGCTCAGTCTCCCCTGCTATATTTAAGGCTCTAGACTTGCGCGCCCCGGCAGAAATGCTCGAGCCTTTTGCTTTCTATGATTTGAACATTACCCTCTCTCCAAATGAAAATCCCTCTTTATCTTCAAAATATCATCCTCGATATGCACCTATTTCCTAATGACGACTAGTATGAAAATAGAGATCATTTATTTGGAATTGTTATGAGGTTATTTTGTACATCAGCTCTTATCTTTTGTTCGTTTTACGTATCGGCAACCCCATGGGAAAAAGAAAAGAGCCCGACAAGAAATTCAACCTCATCTATCGGTAGTTACGCTAATGGCTGTCTAGACGGTGCGCAGGCTTTGCCAATTGACGGTCAAGGTTACCAAGTGATTCGTCCTCAGAGAGAGCGCTACTATGGACATACAGAGGCCATTCAGTTTATTGAAAGGCTAGGTGTGACCGCGAGCGAACAGCTCAACACTAATTTATTGGTTGGTGATATTTCTCTACCTCGAGGAGGGCGCTTTTCGTCTGGTCATTCAAGCCACCAGACTGGCTTGGATATTGATATATGGTTAAGGCTCACCGATAAGAGGCTGTCCGAAAATGAACTCGCTGTTCCTAAGCCAATCAGCGTTGTCGATCTCACCAACTACAAATTGCGCAAATCGAATTGGACTGATGATCACTTCCAAGTCATTCGCTATGCCGCGAAAGATGAAAAAGTGGTACGTATCTTCGTCCATCCTGTTATTAAACAAACTCTTTGTGACCAAGAAAGCTCTGACGCTAATGATAGAGCTTGGTTAGGCAAAATAAGGCCTTGGTGGGGGCATCATTCACATTTCCACGTTCGTTTAAAGTGTCCTGAAGGCAGTTCAAATTGTATAGCTCAAGCAAACCCTCCTCAAGGTGATGGCTGTGGAGATGAACTTGCCAGTTGGGCTCCAAAGACCATTCCAGTTCCACCTCCCCCAAAAGTAGCGAAAAATAAGAAAAAGAAAAAAGTTAAAGTGATGCCAAGTCAGTGTTTGGCCTTGATATCGAATAAGTAATCCTGTTAATCGAGGCTTTTTACAGTGGTACAGCCACTGGTTTTCTCGACTCTAAAACTGGAGAAATATCACACTTTTGTCTAGTGTTTATAAACACGAGATTAAGAACATCGTTTGATATTAATAAAACTAATAACGCTATCAGCAAGGGCGATGACGAATTTGACACGGCTTGGTCAAGGGTGGAGTGTTTTTGGGGTGAAAGATGCGGCTTATATGCAGTATGTAAAATCAGAGTCTGATACCCGTAGATAGATAATTCAAGGATAAGACTATGACTATGATTTGTGCAAAGGAATTTTCAGGATGGTTAAGACATAGGTTCAACGCTGAAAGTTCGGGTATTTCTATTTCGAGGGATGACATCACTCAATTGACGGGCAGACAACGTCTAGACCCTAGCTTCGTAAATGACGTGCACTATGAATTGATGCAGTATGGAATGGCATTTGTGACAGATACCAGCAGGGAAAACTTTTATCTTGTTCCTGTATCTCAGTCGATAAACTGGCGAGAGAGACTCGAGTACCAATTTGAAAAAGAGCTCTTCTGCAATATTTACCCAATCGAAAAATCAGGTTAAAAAAAAGGTTCAACTTATGGTTAAGTTGAACCTTTCTTCTTTTAGGTCAAGCCTTGAATGATAACAAACTTCTCTAGTAGCTCATCTTCAGTTTCAATATGGTTTGGATCAGTGATGATGCACTTGGTAATTGGGCATACAGACTGACACGTTGGCTTCTCATAGTGACCTTTACATTCAGTACATAAATCTGGGTCGATTTCGAAAATGCTGTCACCCATAGTTATTGCGCCGTTTGGGCATTCAGGGTCACACATATCGCAGTTTATGCACTTGTCAGTGATTAACAGAGCCATTGCTTTCTTCTCAGTTGAGTTTCTAAGTAAAGTTACTTACCTGAAGCGTTACGTGTATCTTGGCCTTCGCTCAAGTTACGCATCAGTAAGCCATACTCTAAGTCTAGATCTGCTGGTACCGGGATAAAGACAAAGTGACCGTTACCTTTTGCGTCTTCGACAGCTTCAGATTTACGGTTTTCCATAACTTCCAGTTTGAAAACAACGTTACCTTTCGGTGTCATCATTTCTAAGCTGTCACCAACTAGGAATTTGTTCTTCACTTCTACTTCCGCTAGGTCACCGCGGCGCTTACCTGTGAATTCACCAACAAACTGTTGAGTGTCAGAGATTGAGTAACCGTATTCGTAGTTTTGGTATGTATCATGAGTGTGGCGGCGTAGGAAACCTTCAGTGTAACCACGGTGAGCTAGGCTCTCTAGTGTGCCCATTAGGCTTTCATCAAATGGCTTGCCTGCTACGGCGTCATCGATAGCTTTACGGTAAACCTGAGCTGTACGTGCACAGTAGTAGAAAGACTTAGTACGACCTTCGATTTTCAGTGAGTGAACACCCATCTTCGTTAGACGCTCAACGTGCTGGATTGCGCGAAGATCTTTTGAGTTCATGATGTAAGTACCATGCTCATCTTCAAACGCAGCCATTTTCTCTTCAGGCTTGTGTGACTCTGAAAGTAGAACCACTTCATCTGTTGGTTTACCTAGACCTAGTGTGTTGTCTGGACGTTCGTCTTGAACTTCAACATCCTGAATCTCAACACCAGTAGGGTTTGCTTCAACAATCTGACCGTTTTCGTCTTCTTTTGCCGTTTCTGCTTTGTATTCCCAACGACAAGCGTTAGTGCAAGTGCCTTGGTTAGGATCGCGCTTATTCATGTAACCAGAAAGTAGGCAACGACCAGAGTACGCCATGCAAAGTGCACCGTGAACAAAGATCTCTAGTTCTGTTTCTGGACAGTGTTCGCGGATTTCTTCGATCTCTTCAAGTGATAGCTCACGAGATAGGATGACACGCTCAACGCCTTGTGTAGCCCAGAATTTTACCGTTGCCCAGTTTACAGCGTTAGCTTGAACTGAAAGGTGGATAGGCATTTCAGGGAATGCTTCACGAACCATCATAATAAGACCAGGATCAGACATGATAAGAGCGTCTGGGCCCATATCAACAACTGGCTTAAGGTCGCGAATGAAAGTTTTTAGTTTAGAGTTGTGTGGCTGAATGTTACATACAACATATAACTTTTTGCCTTGAGCATGAGCTTCATCGATACCGATTTGTAGATTTTCGTGGTTGAACTCATTATTACGAACGCGAAGGCTGTAACGTGGCTGACCCGCGTAAACTGCATCTGCGCCGTAGGCGAATGCGTAACGCATGTTTTTAAGGCTTCCTGCCGGTGATAATAGTTCAGGTACAAATGGTTTTTGTGTAGTCATTGCTTCGTTCTCTAATCTGATCTCAAGTCAGGTTGATACCACCAAGTGATATCAAAGGGGCGCAAATTTTACGCTAAAATGAGTTTGGTTGATAGCCCTAAAGATAGCAATGATATTAAGAAGAGAGTGAAGGGATAAATATACAGCGGGAAATGTAGGGAAAATAAGCTCAGGCACGGTGCACCTGAGCTTTGAAGTTACTTATTAAGCGTTTGGTTGAGTTAAGCCACCTAGTGATTCGAACAGGTTCGGAAGGAACACGCTGAACTCACCACATAGCAATGAGAAATCTGCATCAAAGCGTGCAGCTTGGTCCTCACGAGGAATATCGTCGTTTTCGTCTTTTAGTTCATCACTGAATTTTAGGCGTTTGATACTGCCATCTTCTGCAAGAATGAATTCAATACGGTCTTGCCAGTTGATAAGAAGTTTCGTCACCATCTTATTGGCTTCGATGTGGTTCTTAATTTCATCCGCTTCTAGTTCTTGCTTCTTAACTCGGACAATACCGCCGTCTTCTTGGATAGACTTTAACTCTGCTTCATCAAGCATAGTGATACCTTGAGGCGTATCGCCTGACTTAACCCATTCAGTTAACGTTGTTTCAATCGCTTGCTCTGGAATCGCAGGAACAACCGGTAGGCTACCCATTGTCTTACGTAGCAATGCCAATACATCTTCTGCTTTTTTATAGCTGCTCGCATCAACTACGATAAAGCCTTCTTTTGGCATGATCAGCGCGTAAGTGAAGTTGCTGCGGCTGAATGCGCGAGGAAGTAGATCAATGATGATGTCTTCTTTTAGGCTGTCTTTCTCTTTCTTTTTCAGAGGTGTGCCAGACTCTGCCTCAAGCGTTTCTACTTTTGCGTTCAATGATTCTTTGATCACAGAAGCCGGTAGCATTTTCTCTTCTTTCTTTGCACAGATTAGAATGCGGTTTTCTGATACGTGCGTCATCATATCGCCATGTCGACCCATTGCGTGTACCCAACCAAATTTCTGTTTGTCTTGGCTACCACAAGGAGTAAAACGGAATTCTTCAAGTTGTTTCTCTAGCTGATCTGCGTTGAAATCAATATCACGGTTGAAGCGATAGACTAGGCAATTTTTAAACCACATAATTTTTCTCATACCTTTTTAGAAGTGCTTCATGATATGAGATCTAATTCGATTTGTCCTTAGCTCTGTATCAAAAGTTATAAAGTGAAATGTTTGAGACAGTTATATGAAAATTTGTTTTCAAAGGTCACAAAAGTGTCATAATTAACTCAGATAATGCAATGCGTTGATTAAATACAAAGGCTATTCAATTATGTCGAGAAGGATTCTGGTTGTTGAAGATGAAGCACCTATTCGTGAGATGCTGTGTTTCGTGCTTGAACAAAAAGGCTACCAAGCAGTAGAGGCTGAAGATTACGATACAGCGGTAAACAAGCTATGTGAACCTTTCCCAGATCTAGTATTACTAGATTGGATGCTACCTGGTGGTAGCGGGATAAACTTTATCAAGCACATGAAGCGTGAAGAGTTAACTCGCAACATCCCAGTGGTGATGCTGACGGCTCGTGGCGAAGAGGAAGATAAGGTTCGTGGTTTAGAAGTGGGTGCTGATGACTACATTACCAAACCATTTTCACCCAAAGAGCTCGTCGCTCGTCTGAAAGCGGTTATCCGCCGTGTAACACCAACGGCATTGGAAGATGTGATTGATGTTCAAGGTCTTAAATTAGACCCAGTATCACACCGCGTTACCGCAAGCGAAGGTCCAGTTGATATGGGGCCAACAGAATTCAAAATGCTGCATTTCTTTATGACGCACCAAGAGCGTGTATACAGTCGAGAGCAGCTGCTTAACAACGTTTGGGGTACTAACGTTTACGTTGAAGACCGCACGGTTGATGTACATATTCGACGCCTGCGTAAAGCGCTTGAATCTGCAGGTCACGATAAGCTAATCCAAACGGTTCGTGGCGCTGGCTACCGTTTTTCTACAAAGGCTTAATGTGGCTTCGCTGCCCAGTTTACGGAGTCCTGAATGGTTGAAAAGTTAACCTGGAAAAAGCTGGCTTGGGAGCTGGCTTTTTTTTACGCACCATGGGTTTTAGTCGGATGGATATTCGGTTATCTACCTTGGTTACTGCTGGCTGCTACGGTATTGCAGCTCGGCTGGCATCTACACAACCAAATGCGTTTGTCCGCGTGGTTGTGGGATGAGAAGCGTCTAACACCACCATCAGGCTCTGGAAACTGGGAATCTTTGTTTAACGGTATTTATCGTATGCAGCAGAGACAGCGTCGCAAACGTAAAGAACTGACCAACCTTATTCGCCGTTTCCGCAACGGTGCAGAATCCCTTCCCGATGCCGTTGTGGTATTTCGTGGCGAAGGCAATATCGTTTGGTGTAACAAACTGGCTCAGTATTTGTTGGGCTTTCGTTGGCCAGACGACTCTGGACAACCGATCTCGAATTTGATCCGCACTCCAGATTTTATTAAGTACCTGAATAAGCAAGATTTCTCTGAGCCATTAGAGATGCCTTCTCCACTGAATGTGGAGCGTATGCTCGAACTGCGTATTGTGCCGTATACTGAGGGTGAACACCTGATGGTGGTGCGTGATGTCACTCAGCTTAAGCAGTTGGAGGGCATGCGTCGTAACTTCTTCGCTAACGTATCTCATGAGCTACGTACTCCAATGACCGTACTTCAGGGCTACCTTGAAATGACGGAAGATCCAGATATGATCGTTGGGCCTATGTGGCCTAAAGCTCATGGTGTGATGACCGAGCAATTGAATCGCATGAACAGTCTGGTTAATCAACTACTCACGCTTTCTAAAATTGAAGCTGCGCCAATGCATGAGCTCGATGAAGTGGTCAACGTTCCGGCGATGCTTGAGGTTCTTGAAAAAGAGGCTGCAAGCCTAAGTGGTGAGCGTGAGCATAAGCTGGAATTTGATATCGATAAGAGCCTACGAGTTTTAGCTGATGAAGATCAACTGAGGAGTGCGATATCTAACTTGGTGTACAACGCAGTGAAATACACACCACCGGGCGCTACGGTTAAGGTACGTTGGTATCAGACTAGTCAAGGTGCCTGCTTAGACGTGTCAGATACGGGGGATGGTATTGAACCTCAGCATTTACATCGACTCACAGAGCGTTTCTATCGTGTAGATAAAGCACGTTCACGTGATACTGGTGGTAGTGGTCTTGGATTAGCTATTGTGAAACATGCGCTTAGTCACCATGACTCACATTTAGAAATTCAAAGTGAAGTGGGTGTCGGTAGCCGCTTCTACTTCACGCTTCCAAATCGATTGACTGTGTCATGATTTCTCTCATACGCAGGGTGCGTTTCCCCGTCAGTTCATTGTTAGCGTTGGCTTTGGTTAACTCTGTCCATGCAGAACAAGGTGTCGATTCTCTTCCTGATTATTCTAAGGTTCCAGGCATTTCCGGGAGTTTATTGTCGGTAGGTTCGGATACCTTGGCAGGCATGACAACGCTATGGGTGGAAGAGTTCAAGTCTTACTATCCGAATGTAAATGCTCAAGTCCAAGCATCTGGCTCTTCTACCGCTCCTCCAGCCTTAACCGAAGGTACTGCTCACTTAGGGCCAATGAGCCGACCGATGCGCCTAAGAGAAGTCGAAGCATTCGAAAGAGAGCATGGTTATAAGCCGACGGCACTGCGAGTTGCTATCGATGCCATTGGCATTTTTGTGCATCGTGATAACCCTATTGAAGGGCTCAATTTTCGCCAAATTGACGGTATATTTTCAGAGACACTGCGTTGCGGTGCAACGAAACAGCTAACCGATTGGCAAGATTTAGGAGTCGATCAGCCATGGGCAAAACATCGATTCCAACTGTTTGGTCGTAACTCCGTTTCGGGAACCTACGGCTATTTCAAACAAAACGCCTTATGCGGTGGTGACTTTAAGAACCGAGTCAATGAACAGCCAGGTTCTGCATCGGTTGTACAGTCGGTCGCTTCATCAATCAGCGGGATTGGCTATTCGGGTATTGGCTATCGAGTGGCTGGCGTTAAGTTAATTCCTATTACCGAGCATGGTTCTGATTATGTAGAGCCGACTCGAGCGAATATCTTGAGTGGTGATTACCCTCTATCACGCTTTCTTTATGTATACGTGAACAAACACCCAGATAAACCGCTTTCTCCTGTTGAGAGAGAGTTCCTCACTTTTGTGTTCTCAAAGCAAGGGCAAGAACTGGTAGAGAAAGATGGCTATTTAGCGATACCGTCTGAGTTCGCAGAGCAAGAGTTGGCAAAAGTCGGGCTCTGATTGAGGCTACTACAAACTTAGAAAAGAAACATATGAACAGCTTGCGATGCCGCAGGCTGTTTTTATTTTGATGGTTCGTTATTTTAGCTTCAACAACCATCCAGCATTTTGCCAACGTCGTTGCTCTTCTCTGAGTTCACAATCAAGCAGTTGGTTATGGGCCAACCAATCGCTGTTAGATCCTTTCAATTCCCAGTTATCTTGTTGTTTTATAGTTAGCGATACGTCTGGGGCCTGTGCTTGATTTCGCTGACGGTTGAGTAAGATAGCGAGTCTCAATACACGAATCAGCAGGGTGATTTGTTGCAGGGTAAACAGAGAAAGTTCCGGCAAATCTTGTAGCTTGAGCGCTTTTCTTTGATAGCGAACCAATGTTGATATAAGACGTTGTTGCTCAGTATTAAAGCCTGGCATTGTCGTGTGCTTAAGTAGATAAGCCGAATGGCGATGATAGCCTTGGAATGCAATACTTTGTCCTACCTCATGAAGTAATGCAGCCCAACTAAGCAGATCATACAGCTCATTAGTGACCGCCGTTGTCACTTGAGGTTGTATTTGTTTCAGCAATGAAAGAGAGAGTTCTTTCACTTTCTTGCCATGAGTTACGTCTACATGGTATCGAGAGATGAGCGTTTCGGCAGTTCTTGTTCGAACACCTATATCTTTAAATCGATCCTCCATGTCATAAAGAACACCTTCTCTCAGGGCTCCATCAGAAACATGTAACTCTTTGATGTCTAGCGTATCCATGGCTGCTGAAAGAATGGTAACGCCAGCAGCAAACACTGGCTTTCTCTCATCACTTAAACCTGAAAGATTTAAGGTTTTGGATGATGAAAATTCACATAAGTGATTCTTTAAATAGGACAGGCGTTGGGGCGTAATGAGGCCATCGGTGAACCCTAAGCCAATGAGTACCTCTTTTATTGATTTAGCCGTCCCTGATGAGCCAAAGGCGATTTCCCAAGGGGCTTTTGTATATTCTTCAATTAATGGCATCAATAGACGAGTAGCCGCGGTATTAGCATCTGAGAAGTGTTTTGAGGTTAGTCCTCCGTCAGCAAAGAAACGTTGAGTGAAACTGACGCATCCCATAGGTAAACTGCGCATAATTAAGGGAGTAAAACCTTGTCCTGCGACGAGTTCGGTACTCCCTCCACCAATATCAATAACCAATTTAGATTCTGAGGCGGTTTGAGTGTGTTCTACGCCGTTATAGATTATTCGAGCTTCTTCTTGACCGGAAATGATCTCGATTGGAAAAGGGAACAATGGTTTAGCTTGCTCTAAGAAGTCTTTAGCGTTTTTGGCTTTTCTTAGAGTATGAGTCGCAACAACTCTGACATCATCAAGTTCAAAATCTGCTAGTCGCTCTGCGAATACTTTAAGGCATTCTAGGCCTCGCTCGATAGCGCTTTCGGATAGGAAGTTACGTTCATCCAATCCATTACCTAATCTCACTTTCTGTTTGTGTCTGCTGACTAATTGCAGGTGTTGATCGAATACTCGGGCAACTACCATGTGAAAGCTGTTCGAGCCCAAGTCTATAGCGGCAATACATCGAGAATGTCTGTTATCAATTAGCGGCATGATTTCTTCTCTTGTTTGTACTTCTTGCGAGCAAGTTTCTCCATACGTTTAATATAGTGGTAAGTGGAGAGTTGTGACGTCGGGTAATCAAGTGGGTTAGCTGGTGGTTGTATGTAAGGGTTGCTCATCGATTGGTCTAACACTCGAGCTTTGTTACTGTCATCGAAATGAAACTCGGTGATATCGATGATGGTTTGCTTGATCTTTGGATCTAAAATTGGGGCTGCAACTTCGATGCGGTGATCAAAGTTTCGTGTCATCCAGTCAGCAGAGGAGATATAGACTTTCGGCTTTCCAGCGTTACTAAATATCATCACTCTCGGGTGTTCGAGAAAACGATCGACCACACTGACAATCTCAATATGGTCACTGATGTTGGGTATGCTAGGGACAAGAGAGCACATGCCGCGAATGACCATTCTCACTTTTACATTGGCTTGGCTGGCCTGATAGAGTTTTTCAATGATCTCTCGATCAACCAAGTTGTTGAGTTTTAGAGTGATGCTTGCGGGCTTACCTTCTAACGAATTTTGTATTTCATTATCTATCAACTGGTAGAGGCGTTTTCTTGTATTCTTTGGTGACACAATCAGTTGTTTGAACTGTGACTTTTGATAAGGGTTTTCAATATATTTAAAGACTTGTCTCACCTCTTGAGTCAAATCTTCATTCGCAGTGAGCAGAGAAAAATCGGTATACACGCGCGCTGTAACTTCATGAAAGTTACCGGTGCCAATATGGGTATAATACTCTGTATGCTTGCCTTCTTTTCGTTTAATGAGCAGCAGCTTGGAGTGAATTTTTAAGCTCGGGATGCCATGGATGACTTTTACACCCGCTTCTTGAAGTTTCTTGGTCCATTGAATATTGGCTTGCTCGTCAAAGCGGGCTTGCAGCTCGACAACCACGGTGACCTTTTTACCATTGTGCGCAGCGTCGATGATCGAGCTGAGGAGTTTTGAGCCTTCCGCAACACGGTAAACATTTATTTTGATGGAGGTTACCTTGGGATCAAAGGAAGCCTGCCTAACAAGTTCAGTGATGTGATTAAAGGTGTGATAAGGGTAATGGAGTAAGATGTCACGCGCTTTGATTGCTTCGAAATAGTTTGGGTAGTGGTTGAAATGCGCGCACTTAATCGCGGGTAGTGGGCGATTAACTAAATCACGTCGGTTAAGGCTTGGGAACTCAGAGAAATGTTTGAAATTATGATAACGACCACCTGCAATGACACTATCATAGTCAGACAATTTAAGCCTGATTTGTAAGAAGTTGAGCATTTCAGCTGGCATTTCTGATTCATAGATCAGACGTATCGGCAGTGCCGTTAAGCGCTGTTCTAAACCTAAAGACATCGATTCTAATAGGTTATTTTTATTGTCCTCTTGAAGGTCATAATCGGCATCACGCGTCATTTTTATCGCAAAACAACGCAATGAGTCATACTCAAAGAATCCTTTAAGCAAGTCATCCAAACAAAATCGAACTATATTATCTAACAAGATCAAAGTCATACGCTGCGAACCCGAAGCTTCCGGTAGCTTTACAAATCGAGGGAGTTCCTCTGATGGGATTTCGAGTAAGACATATTGAGAAGATGCCTCATGCCCGATGTCGATGGCTAAGTAGCTTTGTTCGTCTTTGAGAATATTGAGTAACTGGCTATCTTCGTTCAAGAGAAACGGAGTTAAGTGTGGTAGCACTTTTTTCTTAAAGTACTTTTTGATCCAGTCACTTTGCTCTTCGCTGATTTGCTGTTCGTTGACCAGAAAAATACGATTGCGCGCTAGTTCCAACAATAGGTCGTTATACAGGTCATGGAATTGAGCATCGAGCTTGCTCGCTTTACTCTGCATTTGAGTCAGTAAAGTTTTCGGCGAGTTGGAGAGTAGCTGTGGATCTTGAAGTAAGATCTTTCGCTTCACATCAGCAAATCGAACTTTGTAAAACTCATCGAGGTTTTTCGAGTAAATACCTAAAAAACGAACTCTTTCGATTAATGGTACTGACTTGTCTGCCGCTTCTTGGAGCACTCTTTCGTTGAACGATAACCAGCTAAGTTCTTTTGTGACATAGTCTTTTTCCATCGAGATGAGAATCCTTGAGTACTGGCTATAGAGCTGATTACTTTAATTTAGAATAGCAAAATTCACAAAATCTATGATCTTACTTTAAGAAATATGGCTAACAAACTTGTTATTAGTTTCAGTTGTTTAACGTAACTTGTAATATAATTGTCATCTAAGGTACATATTATGTCAGTAGCTAAAAAAAGGTAGATAAACAGATGGCTTCAGCCCAATTTTCATTGAAAGAGCGCGACAAAAAAAGATGGTTGAAAGATCGTCTCGTCCGTTTTTCGGTGACATGTGGTGCGGTCAGTGTTCTCGCTGCTCTGGTATTGATCTTTGTTTACTTGGCGATGGTCATTTTACCTGTGTTTTCTGACACTGGTTTAGATACTGACCAAGCCGTGAAGACCGTTGCCGTAGAAAAGCCTATCGTCTTATCAGTTGACGAATATGGTCAGCATGCATTTACTATCGAAAAATCCGGTTTGGTACAGTTTTGGGATTTAGAGGCCCAAAATACACACTCTTACTTTGAGCGTAATGTTGTAGCCAACCCAGTCGCCTTTTCTCGAAATACCCCATCTGAAAACTGGTTTGCTTTTGCCGACAGCGCCAGCAACCTTACTCTTTTCTATCCTGAGTATAGTGCGCCTGTGCTGAAAAAGGGCAGCGAAGCCGAACCTAAAATTGAGCAAATCGATCTTCCTGAACCGTTTTTAAATGATGAATCCTCAAACGGGGCAACGATCGACAAATTTGCGTTCTCAAAAAATGGACGCGGTATTACGGTTGCTGCTCAGTTAAGTGACCAGCGAGTCTTGGTTAAGTGGTATCAGAGCGACCTTACTGGTCAGTATGTTTTTCAGCAGAGCCAATGGCTGTCGGATAAATTGGGCTTGCAGCAGCAACTGCTCGTCACACCTGATGGGCAAACTTTATATCTCCGAGCACAATCGGATTTGGTTGTTTTAAAACTATCAGATAACGGCTTTGGTGTTCGTGAAGTGATTGACCTTAGCTTAAACGATGCGAAGCATTCCGTAAAAAGCATCGATTTACTGTCTGGGGCATACTCGTTGTTGGTCACGCATGAGGACGGACAGGTTTCTCAGTGGTTCGATGTACTCAAAGATGAAAAGCGTAGTCTGACCCATATTCGAGATTTCCAACTTGCCGAACAAGTGCAATTTATCCTGCCCGATACTTATAGAAAGGGTTTTTACAGCTTCTATAAAAACGGCACATTACAAAGCCATTATACAACCAGTGAAAAGCTGTCGTTGTTTGAACGAGCGTTTGATAAGTCACCACAATTAGCCGCTATGTCTGCCAATGAACTGCATCTGGCGACGTTGATTGATGGCACTATCAGTGTGGCTAAAGTCGACAATGAATACCCACAAATATCATTCTCATCACTTTGGCAAAAGGTCTGGTACGAAAGTTACCCTGAGCCACAATACGTTTGGCAATCAACGTCGGCGAACGATGACTTTGAAGAGAAATTCAGTTTAGTACCTATCACGTTCGGTACCATTAAGGCCGCTCTGTTTGCGATGATGTTTGCCGTGCCGGTTGCTGTGCTCGGAGCCATTTACACTGCCTACTTCATGTCTCCACGAATGCGAAGAGTGGTTAAGCCTTCGATAGAGCTGATGGAAGCACTTCCGACCGTGATCATCGGATTTTTGGCCGGGCTTTGGTTTGCTCCAATTGTTGAAACGCATTTAACTGCAGTCTTCTCATTAATGGTTTTATTACCACTAAGCACATTATTTACGGGGCTTGTTTGGTACTGCTTACCTAAAATGGTGACGAGTCGCTTCTCTAATGGCTGGCATGCTTTAATATTGATACCGGTATTGATGATTACGGTGGGCGCTGTGTTTGCTGGTGGAAACAGCATCGAAGCCTTGTTGTTTGGTGGTGACATTCGTACTTTTTTGGCTAATTATGGCATCGATTTTGACCAGCGCAATGCGCTGGTGGTTGGTTTTGCTATGGGCTTTGCGGTTATCCCGACAATCTTCACTATCGCCGAAGACGCTATTTTCTCTGTACCTAAACACTTATCAGATGGTTCATTGGCGTTGGGCGCAACAGCGTGGCAAACCCTTATTTATGTAGTGTTATTGACGGCTAGTCCGGGTATCTTTTCAGCCATCATGATGGGGTTAGGACGAGCGGTTGGCGAAACAATGATCGTCTTGATGGCTACAGGTAACACACCTATTCTCGATTGGAATATTTTGGAAGGGATGAGAACGCTATCAGCAACGATTGCAGTTGAACTGCCTGAATCAGAAGTTGGCGGTTCTCACTTCCGCTTATTGTTCTTAGCAGCATTGTTGCTGTTTATTTTCACGTTTGCGGTGAACTCAGTTGCAGAGTGGGTTAGACAAAGACTGAGAGATAAATATCGTGCGCTGTAGTTTTAAAGATTTACTTCAATATGCATCAATGACTGTTAGCTGTTTGACTAGCCTATCTCGTGGCATTTTCTGTTCCTTGAGCCCGCTCGTCAAGAGTAAGGTAGATCGTGATGAATAAATTTAAGTCATTAATATTTTGGTTTAGATCGGGCTCTCCGTGGATATGGCTAACGGGTGGGGCGGTGAGCATCAGTATGCTTTCTGTCCTTGGTCTCATGCTGTTGATTGGCTGGAAGGGCCTAACCTATTTTTGGCCAGCTCCTTTATACCAATGGCAAGTTGATTCCAAAGACTTATCGTTAGTGGTCGACCTTGACGAAACCGTATCAAAACAAGATTTATTGATTGGTCAGTTATATGAACGAAAGTACATTCCGATAGAGCAAGTTCCACAAGTCCATGACCTTCTGTCGCCTCAAAATTTGTCGACAGGGCTAATACAGCGCTTAAGCATTAAAGTCGCCAACAGAGAACTGTACTCTGCGGACTTTGTTTCGATTCTGGATGTTAACTTACGTGAACCAACCACTCCGTCTGAGTGGGCAGTGATTGAACGAAGTCGTGGTGGTTATTTCTTTGGTAAGCCGGTGGGCTTTAAGACCGCTTCTGGTACATTCGATTCGAACATTGACCAAAAGCTCGAACAAGGCTTGGCATTCGCTGATACGTTACGCGAAGAAACATCACGTGTTGTAAGTCAAGAAATCCGTAATATCAGCTGGCAATTAGAAAACTTGCGTTTAGAAAGGCGTAAGCTTGAACTCAATGAGTCAGTGAGTGATGAATACCTTAAAACCTATACTCAAACTAAACTGGAATTAAGCCGTCAGTTAGATGAAGCAGAAGTAAAGCTTGAGCATCTCAGAACACAGCTCAATGTAGAAAGTTTACTTGTGGAGGATATGACGGGCGAAAAGGTTGAAATACCACTCAGTCATATTCTAGATTATTGGTATCCCAACAAGATGTCTTACCCTGAGAAGGTAGGGCATTGGGGTAAACAAGTTTGGAAATTCTTATCAGAGAACCCACGAGACTCAAACTCTGAAGGCGGTGTGTTTCCTGCGATTTTCGGCACTGTATTGTTGGTTATTCTTATGTCGATCGTAGTGATGCCTCTTGGCGTAGTTGCTGCAATATATCTTCATGAATATGCAAAAAACAACGCCCTGACGCGCTTGATTCGTATTGCCGTAATTAACTTGGCGGGTGTTCCGTCGATTGTATACGGTGTTTTTGGTTTAGGCTTTTTTGTATATACCATTGGTGGCTCGATTGACACGCTGTTTTATGCTGAGCGATTACCTGCTCCGACATTTGGTACCCCAGGCCTATTATGGTCTGCTCTAACCTTAGCGGTATTGACGCTTCCAGTAGTTATCGTAACCACCGAAGAGGGCCTAACGCGGATTCCTAGCTCTGTGAGGCACGGTTCATTAGCCCTTGGTGCGACTCAATTTGAGACGCTTTGGCGTATTGTTTTACCGATGGCAAGTCCTGCGATTATCACGGGTTTAATTTTGGCAATCGCGAGAGCCGCAGGGGAAGTGGCTCCACTAATGCTGGTGGGTGTTGTGAAATTAGCTTCAAGCTTGCCAGTAGATGGTCAGTTTCCATATCTACATTTAGACAGAAAGTTCATGCATTTAGGCTTTCATATCTATGATGTTGGGTTTCAAACCTCTAATATTGAAGCGGCACGACCTTTAGTGTATGCCACTTCATTTTTATTGGTTACGGTGATTGTTGGATTGAATTTAACAGCCATCAATATCCGTAATAACTTGCGTGAAAAATACCGAACCTTAGGACAAGATTAAATGTTCTCGATTAATGAAACCTTGGGTTACCAAGCACCACTAGATGTTCATAACCTGAAGGATGAGCAAGTTGCTATCTCAATTGAGGGGCTAAATCTTTATTATAAAGAGAGCCAAGCACTCGATGATATTTCAATGCAAATTCCAAAGGGGCAAGTGACGGCTTTTATTGGCCCATCAGGGTGTGGTAAATCGACCTTGCTGCGCTGCATTAATCGCATGAATGACTTAGTTGAAGGGTGTAAGGTTTCTGGGAAAGTGAAGCTTCATGGCAAGAATATCTATCACCCTGAGGTGGATGTTGCGACCTTACGGCGTCGTGTTGGTATGGTATTCCAGCGCCCGAACCCTTTCCCTAAATCTATCTATGAGAATGTGGTTTATGGTTTGAGGCTGCAAGGTGTTAGCAACAGCCGAGACCTTGATGATGCGGTTGAGCGCTCTCTTCGTGCTGCAGCGCTATGGGATGAAGTGAAAGATCGACTGCATGAGAACGCCTTTGGCTTATCTGGCGGCCAACAGCAGCGTTTGGTTATTGCTCGTGCGGTCGCGATTGAGCCTGAAGTACTCTTGTTGGACGAACCGACATCTGCACTCGATCCGATTTCTACTTTGACGATTGAAGAGCTGATCAACGATCTCAAAACACAATACACAGTGGTGATTGTCACCCACAACATGCAACAAGCCGCGCGTGTGAGTGATCATACTGCCTTTATTCATATGGGAAAATTGATCGAGTACTCAGATACGGACTCAATTTTTACGTCTCCATTGAAAAATCAGACGGAAGACTACATTACTGGTAGATATGGCTAACCTCTACAGAGGTGTCATCTAGAGCTAAGTCACTCTATAAAAATGGCTTTCTTCATTTCTTTCAAGGAGCAGGTATGCATTTCGGTCGCCACATTTCAGGGCAATTCAATGTCGAGTTAGAGTCGATCCGTACTCATGTATTGACCATGGGCGGGTTAGTGGAGCAACAACTCTCGTTTGCAATGCAGGCGCTTCATAAAGACGATGTTGAATTGGCTAAAAAAGTGATTCGTGACGACCATAAAGTGAATGCGATGGAAGTGTCGATTGATGAGGCGTGTACTCGAATCATTGCAAAGCGTCAGCCGACAGCGAAAGATTTGCGTCTGATTATGGCGATCATCAAAACGATTACCGATCTAGAACGTATTGGCGATGTTGCCTCTAAAATCGCTCAAGGTGCGATAGAGATCCCTTCGACCAAAGAACAAAAGTTCCATGTTTCGTTAGAGCCTCTTTGCCGTCAGGCTATCACCATGCTTCACCAAGTATTAGATGCTTTTGCTCGTATGGATGTCGATGCGGCGGCAGAAGTTCACAAGCTTGATGATAAGTTGGATGCGGAATACGAGGCTGTCATTCGTCAGTTAATGACTTATATGATGGAAGACCCTAATAACATCCCAAATATTTTACAGGTGATGTGGTCGGCTCGTGCGATTGAGCGAGTGGGGGATCGTTGCCAGAATATCTGTGAATACATTATTTACTTTGTGAAAGGGAAAGATGTACGCCATTTAGGCGATCAAAGCCTAGATGACGCACTGAAGTAGGGGACTCTTTAAAAGCTAAGAATTGCACCAAGATTGAAATTGATCGTCGTGTCGTAAGGCACAAAGGTTTTATTGTGATCAAAAATATTCATATCAACACCAGCACGCAGTCCAAGCATTGGTGTCGCTTGGTAAACGTAGGCACCGCCTAGGCTTAACCCGTGTGTTGTCTTTTCTTCTACTTCGCCTGAGCGTGTTTTTGTACCATCATAACTTGCCACACCTATCTCAGCCTGAAAGCCGTGGTTTTGGTTTCTTCCAAACATATTTTGGATACCAACACGATATGCATCGACAGTTTCATCATATCGATCGCTGTCATACCAAAGGTGAGAATAACTTAGGTAAACGGCACCTAAATTTGCCACATCAGTAACCCCCGCCTGTAACCCGAAGCCATGATAAGAACCAATTTTTAGTTCAGGGGATAAATGAAGACCACTTGAAAATGCAGAGGTTGAGAATAAAGCCGAAGTTAGAAGAAGTGTTTTTAGTTTCATGGTACCACCGAAGTAAATTTTGCTCTCCTTAGCATTAGGTCGATCCATGAATGAACCCAGAGAATTAACTGGATAACGGTAATCATTATATGGACTTTGAAAGAGCAGGCTAATTCGCATTGGTTATCTCTGTAATAACGTGTACTTATCAATGGTTGTTATCGTTATTTAGCGAGTGCTTTGTCTTACGTAGCCTTACAAAACGAGTTTGATAGATAAACGTCTACTTAACCTTATGTTATTTAGTGTATTTGTTTCGATGTAATGATGAAAATGACGATAATGTCGATGTGGCTCATTAGTGTTTACTATATTCCGATTAATCTTTAATTTATTCTCTTGCTGAATTTATCCTCCACATTTATTTTTCA
Organism: Vibrio sp. T20; assembly: GCF_007858795.1. Lineage (NCBI taxonomy): Bacteria > Pseudomonadati > Pseudomonadota > Gammaproteobacteria > Vibrionales > Vibrionaceae > Vibrio > Vibrio sp. T20. The sequence continues at coordinate 18,491 of NZ_VFEB01000005.1, forward strand.
GGTAGATATCAGTATGAAAAAGTTTCTTTTAGTTTTGTCCCCTCTTTTCACGTTAACAGCGTGCGGCAGCGTTGCCATCATGGACAAATCAGAAGTGGTTAGTAAGCAACCGCAACTTATTATTAAAACAGATGGTGACTTCTGGGGATTGGGACAAGAAGGAACGTTTGATATTGCAGGTATGTATCAAGGCAAATACAGTCGAAACTCATCAAGTTCAACATGGTTTGATACTGTCTCTTTTAAAGACGGAGAGCTTGCAGCTGAGATCACTAGAAACGACAATGGTCAGGTGTGGAACTTAATTTGTTCTGGCGGTGGGACTTCAGTTAACTATATGGGTGTTGATTTCGGTGGCAATAAGCCTTATCGCTGCTCTGTAACCCAAAGAAATGAGAAAGTAGGAGAGTTCGTCTTAGAGCCTCAATCTGGGATGATTAAAGTTAGTTTAGAGAAGAAAGAAGCTGGCTACATACGAGTTGGGTCGAGTAAATATGATGTAGAAACTGTCCACTCAAGCAAAGACCTTTTGATGTCAGTTGAAAAACCTTTAGGGTATAGCTTTAAACAAGTTTCACAAGAGGTAGCAGCCGCTCAGACGAATGGAATGCTAACTTTACAGATGATGCCTGAACTTAATGATGATGAGAAAGATACGCTAGTTATTGGTACTATCGCGAGTGCATTGAGTTGGCGTCCAGAAGACTAGGGTTCAATATATACCTTGTAACTGAGCTTACTTTTGAAGCTGTTCTGATAAAACTTGTTTAATGAGTTTTGAAAGCCAATTTGTCAAAGGCGAGTTTCGATTTTTAATGTGTATATAGCTATAGATTGGCTTTGTATGTACATGTCCCTGAACTAAAACGTCAATTCCACGTAGGTTCGGATAATTCTCTACTGGGAATAGGTTGGAATGGGGCATGTACATATCAGTATGTTGAATGACATCGATTAGAGCCATGACCAATTCGCTGCGGAAACCTATACTATGCTCGATGGAAAGGTCGGTTAGAATCTGAGACGCTAAGCTAAAATTGTCATTCCAACCTGGTGTGACTAATGAAGCGATATCGTACCCTGCCATATCATATGGAGTTACGGTATCTTGCTTTAAAGGGTGATCTTGCCTAACAAATATACGTCCTGTTAATTCAATGAGCTGCCTTGTATAGACTTCTTTACTTGTCTTTTCTCCTAAATAGCTTACTCCCATCAAAACCTCATCTTTTTGTATATCTGAGACAGACGAGTTTGACCATGGAACAAGCTTTAGTTTAGCGTTTGGTGCTTGTGCTCTTATATCTTTAAAAAGTGAGCCGGACAGACAAGAAAGTACCACTGGAGATAGGGCTATTTTCAACGTGTAGTCAATCTCTTTCGGGTCAAAAGCGTTCGATGCATTAATCGCGATAGATAGACCGTCCATGAACGGTTTGATTTGATTAGTGAGCTGTTCTGAGAAAGCGGTAGGCTGCAAACCTCCATGAACTTTAACGAAAAGGTCATCATTGAAGTGGTATCTTAGCTTCTGTAGGGCTTGGCTAACTGCTGGCTGAGAAACGAATAAACGTTCTGCCGCCTTTCTGGTGTTTTTTTCTTGATAAACAATCAGAAAGGTACGTAACAAGTTTAAATCGAGAGAGCTGAATAAGTCTTTAGCCATATCTGTCCATGAAAGGTTTACTGCGTTATTAAATCTAATATACGTCAGTCAGTTAGATTAGTCAGCGTGGTTCTTTTCGATTTTTGGTAGCGACTATTGTCCTAAAGCGGTAAGGGCAGCTCTTACATCGGATATCTTATTCGCATCAGTCACGGGGATCTGATAATCATCAATATCATCACTGCCCATTTGAGCACTTGAGTTGCTTTCCATTAGGCTCGGTCTTGTCGATTTACCTGAAAGATGAAGTGCAGGTACTTGGGTGGTGCTATGAATCATTTTCGCATTCGTTGCGTTGACGCCAGCCCCTGCCATGATGTCGACTCGACTATCGGCCTGTTTAACCATCTCTGCCAAGATATTGATGCCTTGCTCAGCATTAACAGCAAGCCCTGATGTCAGGATCCTTTCACATCCAAGTGCGATGACCTGTTCTAAGGTTGTTTGGTAATCAGAGCTTTGATCAATGGCTCTGTGAAACGTAATCCCAAGCTTTAATGAGTGCGCTTTGTCAGCCAGTTGCTGCATTTTTGGCATATCAATACTTCCATTAGGCGCTAACACGCCAAGTACGACCCCATTCAATCCTGCACTCGCACAAGCTTCAATATCTTCAAGCATACAGAGCATATCGTCATCATCGAAAATGAAGTCGCCTTGTCTTGGTCGTATCATAGCGTAGACAGGAACGGACGAAACTCTTGCCGCTTGTTTCATCATACCGAAGCTAGGAGTTAACCCGCCAAGTGCTAGTGAGGAGCAAAGTTCAATGCGATTTGCGCCGCCAGACAGCGCGTTGTGTAGAGATTCTAAGTTATCGATACAGACTTCAATTTCGATGTTCATCATGTTTATCCGTTTAAAAAGATACTGATGAAATCATAGCAATCTTGGGATGATTCTGAATAGGTAGAGATAGAGGAAAATAGAGGTAAAGTTTGGCTTTGCGGTTACCTCTATTCATAGTGGATATGAGCGAGGAATAAATCATTATTGAAGCAATAGATGCAAAAAGCCCGAAGCGTGAACTTCGGGCTTTGAATAAGACTTTACTTCTTAACTGATTGGCGGTGCGCTTTGCGCTATTAGCTTATGCTTTATTTCTCTTTATAGAGAGTCTTCCAACCATTAACCCGCGTTGAGTTCGGGCTTAAGAGGTAATTACTTGCTTAGGTCGTCAGCGTGCTCAGATAGGAATGCTGCAACACCTTTTGGAGATGCGTCCATACCTGATTTACCTTCTTCCCATTGTGCAGGACAAACTTCACCGTTCTTCTCGTGGAAGTTTAGTGCGTCTACCATGCGTAGCATTTCGTCGATGTTACGACCTAGTGGAAGGTCGTTAACTACTTGGTGACGTACAAGACCGTCAGCATCGATTAGGAAAGAACCACGGAAAGCAACGCCTGCTTCTGGGTGCTCAACATCGTATGCTTTGCAGATCTCGTGCTTAACGTCAGCAACTAGAGGGTATTTAACTTGACCGATACCGCCATCAGCGATAGCAGTGTTACGCCATGCGTTGTGAGAGAATTGAGAATCGATAGAAACACCGATTACTTCAACGCCTTTAGCTTGGAAATCTTCAAGACGGTTGTCGAAAGCGATTAGCTCTGAAGGACAAACGAAAGTGAAGTCTAGTGGGTAGAAGAAAACTACAGCTTTCTTACCTTTAGTGAATTCTGCGAAGTTGAAGTTATCAACGATCTCACCGTTACCTAGAACAGCTGCTGCAGTAAAGTCAGGGGCTTGACGACCTACTAGTACCATTTTGGAATCTCCTAAAAAATTAGTTGGCCCAACACATCTTTGTTTGGGCTCCGTTTCTACGCGACAAACTATAGTACAATCGGTACTATAGAAAAAAGCGAATTAAATAGATTAAGTTAATCGAAAAAAGCGATAAGCTTATTCTTTGTCCTTTTCTCAGGTCTTATGACCTTCGTGTAACTTATCCTACTCATATTACAAAGTAATTTCATGAATAAATGGCCAAGTCTTAAGCAACTTCACTATCTTGTTACTCTTCACGAAACACGCCACTTTAGCGACGCAGCTGATCGCTGTTTCGTTAGCCAGTCTACTCTAAGTAAAGGTATTCAAAACCTAGAAGAGCTTATCGGTTGCCCTCTTTATGAGAAGAAAGATAAAAAGAGTCCATTGGTCTTCACGCAAGCGGGTGAGCTGGTGGTCAAGCATGGACGAGAGCTATTGGCGAAAGGGCAAGATCTTGTCGAACTCGGTAACCTATGTAACGGAGATGCGATGCAAGGGCAGCTGCGAGTAGGGTGTATTCCTACCATTGCACCGTTCCTTTTGTGCGATTTGGTACAAGAAGCGAACCAACGCTTTCCACAGTTGAATTTACTGTTACGTGAAGACACGACAACCAATCTGTTGGCTGCACTACGTCATGGTGAGTTAGATGTACTGATTTTGGCCTTGCCCGTCGATATCGACAACATGGAAAGCAAAGTTGTCGGGCAAGATCCATTCAGAATGGTGATCAGTCGAACTCAAGCCGATGGTATTCGTGTCCCGATTAAATATGATGACCTACCAGACGAGTCTGTATTCTTATTGGAAAATGAACACTGTTTAACCGAGCACGCAGTATCAGCCTGTAAGCTAACAGATAAAGAGAAGATAAACCCGTTTACAGCGACGAGTCTTCATACATTAGTGCAAATGGTAGCTAATGGTTTAGGAACCACCTTTATTCCGCAAATGGCGATTGATCACGGCTTGTTGGAAAATCAAAACCTAGTGGTGATTGATCCCCCAGGTCAGCAAGCGTATCGAGATATAGGCCTTGTTTGGCGTCCAAGCTCGTCACGTCGTGAAACCTTCCATCAATTAGCAGATGTGGTTTCTGAGTTGCTTTAAAATCTCAGTGTACGAATAGATAAAAATCTACCTTTGAGCGGCTATGTAAGCCGCTCTTTTATTTTTACGAATAATTGAACAAAACATCATTTCTAATTGTATATTTCGGGGGCGACTTTTTCATTATCTATTTAACCTTCGATTTTATTATCCTTTTTGTCACTCTATTTGCTAGGAAATGTGAGCCTAATTAAGTTAATGATAATTGTGTTTTATAAAAGTTGATGTTGCATTCTCTGTATGGATAGTAAGCCTAGCTAATAATAAATAACTTTTATTGTTAGCTAGGTAAAGTAAATGACGATGATGTTATTTACTAATTAGTCAAAAATAAAATCAAAAGAATAATTATGAATGATACTAAACAACGTTTGGTAGGGCTTGTTGCACCCTTCTTTTTATTGTCAGGAATGGCTAATGCTTCAGGTGATAAAAACGGGAACGATTTGTTCGATGAGGTAAATTTAGAGCGAAATTGTTATCAGGAATTTATTGAAGGTGAACCTTGTTGGTCAACCCTACCTCAACTTTCTAATCAGCATGCAGTCATCGAAGAAACTTTATCGAAATTGTATCCTCAGTATGCCCAAAGTATTGAAAATAAGGACTTAACAGCTTTTCGTTATTTGGAACGTATGTTTACTCTCGATCCAAAAAGTGGCGAGATTATCGTTGCACTATCTGCAGTTAGAGAAGGAGTACCCTTCGATTCTTTATGGGGTGTTGCAGAAAAACGTCAAGCTGACGATGCAGTTGAAACTATTGAAAACCTCGTTGTCGAAATTTCCGACATGGAAGATTTAGAAGCGGTACTTTTTGATATTTATTATGATCGCGCTACAGCCGATTTTATTTTGGCTAATCGTTCTACTGACCAAGCTAGAATACAGTGGATTGAGCAAGCGAGTACCTCAACTGTAGAAAAATACCGTCAACAATCTTTCGATATTCTATTAAATGCTTTTGATGGCTATTGGAAGTTGATCGAAAACCACCCTCAAACATTTGCTAATGCGCAGCCATTTCGTGATGTAAAAAGTGCTCGATATCTAAATGACAAAGGACAGTCATTACCGGTATATCAAGAAGACCTTTTAATTACAGGTTATAAAGATGCTTTATTAGCTTATCAATTAATGAATGAGTTATTGTCTCAGCAATTACAACTCAGTAAATTAAAGGCAGTATCGGCGAGCTCTGCAGAGCAAAAATCTAAGCTTGCATATGAAGCAAGCTCACTGCTTGAGCGAGTTTCTTTACAAGAGAAGCAGCTACGTCGTTTGTTAGGCGCTGATTCCTATACCCATATAATGTTGTCCTCTGAGCTTGATAAATTTAAAGGCAACATTGTTGATTTGAAATCTGTAGCTAATTGGCTCGAAGGTGGAGCTAACTATTTAGGGCTGCCTGATGATTTTGTTTTGTTGATGCCAGATTACAACTCGCAAGATAATATTGGGAACAGCTCATTCGAGTCTTTGGAAAAAGTGTTAGGTGGGATGTCACACTCATTAGAGTATTCATTGAATAAAGCTCAAAAAGAGCGTGTTGATTACCACTACCAATTGGATTCATTTGCACGAAACTTCGCTCAAGAAAATGACCGATTAAAGGCAAGATTGTTTACTTTACTCGGATGTTCGGTCGACTCGGATGTTAGACCTTGTAAAGAACAGACCGAGAGTCAACGTCAAGGAAGCTTAATCGGCTACCAGTTGAAAAGCGTTCAAGCTACAAAGACCGAAGTTGAACGAGCCTATAGACTTCATAGTGAGGTATTGAAAAACATATCGAAAGAAATTGAACGTATTGAGCAAGATAAGGATGTTAACAATGCGATCGATGAGATTACGGTTAAGTTGGGTCTTAATGATATTCCTTTCAAAAGCTTAATTGATGAAAGCCGAAAGTCGACTTTGGATATGAATTTAGTGCTGTCTTCCGAAGACGTTAAGCGCTCTCTTGATATCTTAGGCCGCTTTTTGAACGATATCGGTTCCACCGACTTGTCATCGACATTTTCTGCTATTGAAAGCTTACAAGGCGCTTTGAAGGGAAGCTCTCTTGAAGCTGAATTATATATTCAGAAGTTGGCTTTGCTCGAGCGTTCAAGAATCAAAGGCTTACGAGCAGAACAATTAGATGTCTTTACAGAAGGTCGGATTAAGGAACTAACGTTAGAGCTAGAAACTGCTAAAGCTGATATGGCTAAGTCGCTTTCTAATTTAGTTGATGATGCCGATAGATTGGTAGCCTTTAGTGCAGAAGCTCAGCGTTTGGTTGCTCAAATAGAACAAAATGAACATCTTAAATCTGAACGCTCTTATGCTAATCCGCTGAATTTCAGTGCGTTGACCGTTGAAACATCTCGAGCTGAATCAGAGTTCTCTAACCTTAAAGAATGGCTTTTTTATGCTGTACAAGCACTTGAGTATAAATGGCAGGAGTCGTTTTATGATCGCCTTGAGGGTTTTGATAAAAACTTTGTGTTTAAGCTCCAAGATAGACAGCGATCAACCGCTTACTTAGATGCATTAAAGCGTTTTGACGATAAGATGTATACGCCATTCGGCCAGAAAGTGACGGATGTTATTTCCCTAAAGGAACATGTTTTTGGTTACATCGATAATCATGGTGGGAAAACCATTTACTACCCTGCTCCTGATGGTAGCGGAGATATGTTGACTGCAGATGAAGCGTTTAACGCAAAGTTAAAGCTGCTTTCTCGTAACTTTGGCTTTGATAAATGGTTAACTGTAGAGTTCAGTACCGTGAAACACTTTCCTAAAACGAACCTTTTTCATGGCCCGATACTTGGCAACGAAGATGATGTGATGTGTTTAGAAGTTGCTGGGAATTACTCCGATAAAATTGACGGGATTTCGATTAACCTTGCAATCAATTATGACATATCGGGTGAATCTGCAACTCGCGCACTTCTTACTTATGGTGGTAATAACTACATGCGTAGCCGTATTCCAGGAATGTTAACTGATGATGGCGAAGGGCTTAAAGAAGATTTGATTCCCTATTCAACACGTTTTTCAGATATTTCCAATAACGGTGTTGTATCTAAAAGCAGTTTTAAACAGCATATGAGCGCTAATATCATGACTAGCTATCATGATAATAAAGAGCTCCTTAACCCAACTTATTCATTTAAAGAGAGAAGTGTAGCAGCTTCAGGGTGGAGGTTGTCTCTTCAGTTAGGTGACGAATATGGTGACATTGTTGAAACTGAAGCGATTGATGATATCCGAATGATAGTGCAGCACAACCTGAAGGCTCGACGTGCCTCAATTTGTAGCGGCGAATCTGGTCCTTTATAACAACATAAATAACTTAACTTTGAGCCTCATAGTTTTATGAGGCTCTTTCTATAGCTTCCGAGCGTTACTCTACTTCCGCTTCTTCTGGCTCGACTTCTTCTTGTAGCTCTAACAAATTGATCGCTATCGTGACGAAATCGCTGTCTGTAATAATCCCCACTAGTTCATGGTTTTCTACGACAGGTAAACAGCCCACTTTGTGTTTCTGCATATAGATAGCCGATTCTTTCAATCCTGCACGAGGTTCTACAGACATAACACTTTTGTGCATGATGTCGTTGAGGGGGGTGGCAAGAGTAAAAGATTGAGCTTGTGGGATATTTTGTAGGCTGGATTCTTGAGCTGCGAGAACATCTCGCTGAGTCACCACACCAAGCAGCTTTCTGTCGGAATCAACGACCGGAATATGGCGGATATCAAGTGCTTCCATCATGTGCTTAGCATCGGCCAGTGAGTGTGAGCGCAATAGAGTATGAGGGTTGCGAGTCATCATATCTTCAACCTTGATCATACGAACCTCCTTCTTTTTTTATTTGTTACTATTACTATAGTTTTTTATCCCAAAAATAACTGAGATCTGACGCATTTTTGAGTGAGTTTTATGCAACTAATTTTTTAGTTTAAGGAGGTGAATCAGTAGCATTATTTTACGCCTCTTTACAATAATCCATTGCTGTAAACCTTGCTATTGCGGCTCGTGTGCCTATACTAGCCCACTGCGAAAATTTTAGTCGTGTTTGCGATGTGTTTCCGGTAACGATTGACTTACCGTAACCATTGTTCAGCAACTACGATTTATAGTTCGTTAATGGCACAAATCTCATCAACTAAGACAAGACTAGACACATGCAAGTTTCAGATTTTCACTTTGACCTACCAGATGAACTCATTGCTCGCTACCCTCAAGAGGAGCGTACAGCAAGCCGCCTGCTTAAATTAGATGGCAATAGCGGTAACCTAGCTGATGGTTCGTTTAAAGACGTTTTAGACTTAGTTGAGCCAGGCGATCTTGTCGTTTTCAATAACACTCGAGTAATTCCTGCTCGTGTATTTGGTCGCAAGGCATCCGGCGGTAAGCTTGAAGTGTTGGTTGAACGTATGCTTGATGAGAAAAGCATTCTTGCGCATGTTCGTTGTTCTAAATCACCGAAGCCGGGCACCAAGTTGTTCCTTGGTGAGAACGATGAGTATGAAGCTGAAATGGTGGCGCGTCACGATGCGTTATTTGAAATCCATTTCACATCTGATCAAAGCGTTTTAGAGATTCTTAACAGTGTTGGTCACATGCCACTGCCTCCTTACATCGATCGTCCTGATGAAGATGCAGATAAAGAGCGCTACCAAACTGTCTATAATGAAAAGCCGGGTGCGGTTGCAGCGCCAACAGCAGGTCTTCACTTTGATGACAAGCTAATGGCTGGTATGAAAGAGAAAGGTGTCGAGTTTGCTTACGTGACACTTCACGTTGGTGCTGGCACGTTCCAGCCGGTAAAAGTCGATAATATCAATGATCACCACATGCATGCTGAGTACGTTGAAGTACCGCAAGAAGTGGTTGACGCTGTAGCTGCAGCAAAAGCTCGTGGCGGCCGTATTATCGCTGTCGGCACAACATCTGTACGTTCACTCGAAAGTGCGGCTCAAGATGCACTGAAAAACGGCACTGAGTTAGTTCCTTTCTTTGGTGATACAGAAATCTTCATCTTCCCTGGTTATGAGTACCAGTTGGTGGATTGCTTGATTACCAATTTCCACTTGCCAGAATCAACGCTGATTATGTTGGTAAGTGCATTTGCTGGCTACGACCATGTGATGGGCGCATACGATCACGCGGTGAAGAGCGAATATCGTTTCTTCAGCTACGGCGATGCCATGTTCATCAATAAGAAAACGAGCTAATTTAAGCTGGTTATAAACGATATAAACAGAATTTACGGGTGCTAGCAGTAAGCTAGGAGTCGGGCAGGGTGTCTGTCTAATCTCTCGCAAGGAATACGCGACCGCTCCTCATAGAACCCACTAAACTGAACTTTTGTTTGGCTTAAGGTTCTGAATTAACAGTCAGATTGTTTCTCTGGCATATTGGAGGCTTCGTGAAATTAAAATACGAACTTAAAAAAACTAATAGCGGCGCACGTCGTGGTCAACTTCAGTTTGAACGCGGTACCGTTGAAACCCCAGCATTCATGCCTGTAGGTACTTACGGTACTGTAAAAGGTATGACACCTGAAGAAGTGAAAGACACAGGCGCTGAAATTCTATTAGGTAACACATTCCATTTATGGCTACGTCCTGGTCAAGAAATCATGAAAATGCACGGCGACTTGCACGATTTCATGAACTGGCACGGTCCTATCCTGACTGATTCAGGCGGCTTCCAAGTGTTCAGCCTAGGTGCAATGCGTAAGATCACTGAAGAGGGTGTTCACTTCCGTAACCCTGTAAACGGTGACAAGATCTTCATGGACGCTGAGAAGTCTATGGAAATCCAAAAAGACCTAGGTTCAGACATCGTAATGATCTTCGATGAGTGTACGCCGTACCCAGCGACACACAAAGAAGCAAAAGACTCAATGGAGATGTCTCTTCGTTGGGCTGAGCGTTCACGCAACCACTTCGACAAGCTTGAAAATCCGAACTCACTATTCGGCATCGTTCAAGGTGGTGTGTATGAAGACCTTCGTGATGTATCTGTTAAAGGTCTAACTGAAATTGGTTTTGACGGTTATGCAGTTGGCGGCCTAGCAGTAGGCGAGCCAAAAGAAGATATGCACCGCATTCTTGAGCACACATGTCCTCAACTGCCTGAAGATAAGCCACGTTACCTAATGGGTGTAGGCAAACCAGAAGACCTAGTTGAAGGTGTTCGTCGTGGTATCGACATGTTTGACTGTGTAATGCCAACGCGAAATGCACGTAACGGCCACCTGTTTGTGACTGAAGGTGTGATCAAGATCCGTAATGCGAAGCATAAAACCGATACAACACCACTAGATTCAGAGTGTGACTGTTACACTTGTAAGAACTACAGCAAGTCGTACTTACACCATTTGGATCGTTGTAACGAAATCCTAGGTGCTCGACTGAACACGATTCATAACCTGCGTTTCTATCAACGAGTAATGTCAGACATTCGTCAGTCTATCGATGAAGATCGCTTTGAAGAGTTCGTTGCAGAGTTCTACGCAAGAATGGGGCGTGAAGTGCCACCACTAGGTAAAGAATCTTAGTATTTCTTTTTTGCGAGCCCTATCTCTCTTCCGAGTGATGGGGCTTGAAAATAAAGGGATGCGACCCAATTAGACAAACAATTACGAAAATATAAATAGAGGATGTTTTAAATGTTTATTTCTCAAGCTCACGCAGCAGCAGAAGGTGCACCAGCAGGCGGCGGTTTCGAAATGCTTATCATGCTAGGTATGTTCGCTGTGATCTTCTACTTCATGATCTACCGTCCACAAGCTAAGCGTGTTAAAGAACACAAGAACCTTATGTCTTCTATGGGCAAAGGCGATGAAGTTCTTACAAGCGGCGGCCTAATCGGCAAGATCACTAAGATTGCTGAAGACAGCGACTACGTTGCTATCGAACTGAATGCAAACAACGAAGTAGTTATCAAGAAAGACTTCGTTACAGCAGTGCTACCAAAAGGTACTCTGAAATCTCTATAAACAGCTAGAGGATCCTCGCTGTGCTAAACCGTTACCCGTTATGGAAGTATTTGATGGTGGTGTTTGCCATCGCTATCGCTGCGTTGTACGCTCTTCCAAATATATACGGTGAAGATCCGGCAGTTCAAGTTACAGGGGCGCGCGGCGCCTCTGTAGATATGTCTACGCTGGATGCTGTCACCAATGCTCTTGAAGCAGAAAACCTTTCTACTAAATCCGTTGCTCTCGAAAACGGTTCCATTCTTGTTCGCTTTAACGACACAGATACGCAAATTAGTGCCCGTGATATCATCACAGAAGCACTAGGCGATGACGTTATCGTTGCTTTAAACCTAGCGGCTTCAACTCCTGATTGGCTTGAATCTATTGGCGCAGCGCCAATGAAACTTGGTCTTGACCTACGTGGTGGTGTTCACTTCTTAATGGAAGTGGATATGGACGCTGCGATGCAAAAGTTGGTTGGCCAACAAGAAGAAGCATTCCGCAGTGAACTTCGTGAAGAGAAAATCCGTTACCGTGCGATTCGCCCATCTGGTAAAGATGCGGTTGAAGTGATCCTACGTAACGAAGAACAGCTTGCTGAAGCGAAATCGCTACTGCAATCTAAGCACCAAGATATGACGTTCGTAGATTCTGAATCTAACGGTCGCTTCTCTTTGGTTGCAAGCTTTACAGAGGCTCGTCTTCAAGAAATCCGTAACTACGCGGTTGAGCAAAACATTACTATTCTACGTAACCGTGTAAACGAACTTGGTGTTGCTGAACCTTTGGTTCAACGTCAAGGTTCTAGCCGTATCGTAGTGGAATTGCCTGGTGTTCAAGACACGGCTCGCGCTAAAGAAATCCTTGGTGCGACTGCGACACTTGAGTTCCGTGAAGTGGATAGCAGTGCTGACTTAGCCGCTGCCGCTTCTGGTCGTGCCCCTGCGGGTAGCGAAATCAAGCAAGATCGTGATGGTCGCCCTGTGGTACTTAAGAAACGCGTTATTCTTGGCGGTTCGAGTATTACGGATGCAAGCTCAAGTGTTGATGAATATGGCCGTCCTCAAGTTAACATCTCGCTAGACAGCGAAGGTGGTAGCAAGATGTCTGCATTCTCTCGTCAGAATATCGGTAAGCTAATGGCAACGGTATTTGCAGAGTACAAAGACAGCGGTCGTAAAACACCGGAAGGTCGAGTTATCTTAAGTAAGCACGAAGAAGTAATTAACCAAGCGACGATTCAATCTGCGCTAGGCCGTAACTTCCGTATTACGGGTATCGACTCAACGGCTGAAGCTCATAACTTGGCACTTCTACTACGTGCTGGTGCATTGATTGCGCCTATCTCGATTTTAGAAGAACGTACGATTGGTCCATCTATGGGGCAACAAAACATCGATATGGGTATCATGGCGATGGTTTGGGGTATGGCTGCAGTAATGTTGTTTACTCTGCTTTACTACCGTACTTTCGGTTTGATTGCGAACGTTGCGCTAATGGCTAACTTGGTGTTGATTATCGGTGTTATGTCGATGATTCCGGGGGCTACCATGACCCTGCCAGGTATTGCCGGTATCGTATTAACGGTCGGTATGGCAGTTGATGCCAACGTACTGATCTTTGAGCGTATACGTGAAGAACTTCGAGATGGACGCAGTCCACAACAAGCGATTCACCAAGGTTACGCGAACGCATTCAGCACAATCGCCGATGCCAACATCACCACACTACTAACAGCAATCATTCTATTTGCTGTGGGTACTGGTGCTATCAAAGGCTTCGCGGTAACGCTGTCTATCGGTATCTTGACTTCAATGTTTACAGCTATTGTCGGAACACGTTGTATCGTGAACCTGATGTATGGCGGTAAACGCGTTAAAAAACTGTCGATCTAAGGCTAGGAATTAATATGTTTCAGATTCTAAAAGCAGACAAAATGATCGACTTTATGCGTTGGTCAAAGGTTGCCTTTGTTTTTTCTATCTTGATGATTGGTACTGCTATCTTCACCCTAACAACGAAATCGTTGAACTGGGGGCTAGATTTTACTGGCGGTACTCTGATTGAAGTTGGTTTTGAACAACCGGCACATCTTCCTGATATCCGTAGTGCACTAGAAGCAGAAGGCTTTGGTGATGCAACGGTACAGAACTTCGGTTCAGCTCGTGATGTAATGGTTCGTTTACGTCCACGTGATGGCGTAGCGGGCGAAACACTTGGTAACCAGATCCTTTCTGCTATTGAGAGCGGTACTGGTGAGCAAGTTGAAATGCGTCGTATCGAGTTCGTTGGTCCTAACGTGGGTGACGAATTAACAGAAGCGGGTGGCCTTGCCATTCTTGTTTCTCTTATCTGTATCCTGATCTACGTATCTGTGCGATTCGAATGGCGTTTGGCGGCGGGTGCGGTATTAGCATTGGCGCACGATGTTATCATCACACTGGGTGTGTTCTCGATGATGCAAATCGAAGTGGACTTAACCATTGTCGCGGCATTGCTAACGGTAGTTGGTTATTCCCTCAATGATACCATCGTTGTATTTGACCGTATTCGTGAGAACTTCCGTAAGATGCGTAAAGGCGAAGCACCTGAAGTACTAAACAGCTCAATCACACAAACATTGAGCCGTACATTGATCACTTCTGGTACAACGTTATTCGTAGTTATCGCACTGTTCGTTCAGGGCGGCGCTATGATTCACGGATTCGCAACTGCACTTCTACTCGGTATTACTGTTGGTACTTACTCTTCTATCTACGTTGCATCTGCACTAGCAATGAAGTTGGGTATTACGCGTGAACATCTAATGCCACCACAAGTAGAAAAAGAAGGTGAAGAGTTTGACGAAATGCCTTAGGCCTTGGCTTAACAAGTTTCGCTAAACCAGAAAAACCGCTAGGTAACTAGCGGTTTTTTTACGTCTGTATTCTACGGGGAAGCTCAATGCAATTTAACGTTGAAGTGAGTTGTACTTCATTTCACTAAGAGACATTCGGATCGTATCTCGCATCTTGGAATCGCAGATACAAAAAAGCCTCGCAATCGCGAGGCTTTAGAATTTCTACGCTCTGCTATAAGAGAGCTTTAACGTAAGGTCTGAATTACTTCAGCATACCTTCGTTAGCGTTCTCACGAACGTGCTTAAGAATAGACTTAACACCACGTGCGCTTGAAGCAACAACATTACCAGAAGTCATGTAATCAGTACCGCCAGCAAAGTCAGTCATGATAGCACCAGCTTCACGAGCGATTAGGTCGCCAGCTGCTAGATCCCATGGCTTAAGGCCAAGTTCTAGGTAACCATCAACACGGCCAGCTGCTAGGTAACATAGGTCAAGAGCAGGAGAACCTGTACGACGGAAATCAGCACAGTCAATGAATAGACCAGAGATGATCTTCATGAAAGATTCAGAGTGTTGTTTTTGCTTGAATGGGAAACCAGTCGCTAGAACAGTACCTTGAAGGTCTTTTAGTTGAGTAACACGCATACGAGCGTTGTTAAGTTGAGCGCCAGCGCCACGTTGAGCTGTGAATAGCTCGTTTAGCATTGGGTCATAAACACAAGCAACTTCTGTACGACCGTTCATACGAACAGCGATAGATACAGAGAAGTGAGGGAAACCTTTTACAAAGTTGTTGGTGCCATCTAGTGGGTCAACGATCCATTGTACGTCAGAGTCTTTACCTTCAGTCAGGCCTTTCTCTTCAGAAATAATGCTGTGCTCTGGGTAAGATGCTTTGATTGTCTCAATAATCATGTACTCAGCTTCTTGAGCAATGTTAGTAACGTAATCGTTGTTACCTTTTAGAGACGATTCGATCTTATCAGTTGTTTCTAGAGATTTAGCAATATGGTTGCCAGCTTTACGCGCAGCGCGTATCGCAATGTTTAGCATTGGATGCATATGGTTTTTCCCACAAGATGTTAAAGAACAATTTAAAGCGGCGGCGAGTATACCAAAGTTTTACCAAAAGGGAAGTGGTTATTTTTTGAACTCTTGGTTTCACATTCCGCGAAGGGTCTGACCATTTTACTTTGCTATGTGTTAATATCTCGCGATTATTTTTAAAGTGGTGTCATATAGCATGTTAGACAATGTAAAAGTCGTTCTGGTTGGTACGTCTCATTCGGGAAATATCGGATCAGCAGCTCGCGCAATGAAAGTGATGGGTTTGAGTCAATTAGTTCTTGTAGACCCTCAATGTGAAGTTGACGAGCAGACCTTAGCACTGGCTGCTGGTGCAGGTGACATCGCAGAAAACGCGATGATTGTTTCTACTCTTGAAGAAGCAGTAAAAGACTGTGGCTTGGTTGTGGGTTCAAGTGCTCGCTCTCGTACGCTTGAATGGCCAATGCTTGAGCCTCGTGAGTGTGGTGAAAAGTTTGCGGTTGAAGGTCAGAAGCACCCAGTAGCATTAGTATTTGGCCGTGAACGTACTGGCTTAACTAATGATGAACTTCAGAAGTGCCACTTCCATGTATGTATCCCAGCTAACCCTGAATACAGCTCGCTAAACCTAGCAATGGCAGTGCAGACTCTGAGCTATGAAGTGCGTGTAGCTCACCTTGATATGGTCGCTAGCCAATATCAGCCACAGCAACAAGATGAGTACCCTCGTCACGAAGAACTAGAAATGTTCTACGAGCACCTTGAAAAAGTGATCATTGATACCCAATTTATCTCTAAGGATAAGCCAGGTCAGGTGATGAATAAGCTACGTCGCCTATTTAGTCGTGCTCGTCCAGAACTGCAAGAAATCAACACGCTTCGCGGTATTTTGACTTCGATTGAGAAGAGCAAAAACGACAAATAAAGCCCATACAATAGTTAAGGGTGAATACCTGACTAAAATAGTCAACTAAATACTTGACCAATTTAGTCGGGTATGGGAAGATTCCAACCACATAAACAATGTGGATACGGTGTGATATGAAACTTACATCTAAAGGAAGATATGCGGTAACAGCTATGCTAGATGTAGCACTGCATTCGCAAAAAAGCCCAGTTCCTCTGGCTGACATTTCAGAGCGACAAGGCATCTCGTTATCTTACTTAGAGCAACTATTTTCTAAGTTACGTAAAGCTGGCTTAGTTGCTAGTGTTCGCGGCCCTGGTGGTGGTTACCGTTTAGGTGCTGAAGCGAGCGACATCGCTGTCGGAACTGTGATTGCAGCAGTAGACGAATCAGTGGATGCGACTAAGTGTCACGGTCGAGCAGATTGCCAAGGTGGTAGTCGTTGTTTAACTCACACTCTATGGCGTGATTTAAGCTCCCGAATCAGCAGCTTCTTAAACGACATTACGCTCGGTGAGCTAATGAAAGATAACGAAGTTTTAGAAATTTCTGATCGCCAAGATATCGATCTTGCGGTTAATAATGGTTTTGCACATAAAAATACGAGCACTACAACGATTAGTGCAGCACCTCACGGTGTTAATGCCCGCTCTTAGCGGTCAGTTTTTACATTGGAGTAGAAAATGAAACTGCCTATTTACTTTGACTATTCAGCTACATGCCCAGTCGATCCACGAGTTGCTGAGAAAATGGTTCAGTGCATGACGATGGACGGTAACTTCGGTAACCCTGCATCTCGTTCACACCGTTACGGCTGGCAGGCAGAAGAAGCAGTAGATAATGCTCGTGAGCAAATTGCTGACCTACTAAATGCAGACCCACGTGAAATTGTTTTCACTTCTGGTGCTACAGAGTCAGATAACCTTGCTATTAAAGGTGCAGCGCACTTCTACGAGAAGAAAGGTAAGCACGTAATTACGTGCAAAACAGAACACAAAGCGGTTCTTGATCCATGTCGCCAACTAGAGCGTGAAGGTTTTGAGGTAACTTACCTTGAGCCAGAAGCAAACGGCATCATCGATCTAGACAAGCTACAAGCTGCAATGCGTGAAGACACTGTTCTAGTTTCTATCATGCACGTTAACAACGAGATTGGTGTAATCCAAGATATCTCTGCAATCGGCGAACTATGTCGTTCACGCAAGATCATCTTCCACGTTGATGCGGCTCAGTCTGCGGGTAAAATCCCACTAGACGTACAAGAGATGAAAGTTGACCTAATCTCACTTTCAGCTCACAAAATGTATGGCCCTAAAGGTATCGGTGCACTTTACGTTCGTCGTAAGCCACGTATTCGTCTTGAAGCACAAATGCACGGCGGCGGTCATGAGCGTGGTTTCCGTTCAGGTACGCTTGCTACTCATCAAATCGTGGGTATGGGCGAAGCTTGTGCTGTTGCTAAGCAAGACATGCAGAAAGATTACGATCACGCACTAGCACTTCGTGAGCGCCTATTGAAAGGTGTTCAAGATCTAGAAGCGGTAACGGTAAACGGTGACTTAGACCAACGTGTACCCCACAACCTAAACGTGAGCTTTGCTTTCGTTGAAGGTGAATCTCTGCTTATGTCTCTAAAAGACCTAGCAGTATCATCAGGTTCTGCATGTACATCAGCAAGCCTAGAGCCTTCATACGTTCTTCGTGCTCTTGGTCTGAACGATGAACTGGCACACAGCTCAGTACGTTTCTCATTCGGCCGTTTCACAACGGAAGAAGAAATCGACTACGCGATTGCACAAATCCGTGTAGCGGTAAACAAATTACGCGACATGTCTCCTCTATGGGATATGTATAAAGAAGGGATTGATTTGAACACTGTTGAGTGGGCTCATCACTAATCTCACGGAAATAGAGGATTCGAGGTAACTATCATGGCATATAGCGAAAAAGTAATTGATCACTACGAAAACCCACGTAACGTAGGTTCGTTTGATAAAGAAGACCCAAGTGTAGGTAGCGGCATGGTTGGCGCACCAGCTTGTGGTGACGTAATGAAACTGCAAATCAAAGTATCTGCAGAAGGTATTATTGAAGACGCAAAATTCAAGACTTACGGTTGCGGTAGCGCAATCGCTTCTAGCTCACTAGTAACTGAGTGGGTTAAAGGTAAAAGCATTGATGAAGCAGCGGCTATCAAAAACTCTGAAATTGCAGAAGAACTAGAGTTGCCACCAGTGAAAGTTCACTGTTCAATTCTTGCTGAAGATGCAATCAAAGCAGCAGTTGCGGATTACAAAAAGAAGCACTAATCGCTTCTACAAGGTAATCACTTCAAAAAGTAATATTTGGGAGCACCCTTTGTGCTCCCCCTGAGTTCTCAATTTATATAAAACACAAGGTTGTAGTATGGCCATCACCATGACAGATACGGCAGCAAGCCGAGTTCAAGCTTTCCTAGATAACCGAGGTAAAGGTATCGGGTTGCGCTTAGCGGTAAAAACTACTGGCTGTTCGGGTATGGCGTATGTACTGGAATTCGTTGACGAGCTTAACGAAGAAGACGAAGTGTTCGAGCATTCAGGTGTTAAGGTCATCATTGATCCAAAGAGCCTAGTTTACCTAGACGGTACTGAGCTTGATTACGTAAAAGAAGGCCTAAACGAAGGTTTTGAATTCAACAACCCGAACGCGAAAGGCGAATGTGGTTGTGGTGAGAGCTTCAACGTATAAACGCTTCAATCGTTAAGCGTTTATAGTGAGCGAAGAATAAAATTAGGCTCTGATTGAAGAGCCTAAACTTAGGACCACCGTTACATGAATCATTTCGAATTATTTGGGCTACCACTTCAGTTTCAACTGGATGGTAGCCTTCTTTCTTCTCAGTTTAGAGATCTGCAACGCCAATTCCACCCTGATAAATTTGCCACTGCTTCTGAGCGTGATCGCTTGCTAGCCGTGCAAAAAGCTGCGCAAATCAATGATGCGTATCAGGTATTGAAGAATCCAATCAGCCGAGCTGAATACCTGTTAGTGCAACATGGTGAGGATATTCGCGGCGAGCAGCAGACCATGCAAGATCCTATGTTCCTAATGGAGCAAATGGAATTGCGTGAAGAGCTTGAAGAGATCGCCGACAGTTCTGAACCTGAAGATGCTTTGTTTGCATTTGAAGGAAAGGTTAGCAAAATGTATAAACAACAATTAAGCGCTATCCAACAAGAACTCGACAGCGAAGCTTGGTTAGAAGCTGCAGACCGAGTAAGAAAGCTTAAGTTTATTGCAAAATTAAAGAATGAAATCGAATTAGTTGAAGATCGTTTGATCGGCTAGTTCGTATAACAAGGACACATCCATGGCACTACTTCAGATTGCAGAACCAGGGCAAAGCGCCGCTCCTCACCAGCACAAGCTTGCTGTGGGTATTGATTTAGGTACAACAAACTCATTGGTTGCGGCAGTGCGCAGTGGTGAGGCGAGCACACTGGTTGATCAACAAGGTCGCAGTATTCTGCCTTCCGTTGTTCACTATACGTCAGAGTCGTACACGACTGGTGATGAAGCTCGTGCAAATGCACAGACTGATCCTAAAAATACCATTATCTCGGTGAAGCGATTAATCGGTCGTTCATTGTCAGATATCCAACAGCGATACCCGTCTCTGCCATATCAGTTTGAAGAAAGTGATAATGGTCTGCCTGTGATTCGCACAGAACAAGGCAACAAGAACCCAATTCAAGTATCAGCAGACATTCTGCGAGCGCTAGGTCAACGTGCTGAATCTACATTAGGTGGCGAGCTATCTGGCGCTGTGATTACCGTTCCTGCGTACTTTGATGATGCACAGCGTGCAGGTACGAAAGACGCGGCGCAACTTGCTGGTCTTCACGTGTTACGTCTTCTTAATGAACCCACTGCAGCTGCGATTGCTTACGGCTTGGATTCAGGTAAAGAAGGAGTAATTGCTGTTTATGACTTAGGTGGTGGTACGTTTGATATCTCTATCCTACGCCTTTCTAAAGGTGTCTTCGAAGTTTTAGCAACAGGCGGCGACTCTGCATTAGGCGGCGATGACTTTGACCATTTAGTTGCGGATCATTTCCAAGAGCAAATGGGCTTATCAGAGCTAACTGCAGAACAGAATCGTATTCTTCTCGACGCCGCAACAGAAGCGAAGATTGGCTTATCTGAAACGGAAAGCGTTGAGGTTGACGTACTAGGTTGGTCTGGTTCATTAACTCGTGATGAGTTCGAAGCGATCATTAAACCTCTAGTTAAGAAAACACTGCTTTCATGCCGTCGTGCACTGAAAGATGCGGAAGTTGACGCGGATGAAGTACTAGAAGTCGTGATGGTCGGCGGTTCTACTCGCACATTGCTTGTACGTGAAATGGTGGGTGACTTCTTTGGTCGTATGCCATTAACCAGCATTAACCCTGATGAAGTGGTTGCGATTGGTGCATCGATTCAAGCGGATATCTTAGTCGGTAATAAGCCTGATTCTGAAATGCTGCTACTGGACGTTATCCCCCTGTCTCTTGGCATCGAAACCATGGGCGGCTTGGTCGAAAAGATCATCCCTCGTAACACCACAATCCCAGTTGCTCGCGCACAAGAATTTACCACGTTCAAAGACGGTCAAACTGCAATGACAGTGCACACCGTTCAAGGTGAACGTGAGATGGTTGATGACTGTCGTTCACTGGCTCGATTTGCTCTTAAAGGCATCCCGGCGATGACTGCTGGTGCGGCGCATATTCGTGTGACTTACCAAGTAGATGCAGATGGTCTACTATCGGTCACCGCTATGGAGAAGAGCACGGGTGTTCAAGCTGAAATCCAAGTTAAGCCTTCTTATGGCCTAAGTGATAACGAAGTAGCGAGCATGCTGAAAGACTCGATGACGTTTGCAAAAGAAGACATGCAAGCGCGTGCTCTTGCTGAGCAACGCGTAGAAGCGGATCGTGTTATTGAAGGCCTAATTGCTGCAATGCAAGCTGATGGCGATGAGCTGCTGGATGAGCAAGGTAAACAACAACTGGTTCAAGCGATTGAAGCACTGATTGAAGCGCGTAATGGCGATAATGCCGATGCCATTGAACTAGAAATTAAGAATACCGACAAAGCGAGTCAAGACTTTGCTTCTCGTCGTATGGATAAATCAATTCGTGCTGCACTGTCAGGTCAGTCAGTCGATAATATTTAATAGTTAGAGAATAGATAAACATGCCAAAGATTATTGTTTTACCTCACGAAGATCTATGTCCAGAAGGCGCTGTTTTAGAAGCAAAAACTGGTGAGACGGTTCTTGATGTTGCACTGAAGGCCGGTATTGGTATTGAACACGCATGTGAAAAATCGTGTGCATGTACGACATGTCACGTTGTGATTCGTGAAGGTTTTGATTCTTTAGAAGAGAGTGATGATCTAGAAGATGACATGCTAGATAAAGCATGGGGCTTAGAGATGGAATCTCGCCTTGGTTGCCAAGCAAAAGTGGCTAATGAAGATCTTGTAGTAGAGATTCCAAAGTACACATTGAACCTAGCGTCTGAAGATCACTAAGAACTTCTCTATGGTCATGGTGGTTTCGCCATGACTGATATTACGGTTTAACAAAACTGGCCTAAAATATAGATCATAAAGGTGACCAAGCGTCGCTAATAAATATAAGGAAGTGTTATGAGCTTGAAGTGGATTGATTCGCGAGATATCGCAATTGAGCTATGTGATTTGTACCCTGATACTGATCCTAAAACGGTACGTTTTACCGATCTACACCAATGGGTATTAGACCTTGAAGAGTTCGATGACGAGCCTAACCACTCGAATGAGAAAATCTTAGAGGCTATTATTTTATGTTGGATGGATGAGATGGATTAATCCTCTTGTCTAATTACTTGGTCGCGGGTTGGTATCAGTCAAATATAAAACGCAGCCAAGTTAACAATTCTTACCAAAAAAAGCGGACCTTATGGTCCGTTTTTTTATCAAAATGACATTTTCCTCCTACATAATGCTAACATCAGTGCGCTAATAAAAAATAATCAGAATCACACACTCAAAGTGGTTCATGACAAGGAGAAATCATGTCTACACAGATGTCAGTATTTTTAAGTCAAGAAGCTGCCCAGCCTCAGTGGGGAGCAAGAGCTATTTTATCGTTCTCAGAAGCAGGAGCGACCATTCACATTGGTGAAGGCCACGATCTAGGCGCAGTTCAACGTGCTGGTCGTACGCTTGACGGACAAGGTATCGCATTCGTTTCACTTCGTGGTGAAGGTTGGGATCTAGAAAGCGTTTGGGCTTTCTATCAAGGCTACCGTGGACCAAAGAAAAAGAATGCATTGGAATGGGATGCTCTTTCAGAAGCTGATCAAACTGAGCTTGAAGCTCGTATTCGTGCAACTGACTGGACGCGTGACATTATCAACAAAACCGCTGAAGAAGTGGCGCCTCGTCAATTAGCGACGATGGCAGCTGAATACATCAAATCAGTGGCGCCTGCGGGCACAGTAAAAGCAAAAATCGTTAAAGACAAAGATCTCCTAACTGAAGGTTGGGAAGGCATCTACGCGGTAGGCCGTGGCTCTGAGCGCACATCAGCAATGCTGCAACTGGACTTCAACCCAACAGGCGATGAAAACGCACCTGTATTTGCTTGCTTAGTGGGTAAAGGTATTACGTTCGATTCGGGCGGCTACAGCATTAAACCAGGCCAATTCATGACAGCGATGAAGGCTGACATGGGCGGCGCAGCAACGATTACGGGTGGTTTAGGTCTAGCGATTGAACGTGGTCTGAATAAGCGTATCAAGCTTATTCTATGTTGCGCAGAGAACATGATCTCTGGTCGCGCATTGAAGCTTGGCGACATCATTACTTACAAAAATGGTAAGACAGTTGAGATCATGAATACCGATGCGGAAGGTCGCTTGGTACTTGCTGATGGTCTGATGTACGCAAGTGCACAAAATCCTGAGCTGATCATCGATTGTGCAACGCTAACAGGCGCTGCTAAAAATGCATTAGGTAACGACTACCACGCACTATTAAGTTTTGATGATGAGTTATCTCACCAAGCGCTAACGGCGGCAAACCAAGAGAAAGAAGGCCTATGGCCACTGCCTCTTGCTGACTTCCACCGTGGTATGTTGCCTTCAAACTTTGCTGATCTGTCAAACATCAGCACGGGCGATTACACACCGGGTGCAAGTACAGCGGCTGCGTTCCTTTCTTACTTTGTAGATGACTACAAAAAAGGTTGGATTCATATGGATTGCGCAGGTACTTACCGTAAGTCAGCAAGTGACAAGTGGGCGGCAGGCGCAACGGGTATGGGCGTTCGCACACTGGCTCGTCTTCTTATCGACCAAGCAAAATAATAATAAGGGTGAGCGGTATTTTGTGCCGCTCATTCATAAAGCTAAGATCGAAAGATCTCAGTAATTTCAGTATTTAATAACAAAAAAATGAAGTGAAGGAATCCCTATGGCTCTAGAAAGAACGTTCTCAATTGTTAAGCCGGATGCAGTTAAGCGTAACCTTGTTGGTGAAATCTACCACCGTATCGAAAAAGCAGGCCTAGAAATTATTGCTGCTAAGATGGTTCGTCTTACTGAAGAGCAAGCGAGTGGCTTCTACGCTGAACACGAAGGTAAAGAGTTTTTCCCAGCTCTTAAAGAGTTTATGACTTCTGGACCTATCATGGTTCAAGTGCTTGAAGGCGAAAACGCGATCGCTCGTTACCGTGAACTAATGGGTAAAACTAACCCAGAAGAAGCGGCGTGCGGCACTATCCGTGCTGATTACGCAATCAGCATGCGCTACAACTCAGTACACGGCAGCGACAGCCCTGAGTCTGCAGCTCGCGAAATCGAATTCTTCTTTCCAGAATCTGAAATTTGCCCACGCCCAGCTCAATAATCGGCACAGCAAATAATTCTAAAGGCTTCACTTCGGTGAGGCTTTTTTCGTTTCTGATGGGGAGTGGGAAAAGATGTGTAGTGAAAAGCGAGATTCCAGATACCTCGTCCCTTGGTTCTGGAATGACGGGGAGCTTTGGAGAAAAAATATCGTAATAAATATTGTGAGCTGTCGGTGATTGTCTACGTCATTCCCGCAAGCGACGAAGGAGTGTAATCGGGAATCTTTTCTTTAAATGGGGTAATCTCAGGCTAATAAATATATTTGTTCAAATTTTAATCGCTTAAGTTTGAATGTCTTAATAAACACAGGGTTTTACAATGCTTGTTGAAGTTGCGTAAAGCCTGTACAATTCGCGCCCTTAATTATTGTTCCGTCATTGAGAGGCATCATGACCACAGCTAAAGTCAATCTACTCGATTTTGATCGTAAAGGTCTTCGTAAATTTTTCACAGAAGAACTGAATGAGAAAGCGTTTCGAGCAGAGCAAGTGATGAAGTGGATTTATCACTTCGGTGTCGATGACTTCGAACAGATGAACAACATCAACAAAAAATTACGTGAGAAACTTCAACGTCGCTGTGAGATTGTTGCACCTGTTGTTTCTGAAGCTCAACACTCTTCAGATGGCACAATTAAATGGGCGATGAGCGTTGGCGATCAAGACGTTGAAACGGTATACATCCCAGATGGTGACCGTGCGACGCTGTGTGTGTCTTCACAGGTTGGTTGTGCACTTGAATGTAAGTTCTGTTCTACAGCTCAACAAGGCTTTAACCGTAACCTAAAAGTTTCAGAGATTGTTGGCCAAATCTGGCGTGCATCTCGTGAAATCGGTCTAGAAAAAGAAACCGGTCGTCGTCCAATTACTAACGTTGTAATGATGGGTATGGGCGAGCCTCTATTGAACATGAAGAACCTAATGCCATCATTAGAAATCATGCTTGATGATCTAGGTTTCGCACTGTCTAAGCGTCGTGTAACCGTATCAACTTCTGGTGTTGTTTCTGGCCTTGACCAAATGACAGACAACATCGATGTAGCATTGGCTATCTCTCTACACGCGCCAAACGATGCACTACGTAGCCAAATCATGCCGATCAACGACCGTTGGGATATCCAAGACTTCCTAGCATCTGTTCGTCGTTACATTGCATCTTCAAATGCTAACCGCGGTAAAGTAACGGTTGAGTACGTGTTATTGGACCATGTGAATGATGATATGGACCATGCACGTGAACTTGCAGAGCTAATGAAAGAGACGCCTTGTAAGATCAACTTGATTCCATTCAACCCTTACCCGGGGTCGCCTTATAAGAAGCCAAGCAACTCTCGTATTGATCGCTTCCAAAAAACGCTGATGGAATATAACTACACAGTAACGGTTCGTAAAACTCGTGGTGATGATATTGATGCCGCGTGTGGTCAGTTAGTCGGTGATGTTATTGACAGAACCAAGCGCACTAAAATGCTTAAAGCAGCCTCTGAAGCGAACTTGATTGCCGGTGATGTGATTGAAGTAAAAGCGGTATAAAACGCGATTAGAACCTAAACAAGCCAGAAGTCTTACTTCTGGCTTGTTGCTTTTCTGGGATACAGTTTTTGATTTTTTGGACTTCTTGCCCACGCTTTCTTACATTTTTCGTCAAATTTTGGACAAAACCATGAGCTGACGGTAAATTTTGTTTAAAGTGTTTTTGCCTTGTAATGGCATTAGCTTATGATTAACTAATCTTAAATTAATTTAAGTGCTCGCTTGCTTCTGATCGTCAATATGTCTATTTAGGTTGGCTACTTGATAAACTAGCTTCCTGAGAAGGTCATCCATAATAAATGAATGATGTTCGTCTTTAAGGGTTGATGATTTAGATAGCAGGAAAAATTCCACATAACGTGGGCTGTTAGATTGAGCTTAAACGACAATAAAAAAACGCTCTCCTCAACCTGCGATAATACTTTAGAAGTTCACTCTCTATGAACACAGAACAAGATACACAGACGCAAGAAACCGTAGCTCCAGCTTTGGAAGCAGGAACGCTGCTTAAGAACAAACGAGAATCTCTTGGTTTAACGCAAAAGCAGATTTCTGATCGCTTAAAACTTCGCGTTACGCTGATCCAACAAATTGAAGAAAACCAATTCGAGTCAGATCAAGTGGCGACGTTTATGCGTGGCTACATTCGTTCATATGCGAAATACGTCAATCTTGACGAAAAAGTCGTATTGAGTGCTCTGCATCATGCCGGTGATGCTCAGCATCAAGAGCAAGAAATGCTGAGCTTTTCTCGTAAGACTAAAACCGAGAAGCACAACAGCCGTATTATGATCCTGACTTGGAGCATTTTTGCGGTCATTGCGGGTATCTCCTCACTTTGGTGGTGGCAGAACCAACAGCAAGACACCCTATCTCAATCTTTAGCGAATACTGAAAGCTCAGAAGAACTAGCGGTAGAAGAATCACTTGCCCCTGAATTCAACTCTTTAGAAGTGATTGAAGCTGAACAAAACGAAGCGGGTGCTTCTGTTGTTGAAGGTACTGAAGACCTTGCTGCGATAAGCGATGCGGAAGATACTTCTGATGCAGTTACTCCAGCTGACGAAACTCCTGAACAGCAAGCAACAGAGACAGAACCAACTGCTGAAGTTACTGCAAATGCAGAAGCTGTTGAAGCAAACACAACTCCTGAAGCTGTGACTAAAGAATTAGTGATGCAGTTTTCTGCTGATTGCTGGATCCAAGTAAAAGATGCAACGGGTAAAACCTTGTCGACTGGCATTAAAAAAGCAGGTCAGTCGCTAAATCTTTCAGGAACTGCGCCATATAAAGTGATTCTAGGTGCGCCAGAGGGCGTATCAATGACATTTGCAAGTGAACCTGTCGACCTTTCTGGGTATACTTCAGGCAAAGTAGCTAGAATAACCTTACCTTAGAGTTAATATGCAACACGAATCTCCTATTATTCGTCGCAAATCAACCCGTATTTATGTGGGTGATGTGCCGATCGGTGATGGTGCACCAATTGCTGTGCAATCCATGACCAACACAAGAACAACAGATGTAGCCGCTACCGTTGCTCAAATTAGAGCTCTGGAAAAAGTTGGCGCTGATATCGTTCGCGTATCCGTACCGACTATGGATGCCGCTGAAGCCTTTAAGCTAATCAAGCAGCAGGTCTCTGTTCCTTTGGTTGCTGATATTCACTTCGACTACCGTATCGCACTTAAAGTGGCTGAATACGGCGTTGACTGTCTGCGTATCAACCCAGGCAACATCGGTAACGAAAGCCGTATCCGCTCAGTTGTTGATTGCGCACGTGATATGAATATTCCGATTCGTATTGGTGTTAACGGCGGTTCTCTAGAGAAAGAGATCCAAGAGAAATACACAGAACCTACAGCAGAAGCGCTTGTTGAATCAGCAATGCGTCACGTAGATATCCTCGACCGTCTGAACTTTGATCAATTCAAAGTCAGCGTTAAGGCGTCTGATGTATTCCTTGCCGTCGGTTCTTACCGCTTGCTTGCTAAGCAGATTGACCAACCTCTTCATCTTGGCATTACCGAAGCGGGTGGTGCGCGTGCTGGTTCTGTGAAGTCCGCGGTAGGTTTAGGTATGCTTCTTTCTGAAGGTATCGGCGACACGCTGCGTATCTCGCTAGCGGCTGATCCTGTTGAAGAGATCAAAGTTGGTTTTGATATTCTTAAATCTTTGCGCATTCGTTCGCGTGGCATCAACTTCATTGCGTGTCCGAGCTGTTCTCGTCAAGAGTTCGATGTTATTAACACTGTTAATGCCCTTGAAGAGCGCTTAGAAGACGTGATCATTCCAATGGATGTGTCAATCATCGGTTGTGTGGTTAATGGCCCAGGTGAAGCTGAAGTGTCTCATTTAGGTCTTGCAGGTAGTGCACGCAAGAGTGCTTTCTACGAAGACGGTAAGCGTCAGAAAGAGCGATTCGACAACGATGACCTTGTCGACAAACTTGAAGCTAAGATTCGTGCAAAAGCATCAGTGCTTGATCAAGCAAATCGCATTGATGTAGAAAACTTAGAAGATTAATACAACGCGATGGGGTGTGATTGTCTATTCGCACTAACACCTGGTCGTGAGAAATTACGGAATAAATACTGTGGCTAAAAATATCCAAGCAATTCGAGGCATGAACGACTGCCTTCCAACTCAATCACCACTGTGGCAGAAAGTAGAAAGTGCAGTTAAAAACGTGGTGAGCGCATACGGTTACAACGAAGTACGTATGCCTATCGTTGAAGAAACAAACCTATTTAGCCGTGCAGTTGGTGAAGAAACTGACGTTGTTTCTAAAGAGATGTACACCTTTGATGACCGTAATGGCGACAGCCTAACGCTGCGTCCAGAAGGCACAGCTGGTTGTGTACGTTCATGTATTCAAAACAGCCTTATCAACCGTGATGAACAGCGCCTATGGTACATGGGCCCGATGTTCCGTCACGAGCGTCCTCAAAAAGGTCGTTACCGTCAATTCCACCAATGTGGTGTTGAGGTGTTTGGCCTAGACGGTCCAGACGTTGACGCAGAACTTATCATGATGACAGCACGTCTATGGCGGGAGCTAGGTATCGATAAGCACGTTCGCCTAGAGCTAAACTCAATCGGTTCTCAAGAAGATCGCGTAAGCTACCGCACTGCGTTAGTGGCTTTCCTTGAGCAACACATTGATGTGCTAGATGAAGACTGTAAACGTCGCATGCACACTAATCCTCTACGTGTACTTGATACTAAGAACCCTGATGTTCAAGCTATCTTAGGTGACGCACCTCGACTATCTGAATATCTAGGTGAAGAATCGAAGCAACATTTTGCTGGTTTATGTGAACTTCTTGACGCTGTTGGTATCGAATACCAAGTTAATGAGCGTCTAGTTCGTGGCCTAGATTACTACAACCGCACCGTATTTGAGTGGATCACTGATAGTCTTGGTGCTCAAGGTACAGTATGTGGCGGCGGCCGTTACGATGGTCTTGTTGAGCAACTAGGCGGCAAAGCAACCAATGCAGTTGGCTTCGCAATGGGTCTAGAGCGTCTGGTTCTGATGATGGAAACGCTAGAGCTAACAGAAGTTCGCCGTAGCGTTGATGTATACGTAGTTGCTGCTGGCGAAGGTACTATGATCGCGGGCATGCAGTTAGCGAATCAATTACGCGACACCGTTGAAGGCGTACGTGTAATGAACCACTTCGGTGGTGGTAACTTTAAGAAGCAATTCAAACGTGCTGACAAAGTAGGTGCTGTTGTGGCGTTGGTACTTGGTGAGAACGAAGTTGCTGACAATACAGTTGTGCTAAAAGATCTGGTTGGCGGCGAGCAAGAAACCGTGTCTCAAACGGAAGTTGCAGAGAAAGTTGCTGCGCTAATCTAATTAGCTATTGAGCAAACGCTCATAATGAATACTAACGTCAGCACTATGCTGGCGTTTAAAGAATTAAAGAGGACAGGAAGTGGAACTTTACGATAGCGAAGAGCAACAAGTTGAAGCCATTAAAGATTGGTGGAAAGAGAACGGTAAAGCCGTAATCTTTGGTGCGGTTATTGGTTTAGGTGGTCTATTTGGCTGGCGCTATTACCAAGATTCAGTCGTTGAAGCGCGTGAAGCTGCTTCAGAAAGCTACACCTCTGTAATTTCAGCTCTTGATGCTAAGGGCGTTGATGCTCAATCTGATATTCAAGCTTTCATCGACGCAAACAAAGATGCTGAGTACTCAGTACTTGCTGCTATGCAATTAGCAAAAGTACAAGTACAAGCGGGTGAGCTAGCAGCAGCACTTGAACAGCTAGAGTGGGCAAAATCGGCAACTAAGGACGCGGCACTTGCGCCACTACTTACTTACCGTGTTGCACGTATTAAAGCTGAGCAAGGTGAATTTGACGCAGCACTGGCTGATCTTGCTGCTATGACAGATGAATCTTGGAAAGGCCGTGTTGCCGAACTGCGTGGTGATATCTCACTTCGTAAAGGCGACACTGACGCAGCATACAGTGCTTACACAGAAGCACAGCAAGCTGTTGACGCTAGCCAAACGCTTCAAATCAAACTTGACGACCTAGCTAAATAAGGCGCTTTGAATGAAGAAGATGTTTCCAAAAGCGGCGTTGTGTGCGATTGCTCTTGGCCTACTAGCTGGCTGTGCGGGTGAAGAAGACACCGTAATCATGGCTCCAGTACCAACGGTAAACAGCGAGTTCACTCCTAGTCAGGAATGGTCTACGTCGGTTGGTGATGGTGTTGGTCACTACTTTTCAAAACTATCGCCAGAATTGGCTTACGACAAAGTATTTGTTGCGAGCCGTGAAGGTATGGTTAAAGCGCTTGACCCTGAAACAGGTAAAGAGCTGTGGAAAGTCGATCTTGAGAAAGACGTACTGGCTCGTTTATCGGGTGGTTTAACGGCGGCTTACGGCAAAGTATTTGTTGGTTCTGAAAATGGCGAAGTGATCGCGATGGATGAATCAACCGGTGAAGAGCTGTGGCGTGTATCAGTGAATGGCGAGGTGCTTGCATCCCCTGCAACTGATAGCAACATGGTTATTGTTCATACCAGTCGCGGTATGTTGATCGCGTTAGATCAAGTAAGCGGCGAACAAAAATGGACCATCAGTACTGAAGTACCAAGCCTAACACTTCGTGGCGATAGCTCGCCTGTTGCGGTTTCTGGCGGTGTATTCTGGGGAACTGCAAATGGTCGTCTAGCTGCAGCTATCGTTGACCGTGGTCAGCTTATTTGGCAACAGCCAGTAGGTACGCCAAAAGGTGCAACGGAAATCGATCGTTTGGTTGATGTTGATGCATCTCCAATTGTTCTTGGTGGAACCCTGTATACTGTAGGTATCAACGGTCAGCTGATTGCAATCGATCTTCGTTCTGGTAAGCCAATTTGGAAACGTAACTATTCGTCAGCGATTGATTTAGCAAGTGATGGCAGCCGTTTGTTCGTTGTTACCGACAAAGACCATGTGGTTGCAGTTGATGCTCGTAGTGGTACTGAACTTTGGAGCACTCCATTGTTAGAAAACCGCTTACTGACAGCTCCTGCTATTATTAATGGGTATGTAGTCGTGGGTGATACAGAAGGTTATCTGCACTGGTTAGATCGTTCATCGGGTGAGTTTGTTGCTCAACAGCTTGTCGATGATAGCGGCTTTGCGGTTGCGCCAATTGAACTGCCTGAAGGCTACTTAGTGACGACTCGCAATGGCGATGTAAAGAAACTAACGATTAGCCAATAAAAGCGTGATATAATTCACAGTCGGCTCCTGGTTGGTAACAGCCAGGAGCCGTTTTGTTGTTAAAAATTAATAAACCGTGTGGTTATAGGTAAGAGTTTAAACTTGCGAACAAGTGCTTACCTATAACTACATTTAGAGAAGAAATTGTAGAGGTTGTTATGGTACCTGTTGTTGCTCTAGTAGGGCGTCCGAACGTAGGTAAATCTACGTTATTTAACCGATTGACTCGAACTCGTGATGCATTGGTTGCGGATTTCCCTGGCTTAACGCGTGACCGTAAATACGGTCATGCTCATTTTAGCGAGCATGACTTTATTGTTATTGACACTGGCGGTATCGACGGTACTGAAGAAGGTGTTGAAACTAAAATGGCTGAACAGTCGCTAGCGGCGATTGATGAAGCTGATGTCGTTCTATTTATGGTAGATGGCCGTGCGGGTCTAACACCTTCAGACGTGGCGATTGCTAAGCACCTACGTCAACTAGAAAAGCCTTCAATGCTAGTAGTAAACAAGGTTGATGGTATCGACCCTGATGCTGCAAGTGCTGACTTCTGGCAACTAGGCGTAGAAGATATGTACCAAATCGCTGCGGCGCACGGTCGTGGTGTTACTGCACTTATTGACCTTGCTCTTAACCCATTCGCAGAAGCGCTAAAAGCGGAAAATGGCGAAGTAAGCGATTTGACTGAGTTTGAAGACGAAGAAGAAGAGCAGGTTGAGTTTACAGAAGAAGAAGCTGAAGAAGAATTCAAGCGCCTTCAAGATCAACCGATCAAGCTAGCGATCATTGGCCGTCCTAACGTAGGTAAATCAACGCTAACTAACCGTATTCTTGGTGAAGAGCGTGTGGTTGTTTACGATATGCCAGGCACAACTCGTGACTCTATCTACATCCCAATGCAACGTGATGAGCGTGAATACGTTTTAATCGATACTGCGGGTGTTCGTCGTCGTAAAAACATCAACGAAACGGTAGAAAAGTTCTCAGTGGTTAAAACACTGAAAGCGATTGAAGATGCTAACGTTGTATTGCTGCTTATCGATGCTCGCGAAAACATCTCTGATCAAGATCTAAGCTTGTTAGGCTTTGCGTTGAACGCTGGTCGTTCAATTGTTATTGCTGTAAACAAGTGGGATGGCCTAGATAATGACGTTAAAGAACGCGTTAAGAAAGAGCTAGATCGTCGCTTAGGCTTTGTTGATTTCGCACGTATTCACTTTATCTCTGCACTTCACGGTACAGGTGTTGGTCACTTATTTGAGTCTGTACAAGAAGCTTACAAGTCAGCGACGACTCGTGTTGGTACTTCTGTTCTAACTCGTATCATGAAAATGGCAACTGATGATCACCAACCGCCTATGGTTCGTGGCCGTCGTGTGAAACTGAAATACGCGCACGCTGGTGGCTATAACCCACCGATTATCGTTATCCACGGTAACCAAGTACGTAACTTGCCAGATTCATACAAACGATTCTTGATGAACTACTACCGCCGTTCACTAGAGATTATGGGTACACCAATTCGCATTCAATTCCAGAACAGCGAGAACCCATTTGAAGCTAAGACTAACAAGCTGACAATCTCTCAAGAGCGTAAACGTAAGCGTATGATGAGCATGGTTAAAGGCCGTAAATAGTCCTTTCCAATAGATTTGATACCCGAGCCTGTCTCGGGTATTTTTTTAAGCAAAATTCACGTTAATCCACAACGGCACATTTTTGTTTCGCTGTGGCTTAACGAATCAGACTAGATTCCAAAAGAAGAACGATATGACCACTAGCGATTTGATTACACAAGCTCAAGCAATCACGCCAACCATTACTCAATTCTGTCATCAAGCGTGGCAACTGACGGCGAAAGCGTTGTATGTAGAAAGTGACAGCAGTAAAACCTACCTGATCACTGATGTGACGCCTTTTCACCCTGTAAGTCATATTTGGCCTGATCACCCGGCAGACCAAGGGTTTGTGACTGTTGGTGACGTTCAATATTCAGTGGAAGACTGTCTTGTTGGTGCAATAGAACAATCTACTGGCAAGCTTCATGTCGCAGCAGATATTCCTGTTAAGCGTGATGCGGAAGGCTGGGCGTTTGTGGTTGTCCACCAGCTATCCGCATCTGCTTCTATGATTAATGTTAACGACGAAGTGGTGTTGTCGGTAGATAAAGAGTATCAAGCAAGCTTGAGTCGTGGTCACAGTGCGGGGCACATTGCTTTCTTAGCGTTGAATAAAGTATTGGCTGAGAGCTACTGGCGTAAAGATGCCGACAGAAAAGATCCGCTCGGAAGTTACGACTTTAATAGCTACGCACAAGTGACCAGCTTTGTGACTCCTGAGCTATGTACTGATAAGTATCGTTTGGGTAAAACTCTGAAGAAGCGCGGCTTGAACGTTGCAGACATGCTTGCAAACCTTGAAGGTATCGAAGCCGACATTAACCAGATGATTTCAGGTTGGCTCACACAGTCGACTCCAGTCGCGATGAGACTGGAAGGTGAGGCACTCACTGACTCTCGTTACTGGGAGTGGCAACTGGATGCTGAGACGTTGGTTTCGATTCCGTGTGGTGGTACTCACATAGAGAACACCTCAGAGCTTAATGCATTATCGGTTAAATTAACCCAGCTAGATGACCAACACATTGAAATGCTGACGCATGTAATTCGATGATTTAGGTTACAGATCGAAATTACTTGTGCTGTTTATTTTGTTTTCGGATGTCACTTTCAATATAAATGACTATTTAAAATTGAAATGCAGCACATGTAACTTATGCTTTCGGTGTGTGGTGATATAAATATTCTTTTTGGGGTAGATCGCTGATCAAAATAGATAAAGCGAAAGATCAACCTATGATCTTCGATTGTGTGTGGTACTAATTTAGTGTGTTATTATTAACCAATAACAAGCTTGCATAAGAACAAGCTGTACCCGATTACACAATTGAAAGCCTTAGTGAATGGAACAACAATTTTTATTAGAAGGCCATCGAGCCGTTAATAGTTTGCTGCGGAAGCTTGCTCTTGGGATGGATCGCAAAGATTTAAATCACAAGATTATTCAGCTTACCGAGCAGCTTTTTGGGCAGCGTATGGCTTCAATCTTGCTGCTCAACTCAGAATCTAAAACTCTACACCTTGAATATGCCCCTAACCTGCCTGATTTTTACAATCAACAGATAGAAGGGGTGGGAATTGGTGCTGGGATTGGTTCCTGTGGTGAGGCCGCTGCGCTTAAGAAAGCAGTGATGGTCTCCAATATAAATGCACACCCAAACTGGGCACCTTTCTTAGTGTTAACCAACAAAGCTAACTTGCATGCTTGTTGGTCGGTGCCAATTATCTCATCGCGCGGTAATGTATTAGGTACCTTTGCCATTTATAGCCAGTACATCTCAGAGCCACATGAATTTGAGCTCGAGATCTTGGAACTATTGGCTTCCCTATATTCGGTAGCACTAGAAAAGTTTGAGTTGGAGAATCAGCTTAACTTTTTCGCCAATCGTGATTCTCTTACCCATTGCTTGAATCGTCGGGCACTGTTCAATGAAGCCGAAAAAGTATTGGCTAAACGATGTTTTTCAGAAAAGGTGATGGCGTGTTTGTTTGTCGATGTCGATAAATTCAAATCGATCAACGATACCTATGGCCATAGCTTTGGTGATGATGTGCTGTTAGCGGTTGCAAAAGTCCTTGATGATGCTACCTCTGCATGTGCCAAGATAGGTCGTTATGGTGGTGATGAGTTTGTGGTGTTCTCTTGTTTTGATGATCAAGAAAGCGTTGTTAACTTTTACCACAGCTTAGAGAAAGCACTACAGCAAGCGCTTTACATTAATGATGTGCAGTTCTCAGTGAGTGTTGGCCTTGCTTGTGAAAAAGATCCTCAAGGATTAGACCAGTTGATCGCACAAGCTGATAAGAACATGTATCAAATCAAGCAAGCTAAGTCTCAGCAGTAGTAGATTGTCGAAATAGTAGTGAATTAGGAAATGCTAATGAGTGAAAATATCTGCCCTAAGTGTCAGTCAGAGCTAGCTTGGGATGGCAAGTATCACTGTGAAAGTTGTCAGGCTCACTTTACTAAAGTTGGGTTTTGTCCTGAGTGCAGTAGCCAACTTGAGAAGCTTCAAGCCTGTGGTGCCGCGAGCTATTTTTGTAATGGCGATTGCAACGAGCTTAAGTCTAAATCGAGAGTAAAATTCGAATTCCAAGCTGCGGACTAGCTTGAAAGCGATAACAGTAAGTATCGTAACCATAGCTTTCATTAAGAGGCCCAATACCTATGTATTGGGCTTTTTTGTGCCCACTCTAGGGTTATGTATCATCTTGGGTCATTCTTATCGCCACTGCACCAGTATGAAACATAGTTACATGATTGCTATGCACTCTATTGGTGTGATTTGTTTTTAAATTCTATAAATACAATGACTTATAAAATTATTAGTTAATTTTTAAGTTTGGCACTCTTCTTGTAGCTCTGTAATTGAATAACAAAAATACAATTATGGAGTACTATCATGAACAAGGTGTTCAATTTATCGCTAGCTGCACTGTGTACAACACTTTCATTTTCTTCTGCATCAGTGCTTGCGGCTGACGAGACCATCAAGGTCGGCGTTCTACATTCACTGTCCGGCACCATGGCGATCAGTGAAACCACGCTAAAAGATACCGTGCTAATGCTCATCGAAGAGCAGAACAAAAAGGGCGGCTTGCTGGGTAAAAAGCTAGAGCCTGTGGTTGTCGACCCTGCGTCAAACTGGCCTCTATTTGCAGAAAAAGCCCGTGAGCTGATCGAAAAAGAGAAGGTCGATGTGGTCTTCGGTGGTTGGACATCGGTATCGCGTAAATCGATGCTGCCGGTATTTGAAGAGCTCAACAGCATCCTCTTCTACCCAGTTCAATATGAAGGTGAAGAGTCTTCGAAAAACGTTTTCTACACCGGCGCTGCGCCAAACCAACAAGCGATTCCTGCAGTGGATTACTTGATGGAAGAGCTTGAAGTGGAACGTTGGGTACTAGCAGGCACCGATTACGTTTACCCACGCACGACCAACAAGATCCTCGAAGCCTACCTAAAAGATAAAGGTGTCGCGGAAGAAGACATCATGATCAACTACACGCCATTTGGTCACTCTGACTGGCAATCTATTGTTTCAGACATCAAAAAATTCGGTGAAGCAGGTAAGAAAACCGCAGTGGTTTCTACTGTGAACGGCGATGCGAACGTCCCTTTCTACAAAGAGCTTGGCGCTCAGGGCATTTCATCTGAAGACATCCCAGTTATTGCATTCTCTGTTGGTGAAGAAGAATTGTCAGGTATGGATACTGAACCACTGGTTGGTCACCTAGCGGCTTGGAACTACTTCATGAGCGTTGATACCGAAGCCAATGAAGAGTTCGTTGAAACGTGGCAGTCATTCATCAAGAGTGAAAAGCGTGTCACCAACGACCCAATGGAAGCGCACTATGTTGGCTTCAACATGTGGGCGCAAGCGGTAACCAACGCGGGCACAACCGATCCTGAATCTGTGCAAGATGCCTTGATTGGTGTGTCTGTTCCTAACCTTTCTGGCGGCTACTCTACCATGCTGCCAAACCACCACATCACTAAACCTGTCTTGATCGGTGAAATCCAAGACGATGGTCAATTCGATATTGTTTGGGAAACCACAGGCCTTGTTGCGGGTGATGCTTGGTCTAGTTACTTACCTGAATCAGCGAAGCTGTTCTCTAGTTGGTCTAAGCCATTCTCATGTGGTGCGTTTAACGTCGAAACCAAGAAGTGTTCTGGCGGTAACTAGAGCGTTGATTTAGGAATATTGAGCCTTCTTGTTTGGGAAGAACGTCTCTCTGTATGAGGTGTAGCAAACGGAAGGCTCATCGTTTCAACTAACAATAATTCTCCACATGTCCATTGAGCAAAAATAACAATATCTAGCTAGGTGGATTAAGGAAGCAGGGATGAAAAACGTATTGAACGTATTTAAGGCGCTATTGCTTATGGCAGTCAGTGCTCAGTTGGCTTTTGCTGGAATAACGGATGAAGCTAGCTTTACCAAGGCGCTAGTTGGTAAGAAAACATCGGATAAAGAATTGGCTATCGATTGGGTCATTGAGGCACAAACGGAAGACGTGTCGAAACCTATTTTGGATGGCTGGTTAAACGGAAATCTCTATTACTTTAATGACAAACAGAGCGAGCAATATAAACAGCTCTACCTGATTCAAAGCATTAAAACAGCAACCTCGGCTCAGTCGGTGTGGGATGAGTCAAGCCTCAGTATCGAGAATGCTAGGCAGTTTAAGAAGGTTCGCGTGAACAACAAGCTTCGCGGGATCTTGCGTGGGGAAATTGCCTCGATTGGACTGAACAGCAGTAACCCAGATACACGTTATAAAGCGGTTCTGGATCTGCTCGGTACCAAAGATCCTGACATTATCGATCGTTTAGCTGTGCTGAGAACCAGTGAGTCAGAGGGCAAAGTCGCTGAGTTGATGGACTTGTCGTTAGCCATTTTCACCTCTCTTGATAAGAGCGCCACAATTGAAGCTCGTGTGGCTTCAATTGAACGAGTTGGCGACTTCAAACAATCCGTCGTGCTAAAGACGCTAAACCAGCTGCTCAACAGCGAACAAGCTCCAAAGGTCTTGGCTGCAACTGAACGTGCAATGGACGATTATCAACAGAGCCAAGCACTCTATTCGGGTGTTGAGACCGTGTTCTTTGGCTTGAGTTTGGGCTCTGTGTTGGTGTTGGCAGGCATAGGCTTGGCGATCACTTTTGGTGTGATGGGCGTAATCAACATGGCCCATGGCGAGCTGATCATGATTGGCGCTTACACCACCTATGTACTTCAGTTGCTAATGCCGAACCACATCGGTTTAGCGCTGATTCTATCTATTCCGGCTGCATTTATTGTGTCTGGTCTGGTCGGTATTGCGATTGAGCGCAGTGTGATTCGTCATCTCTACGGCCGTCCACTGGAAACCTTGCTCGCGACCTTCGGTATAAGCTTGATCTTGCAACAAGCCGTTCGCTCTATTTTCTCTCCACTTAACCGCTCAGTGAGCACGCCTGAATGGATGTCTGGCGCACTTCAATTGAACCCAATGTTATCTCTGACCTACAACCGACTTTATATCATCCTGTTCTGTGGTTTGGTGTTCATGGGCTTGTTGATGGTTCTGAAAAAGACACCACTAGGTTTACAGGTTCGTGCCGTTTCTCAAAACCGTGGTATGGCGCGTGCGATGGGTATTCGATCTGAACGAGTTGATGCGATGACCTTTGGTTTAGGTTCTGGCGTAGCGGGTGTCGCGGGTGTGGCACTGTCTCAGTTGACTAACGTTGGCCCGAATATGGGGCAAGCGTACATCATCGATTCTTTCATGGTGGTGGTGTTCGGCGGAGTCGGCAACTTGTGGGGAACACTCGTCGCAGGCTTAAGCCTTGGTTTATTCAATAAGATCTTAGAGCCCTGGGCTGGCGCAGTACTCGCTAAGATTTTAGTACTGGTTTTCATTATTCTATTTATTCAAAAACGCCCACGCGGATTGTTCCCGCAACGTGGTCGTGCAGCTGAAGGTTAAGGACAACATCATGCAGTCTAAATCATTTGTACTTTCGGCGATGCGTGGTGATAAAGGTGGCCAACTGACCATCCTTGCCATTCTTGCGGCCGTGATTCTTATTCCACTGGCTAACACCATGTTGCCAAGTGGACACCCACTTCATGTTGAGACCTTCACTATCTCACTAATGGGCAAATACTTGAGCTATGCGATGTTGGCTTTGGCGCTCGATCTGGTGTGGGGCTACCTCGGAATACTGAGCCTAGGCCACGGCGCTTTCTTTGCGCTTGGCGGTTATGCGATGGGCATGTACTTAATGCGTCAGATTGGTGACCGTGGGGTTTATGGTGATCCAATCCTACCTGACTTTATGGTGTTCCTTGATTGGTCAGTGTTGCCGTGGTTTTGGCAGGGCTTTGATCAGTTCTGGTTTGCTTGTCTGATGGTGGTGTTGGTGCCGGGCACATTGGCTTATTTGTTCGGTTATCTGGCTTTTCGCTCTCGTGTGTCAGGGGTTTACCTCTCTATCATGACTCAGGCATTAACTTACGCATTGATGTTGGCGTTCTTCCGCAACGAGATGGGCTTTGGTGGTAACAACGGATTGACGGATTTCAAAGACATCGTCGGCCTGAGCTTGCAGAGTGATGCCGTTAAGATTGGCCTGTTTGTCGCGACGGGTATCTCGCTGATCCTAAGCTACATCGCGTGTCGAATGGTAGTGACCAGTCGATTAGGTCGTGTGGCACTGGCGATTCGTGATACCGAGTCTCGTACTCGTTTTATGGGGTACGACGTCGATGGTATCAAGTTATGGGTCTTCGTTTTGTCTGCAGTTATCGCGGGGATTGCGGGTGCTTTATATGTTCCTCAAGTCGGCATCATCAACCCGGGAGAGTTTGCGCCACTTAACTCGATTGAGATTGTGGTTTGGGTTGCATTGGGTGGTCGCGCCACTCTGTTTGGTGCCATTGTTGGTGCGTTGATCATCAACTACGCCAAGAGCTGGTTTACGGTTGAATTCCCAGAGGTGTGGCTTTTCGCTCTAGGTGGTCTATTCGTTCTCTCGACCATGTACTTCCCACAAGGTGTGATTGGCTTTGTCAGTGAAAAGTGGCAACAGTTACGCAAGGCATCGAATTCAAAAGGCGAAGGACAAGGTAAGGATGATCAACATAAAGGCAAGGAGGTGATCGCATGACCACATTTAACAGCGTAAAGGAATCGGTTCAGGCGTTCACTCGTCGAGACGAAGTTTTTGATTACCTCAAACCCGATGTTCATCCCGCCATCGATACCCGTCACAACGTGTTGTTGTACGTGGAAGGCGTTAATAAAAGCTTCGATGGTTTCCAAGCGATAAACGACCTCAATCTTTATATCAAAGAGGGCGAACTGCGCTGCATCATCGGTCCGAATGGCGCAGGTAAAACCACCATGATGGACATCATTACAGGCAAGACTAAGCCCGATACTGGAGAAGTGTGGCTAGGTTCGAACATCAATCTACTCAAGATGAACGAAGCTGAAATTGCTAATGCAGGTGTTGGACGCAAGTTCCAAAAGCCGACGGTAATTGAATGTTTAACCGTGTGGCAGAACCTTGAGTTGGCGATGTCGGGCGATCGCTCTGTGTGGGCAACTTTCACTGCTGTGATGTCTGGTGAGCAGAAAGACAAACT
Organism: Vibrio sp. T20; assembly: GCF_007858795.1. Classification (NCBI taxonomy): domain Bacteria; kingdom Pseudomonadati; phylum Pseudomonadota; class Gammaproteobacteria; order Vibrionales; family Vibrionaceae; genus Vibrio; species Vibrio sp. T20. The sequence goes on from NZ_VFEB01000005.1 coordinate 59,274, forward strand.
CACCTCGGTACTTGAGCTTATTCACCTCAAAGACGAAGCGGCAAACTTAGCGGGTAACCTGTCTCACGGACAAAAGCAGTGGTTAGAGATCGGTATGTTACTGATGCAAAACCCTAAGCTACTGCTGGTGGATGAACCCGTTGCAGGTATGACTCACCAAGAGATGGATCGCACCTCTGAACTGCTCAACTCGCTGGCAGGCAAGCACTCGGTGGTCGTGGTTGAACACGATATGGATTTCGTTCGTTCGATTGCTAGCCATGTCACCGTGCTCCATCAAGGTCACGTGTTGGCTGAAGGCACCATGGATCAAGTGCAGGCTCACCCTGAAGTTAAACAAGTTTATCTCGGAGAATAGTATGTTAGAGGTTAAATCAGTTAATCAATATTACGGTGAGAGCCACACCTTATGGGATTTGGATATGCAGATCCCTGAAGGTAAATGCACGGTATTAATGGGGCGTAACGGTGTCGGTAAAACCACCTTGCTGCAATGCATCATGGGGTTGGTTAAGGTTGAAAGCGGTGACATCTCCTTATCGGGTGAGTCACTTTTGAAAACCGATGCCGAGGACCGTCCACGCCAAGGGGTCGGCTATGTACCGCAAGGTCGTCAGATCTTCCCAATGCTTACTGTGCAAGAAAACCTAGAGGTTGGCTTACCGATTCGAGAGAAGGGCGATCGTAAGATCCCCGAATTCATCTTCGATATTTTCCCGGTATTGAAAGAGATGCTGCATCGCCGCGGTGGTGACTTATCAGGTGGTCAGCAGCAACAGCTTGCGATTGGTCGTGCGCTGGTGGTTAATCCAAAGCTACTGATCTTGGATGAGCCAACGGAAGGGATTCAGCCCAATATTGTGCAAGAGATTGGCGACATCATTCGCATGCTCAACGAGAAGATGGGGCTCACGGTTCTGCTGGTTGAGCAGAAGCTACCATTTGCAAGAAAGGTCGGTGACCGTTTTTGTATTCTCGACCGTGGCCGTCAGGTGGCTGAAGGTGAAATGACAGGGCTCGATGAGTCCTTGATTAAGGAGTACCTAACCGTATGAATTCTCTCTTTTCTCCGAATGAAGTAAGGAGCGCTTCTTTAGTTGAAGCCTTGTCTCTGAATGAGACTATCGAACAAGATATTCGAGATGGTTGGCAAGCAAGCCTAAATCTCACTTTTGTCGACCGCGGTGACAAAACCGTATTAAAGAATCGTCAGCAGTCTGGTCCGCTTGCGGTGCAACGCCCCCTGTATCCTGATGGGGAAACGTGTCACACCTACTTACTCCATCCCCCCGGCGGAGTGGTGGGTGGTGACACTCTCAATATTGAGGCAACCGCAGAAAGCGGTGCTCATACGTTGATCACCACACCCGGTGCGACCAAGTTCTATCGTTCTAACAACAAGTACGCTAAGCAAAAGCAAACCCTTCGAGTGAAGAAAGGCGCGCGCTTGGAATGGATGCCACAAGAGAACATTTTTTTCCCCAATGCACACGTTCGTTTAGACACTGAAATTCGCCTTGAAAAGGGTGCACAGTTTTGGGGTTGGGAGATGCACTGTTTTGGGCGGCCTGCACAGAATGAGGGATTTGAGCGTGGTCACCTTGTTGGGAAAACGGAAATCTATCTTGATAATCAAAGGCTTCTGACTGAAGGTTTTAATTTTCATGGTGGCGATAAGTTAATGATAAATATGGGGTTACTTGATTTTTCAATGATGGGTACCTTTTATATCACCTCAAATGAGAAGCAAGATCTAGAGTTGGTACAGAGCTTGCTCTTATCTATTACACAGCAAGCTTCACAGCAATCAGACTCATCGAAAATGTCGAGTGACCCCACATTAATATTGGGTGCGACACAAATAGAAGGATTGATTGTGGTGCGAGCCTTGGGCAATTGGAGTGAAGATATTCTTCAAGCCTTTGGTCAGATATGGCAAGCAACTCGCTCTCATTTGTATGGTACGACTCCTGATTTACCAAGGATTTGGGCGACTTAGCGATTAGCCCTATTTGTACCGAGGGTGACTTCCAGCCATCGGTACATTTTTTCAAGCTTGCTGTGACTGAATCCCACTTACTGCTCAGCGTTTGTGAGCAATAAGAAAACAACACTAACAGCGGGCGGCTAAATGGAATTAACACCAAGAGAAAAAGATAAGCTACTTATCTTCTGCGCAGGAATGCTGGCACAGCAGCGCAAACAAAAAGGCTTAAAACTCAACTATCCAGAATCTATTGCGCTGATCAGCAGTGCCATTCTAGAAGGTGCCCGCGAGGGTAAAACCGTTTCGGAACTGATGGATTTTGGACGAACACTGCTTACCGTCGATGACGTCATGGAGGGGATCCCTTCCATGATCCCAGATGTACAAGTCGAAGCTACTTTTCCTGATGGCACCAAGTTGGTGACCGTTCATGAACCTATCGTGTAGGGAGAAACCATATGGCTGGCTCCACCAAACAATATTCAGGCTTCGTTCCCGGAAAAGTAGAAACCGCTCCCGGTGACATCACTCTCAATGAAGGCCGAGACACGACGTCCGTTAAGGTTCAAAACATTGGCGATCGTCCTGTGCAAATTGGCTCTCATTACCACTTCTATGAAGCAAACCCTTCGCTGATCTTTGACCGAGAATCTACTAAAGGTTTTCGACTCAATATCCCAGCAGGCACCGCTACTCGTTTTGAACCGGGTCAGTCTCGCAGCGTCGAGTTGGTGCGTTACGCCGGTAAGTTAGAGATCTACGGCTTCCAAGGGAAAGTGATGGGTAAGCTTTAAGCGTTCTCACGGAAACAATGAAAATAACAAAGGACTGATCATGGCGAAGATATCCAAACAGGCTTACGCCGAAATGTTTGGGCCAACAATCGGAGACCGAGTGCGTCTTGCTGACACCGATTTATGGCTAGAAGTTGAAAAGGATTACACCGTATACGGCGACGAAGTGAAGTTTGGCGGCGGTAAAGTGATTCGTGATGGGCAAGGGCAAAGCCAACGTCCAAGTGCCGAAACGCCAGATTTGGTGATCACTAACGCGATTGTGTTGGACTACTGGGGAATTGTAAAAGCGGATGTCGCAATCAAAGACGGCCGAGTTCAAGCGTTGGGTAAAGCGGGTAACCCAGACGTTCAACCAGGTGTTGACATTGTTATCGGTCCGGGCACTGAAATTTTAGCAGGTGAGGGTTCGATCCTTACCGCGGGTGGCATCGATTCACACATTCATTTCATCTGCCCGCAACAGATTGAAGAAGCCTTAGCATCTGGTGTTACGACCATGATAGGCGGTGGTACGGGGCCAAACACAGGGACTAACGCGACGACATGTACACCGGGTCCATGGAACATGCACCGTATGTTGGAATCACTCGACCAATTCCCAATGAACTTTGGTTTGTTAGGTAAGGGCAATGCGAGCCAACCGGAAGCATTGCGTGAACAAGTGGCAGCGGGTGCTGTGGGTTTGAAGTTGCACGAAGACTGGGGAACAACCCCTGCCTCAATCGATACCTGCTTGAGTGTTGCTGACGAGATGGACGTACAAGTTGCGATTCACACAGACACATTGAACGAATCGGGTTTTGTTGAATCGACACTTGGTGCAATCGGTGATCGCGTGATTCATACCTATCACACCGAAGGTGCAGGCGGCGGCCACGCTCCCGATATTATTCGCGCAGCAGGTGAGCCGAATGTTCTGCCTTCTTCTACCAACCCAACACGACCTTACACCGTTAATACGGTCGATGAGCACTTGGATATGTTGATGGTGTGTCACCACTTGTCACCATCGATTGCTGAAGATGTTGCATTCGCTGAATCACGTATTCGCCGTGAAACCATTGCCGCAGAAGACATTCTTCATGACTTAGGTGCGTTCTCGATGATCGCTTCGGATTCACAGGCAATGGGGCGCGTAGGCGAGGTAGTAACACGCACTTGGCAAACAGCACACAAGATGAAAGTGCAGCGTGGCAGCCTAAAAGAAGATTCCGACTACAGCGATAACTTCCGCCTAAGACGTTATGTCGCTAAGTACACCATCAACCCTGCTATAACGCACGGTATGGCACATGAAATCGGCTCTATCGAAGCTGGAAAGCTGGCGGATTTAGTGTTGTGGAAACCAGCCTTCTTTGGTGTGAAACCGAGTGTGATTTTGAAAGGCGGCATGATCGCGATGGCTCCTATGGGCGATCCAAACGCTTCAATCCCAACCCCTCAGCCAGTTCACTATCGCTCTATGTTTGGTAGCTATGGTAAGGCGTGTCAGAACACATCGATGCTGTTTGTTTCGAAAGAAGCCAAAGCACAGAACATTGATAAGCAGTTGGGACTGAAGAGCCTGATTGGTGTTGTGAGCAACTGCCGAAACATCAGTAAGGCTGACATGAAGCTGAACGACTGGATGCCGAAGATTGAGGTCGATTCTCAGACTTATCAAGTGCGCGCTGATGGCGAACTGCTGACGTGTGAGCCTGCTGAAGAACTGCCAATGGCTCAAAGATACTTTCTATTTTAATAGCTCGGCTGAAGGCTCTTATTTTAGACCTTTAGCTGAAGCTCGTATTTTAGCTCTTGGCTGAGGGCTCTTATTTTGAACGTTATAAATCTCACAAGGAGATTGAGGTAATAGCATGATTGAACTGACTCAACTGAATACTCAAATACAAAATGCACCGGACGGCTATCTAAGCCTGCCTATCGATAGCCGAATCAAAAGCCGTCTTAAGGTGATGCTCGATGACGGGCGCAATGCTGGATTGTTTCTACCACGCGGTCATATCTTGCGTGGCGGAGAGCAATTAACTAGTGAGTGTGGTTTAACTGTCGAAGTGAAAGCGGCGCCGGAAACCGTGTCGACCGTTTACTGTGAAGACTCGCATCTATTAACTCGTGTTGCTTACCACCTAGGTAACCGACATGTGCCACTACAAGTGGAAGAGGGCTGGGTGCGTTATCAACACGACCATGTTTTGGATGAAATGGTTGAAGGTTTGGGCGCGACAGTGACTACCGAAAAACAACCGTTTGAACCAGAAGGCGGTGCTTATGGCGGTCGCTCTGGTGGACATCATCACCATCATTAATCGAGTCATTTGAGACTCACCCATTTATTAGATACAACCACGATATTAATAACTATAAACGCAAGGAACTCGCGATGAACTTTAAAACAGCTGCAGGCTTATGCACTTTCACACTGGCTTCTCTAACAACATCGACATTGGCTTTGGCTCACCCGGGACATGGTTCGCATTCGGTTCATGAGTCTCACTCATTTATGTCTGGCCTAACTCACCCGGTAACAGGTATGGATCACCTGATCATGCTGATCGCTTTCGGTCTGTTAATTGGCGCACTGTCGTTTTCAACCAAGATAAAAGCCGCGTTGATTGGCGGTGGATTGGCTTCACTAGTCGTTGGGCTTATCGCAGGCCAAGCCTTAGGTTTCTCTGTGATTGTTGAACCAGCAATCATCGCTTCTCTGTTCGTCGTCAGTTTATGTCTATGGCACGTATTCTCACCATCAACCAAGCGTGTAAACAGCGTATTAGTCGCTTCCATTGCGATGTTGTTTTTTCATGGTTACGCACACGGCGTTGAAGCTGCGAGCAACCTAACTCAATTTGCAACAGGTATGAGCATCACTGCTTTGGCATTAATGGTTGTCGGTACGTTTGTTGGGCGCGCAGTTTACTCTAAATGGTTGTCAGTCGGTGTTGCTTCAGCAAGCGCAGTATTACTGTTAGGCGCGTAAGCTCTCGAACTTTTCGAATTTAGAAGACAGAGAGCAGAGTATGAGCACAACAGAAAATATCGCGATTTATCGTCTGTTCCAATTGATCAGTCCCTCTTTGCCGATTGGTGGTTTCACTTATTCGCAAGGGCTAGAGCTAGCGGTTGAGGCGGGGTGGGTGACAAATCGCGATAGCATGGAGCAGTGGCTTAATACCATCGTCAGTTCCAGTGTCGCGACCTTGGAATTACCTATCTTAGAGCGTCTTTATCATGCTCTAGAAAAAGGTGAACTCGATGAGATTGAGCACTGGTGTAACTACTTGTACTCAAGCCGTGAAACCAGTGAATTACGAGCAGAAGAAAAGCAGCGCGGGCATGCATTGAATACCTTGTTAAAGCGCTTAGAGATCGATATTTCGCAGGTGGATTCTGTTGATAGTCACCCAAACCAGCTGTTAGGAATGTGCATCGCGGCTCAACATTGGGATATCGATTTAGAAAGCCTTAAGCAGGGTTATTTATGGAGTTGGCTTGAAAACATCGTTACCGCAGGGGTCAAGTTAGTGCCTTTAGGTCAAACCGATGGTCAGTTGGCACTGATTAATATCACCAACACGTTTCCCGAGAACATTGAGAAAGCACGCACGATAGAAGATTGGATGATAGGGAGCTTTTCGCCATCAATGGCATTAGCAAGTTCACTGCACGAAACACAATACACACGACTATTTCGTTCGTAGCGGTCAGCTCGAACGATGTAGTAAAAAAGAATATAAGGAAGTAGATTATGGAAAGTTATAAGCAACCACTTCGAATTGGTATTGGTGGCCCAGTGGGGTCTGGTAAAACCGCACTGTTGGAAGTGCTGTGTAAGGCAATTCGCGACAAGCTAAACATTGCCGTAGTAACCAACGACATTTACACCCAAGAAGATGCAAAGATACTGACACGAGCTGAAGCTCTCGAACCTGACCGTATTATCGGTGTGGAAACAGGCGGTTGTCCGCACACTGCGATCCGTGAAGATGCGTCGATGAACCTCGCGGCAGTCGAAGAGCTGGCTAAGCTACATAAGAACCTTGATGTGGTGTTTGTAGAGAGTGGTGGTGATAACTTGAGTGCGACGTTCAGTCCTGAGTTAGCCGACCTTACTATCTACGTGATTGATGTAGCGGAAGGGGAAAAGATCCCACGTAAAGGTGGTCCGGGTATCACACGTTCTGATCTGTTGGTTATCAACAAGATCGATTTGGCACCGTATGTTGGTGCGTCACTTGAAGTCATGGAGCAAGACACACAACGTATGCGTCCAACCAAGCCTTACGTGTTCACCAACCTCAAAGAGAGCCAAGGGTTAGATTTCATCATCAACTTTATCGTGACCGAAGGGATGCTAACCATGAAGGAGCCTTCTACTACTGAGTAGGGGGAAATCAGTTAGTTTTTTAAGTCGTTAGATACTTAAAAGCCCTGTCGATTATTGATAGGGCTTTCTGGTTTCAAATGTTCGAGTCGAACTTAAAGCTCGCTCTTAGTCACTCTTGTGGTCACTTGCGACTCAATCACACCGTCTTCAACTTGAGTGGTGATCACTTCACCTACTTCTACGTCATTAATCGATGACACCGTCTTGCTCGATGCTGAATGAGTAATGCTGTAGCCACGCTTTAGGGTTGCCAGCGGACTTACGGTTTCTAACTTCTCTGCGGCCATAGCTAGCTGGTGGCGAGTCGTTAGTAACGTCTTATCCATCGCATCTAATAGCTTTTGCTCTGAACGTTGTAGATGCAGCTTCTGTTCGCCAAGGCGCTTAACAGGTGAGCTCAATTGAAGCTGGTGCTGTTTACGTTCCACACGTTGTGCATGCTGTTTTAGGTATTGAGTCATACCACGACGCAAACGCATGTCTAGGTCATCAAGTTGCTGGCTCTGCTTTTGCAGTTGGTAGCTAGGATGCTGCTTCTCTAAGCGGTATTTCAAGGTTTGAGTGGATTGCGCTTGTTTGATTAACACATGACGAATCGCACTGACTAAGCGAGCACGTTTAGAAGCAAAAGCTTGTTCTTTATGGCTGTTGTCACGGCTAACTAACTCAGCGGCTGCTGATGGTGTTGGAGCGCGCATATCTGCGACGAAATCGGCGATAGTGACATCAACTTCGTGGCCAACTGCGCTGATAATCGGGATTTGGCTTGCTGCGATTGTGCGAGCTACGATCTCGTTATTGAAGCACCATAGGTCTTCTAAAGAACCGCCGCCACGACCCACAATCAACACATCACACTCATTACGTTCGTTAGCTCGTCCAATTGCTTGTGCAATCTGAATAGCTGCCTCTTCGCCTTGAACCATGGTTGGGTAAACCACCACTGGCAGCGAAGGATCACGCCTCTTCAAGACATCAAGGATATCAAATAGCGCTGCTCCGGTTTTCGATGTGATAACGCCAACACGCTTTGGATGCTCAGGAAGCGGTTGTTTGCTTGATTGAGCAAACAGTCCTTCTGCGGCTAGGTTCATCTTCAGCTTTTCAAACTCTTGCTGAAGTTTACCGTCACCCTCTGGCTGCATGCTTTCGATGATCAGTTGATAGTCACCGCGTGGCTCATAAAGAGATAGGCGAGCTTTGACTAAAACTTGGTTGCCGTTCTGAGGTTTAAAGGTGACTCGGCGGTTATTGCCACGAAACATAGCGCACTTAACTTGAGCGCGAGAGTCTTTAAGCGTGAGGTACCAGTGACCAGAGACAGGTGCAGAGAAGTTCGAGATTTCACCAACGAGCCACACTATTCCCATTTCGTTTTCTAATAGGAGACGAACCTCTGAGTTGAGGCGAGAAACAGTAAAGATGTTTGGATTAGTCATAGAAGCACTATCTTTCCTTGAAGGAAGGTCTTTCTTGGAATCTCACAGGGCGTGAGTATGGAAGATAGCGGCAATATAATACATAGCAAGGGGGGGAATGCAAATTAAAAACACAAAAATGTGTAGCCAAGCGATTTCGCCGTGCGTATAATCCGTCTGCAATATCAAATCCAAATCACTTTATTATGCGAAACGATAAAGTTGGGTTTACTCCTTTTAACACCTTTGTTGTGAGATATTGCAAATGCTACGAATCGCAAAAGAAGCTTTAACTTTTGATGACGTTTTACTCGTCCCAGCACACTCAACCGTTCTTCCGAACACAGCTGATCTTCGCACTCAGTTAACGAAAAACATTTCTTTAAACATCCCAATGATCTCTGCATCGATGGATACTGTTACGGAAGCACGCCTAGCAATTGCCCTTGCGCAAGAAGGTGGCATTGGCTTTATTCATAAGAATATGTCAATCGAGCAGCAAGCTGAAATGGTTCGCCAGGTTAAAATTTACGAAGCTGGTGTGGTTTCTCACCCAGTAACTGTAAATCCTGACGCGACAATCGCTGATGTTGTAGCCCTTACTCAAAAACACGGCTTCGCCGGTTTCCCTGTTGTTACTGAAACAAACGAATTGGTTGGTATTATTACTGGTCGTGACGTTCGCTTTGTTACTGACCTTTCTAAGAAAGTTGATGTAGTAATGACGCCTAAAGCTCGCCTTGCTTCTGTTAAAGAAGGTGCAACTCGTGAAGAAGTTCAAGAGAAAATGCACGAAGCGCGTGTTGAAAAAGTTCTTGTTGTAAATGATGACTTTCAACTGACTGGAATGATCACTGCAAAAGATTTCCACAAAGCAGAACGTAAACCAAACGCTTGTAAAGATGAGCGCGGCAGCCTACGTGTAGGTGCAGCTGTTGGTGCTGGTGCTGGTAACGAAGAGCGCGTTGCTGCTCTAGTTGAAGCTGGCGTAGACGTTCTACTTATCGACTCTTCACACGGTCACTCTGAAGGCGTACTTAACCGTATCCGCGAAACTCGCGCTGCATACCCTGATCTACAAATCATCGGTGGTAACGTAGCAACTGGTGCTGGCGCTCGTGCTCTTATCGAAGCAGGTGTTAGTGCAGTTAAAGTTGGTATCGGCCCTGGTTCAATCTGTACGACTCGTATCGTTACTGGTGTTGGTGTTCCTCAAGTAACAGCAATCGCAGACGCAGCTGAAGTTGCAAACGAATACGGTATTCCAGTAATCGCAGATGGCGGCATCCGCTTCTCTGGCGATATCTGTAAAGCTATCGTTGCTGGCGCATCTTGTGTGATGGTTGGTTCAATGTTCGCTGGTACTGAAGAAGCACCGGGTGAAGTTATCCTTTACAACGGTCGTTCTTACAAGTCTTACCGTGGTATGGGCTCTCTTGGCGCTATGTCTCAAGGTTCTTCTGACCGTTACTTCCAATCTGACAACGCTGCAGACAAGCTTGTTCCAGAAGGTATTGAAGGTCGTATCGCATACAAAGGTCGTCTAAAAGAGATCGTTCACCAACAGATGGGCGGTCTACGCTCAAGCATGGGCCTAACGGGTTCTGCAACTGTTGAAGACATGCGTACTAAAGCTGAGTTTGTTCGTATCTCTGGTGCGGGCATGAAAGAATCTCACGTACACGATGTTCAAATCACGAAAGAAGCACCTAACTACCGTTTAGGTTAATAATACGTCCAAACGTTTGAATAATGTGCTGATTTAGTCGGCACATTACTATACCAATCGTAGTAAATAACGGGTCATCCTAGCTTGTTAAAAAACTCGATAACTTCGTTAGGATTTTTGATTGTAGAATAACTACTTATCAGAAAATCCTGCCTTGTTCTCAAGCTTTTTTCCTGCGCTATTCCTGAACACTTACTTACTGTGATTGGTATCATATCTACCGCCTGTTTTGATGAAAGCCTGATTTTCTCAAAACACGAGGTTAAAGATATCCAACGAAAACGTTTGCTTTATTTCTTGAAGAGTTAATCAGAGGTGAGTAAACTCGCCTCCGTTTTATCACATAGCCAATAAGACTGCTTACAATGACTAAAAATATTCATGACCAACGTATTCTAATTCTGGACTTCGGTTCTCAATACACACAGCTAGTAGCTCGTCGTATTCGTGAGATCGGTGTTTACTGTGAACTTTGGAGCTGGGACGTAGACGAAGCGGATATTCGTGAATTCAATCCAGACGGTATCATCCTATCTGGTGGCCCTGAAAGTGTAACGGAAGAGAACTCTCCACGTGCACCTCAGTACGTATTTGATTCAGGTGTTCCTGTATTTGGTATTTGTTACGGCATGCAAACTATGGCTGAGCAACTTGGCGGTAAAGTAGCAACGTCTACTGAGCGCGAGTTTGGCTACGCTGCTGTACAAGTTACTGGTGAATCTGCACTTTTCGCTGACCTTGAGTCTACTCAAGATGTTTGGATGAGCCACGGTGACAAAGTAGTTGAAATCCCAGCTGATTTTACAAAGATCGCTGAAACAGATACTTGCCCATACGCTGCAATGGCAAACGAAGAGAAGAAGTACTACGGCGTACAATTCCACCCAGAAGTAACACACACTAAGAACGGCCTGAAAATGCTTGAGAACTTCGTTCTTAACGCATGTGGTTGTGAAGGTCTGTGGACTTCAGCTTCAATTATTGAAGATGCAGTTGCACGTATTAAAGAACAAGTAGGTGACGACGAAGTTATCCTTGGCCTTTCTGGTGGTGTTGATTCATCTGTAGTTGCGATGCTTGCTCACCGCGCTATCGGCGACAAACTAACATGTGTATTCGTAGATAACGGCCTTCTTCGTTTAAACGAAGCAGAGCAGGTTATGGAGATGTTCGGTAACAAGTTTGGCCTAAACATCATCAAAGTAGACGCTGAGCAACGCTTCCTTGACGCTCTTGAAGGCGAAGCTGAACCAGAAGCTAAGCGTAAGATCATCGGTCACGTATTCGTAGATATCTTCGATGAAGAGTCTAAGAAACTGAAGAATGCTAAATGGCTTGCTCAGGGTACTATCTACCCAGACGTAATCGAGTCTGCTGCATCTAAGACAGGTAAAGCACACGTAATCAAATCTCACCACAACGTTGGTGGTCTTCCTGATGATATGGAAATGGGCCTTGTTGAGCCTCTACGTGAGCTATTTAAAGATGAAGTACGTAAGATTGGTCTAGAGCTTGGTCTTCCATACAACATGCTTTACCGCCACCCATTCCCGGGTCCAGGTTTAGGTGTTCGTGTACTTGGCGAAGTTAAGAAAGAGTACTGTGATTTGCTGCGTCGTGCTGATGCTATCTTCATTGAAGAGCTTCATGCTGCTGACCTTTACCACAAAGTATCTCAAGCATTCACGGTATTCCTACCAGTACGTTCAGTTGGCGTAATGGGCGATGGCCGTAAGTACGATTGGGTTGTATCTCTACGTGCTGTAGAAACTATCGACTTCATGACTGCTCACTGGGCACACCTACCATACGACTTCTTAGGTAAGGTATCTAACCGTATTATCAACGAAGTTAACGGCATTTCACGTGTTGTTTACGATATTTCTGGTAAGCCACCAGCAACTATCGAGTGGGAATAATCTCTTAGAGATTTAACCAGCGTTGATTCAAACCCTAAGCCTCGAACTCAGTTCGGGGCTTTTTTCTTTTCGATTCATTATATTGATTCATTGCATTAAAGGCTTATGAGCAATACCTCGAAACCAAATGAATAATACCTAGAAACCAAATGAGTTGGAAACTAGATATCAGCTCAAGAAACCATGAGACGCTTTGTTGGGTTGAGCTATATATCAAAAATATCACTCGCACTTTTTATAAATTCATACAGCTACAGCTAGGCCATTTCACATGTGAAGCATACTCTTTGATGGACTTATTAAGGACAGATAAGAGAATCCATCATGTTAAAAATCAAATATTTGGCGACAGTACTGGGCTGCACATTAGCAGCGCAAAGTCATGCGTCTTTGAACATTCAACCTGATCCGCAAAACCCGAATGGTTACCTTGTTGAAAAGTCGGCATTACAAGCTGCTGAACAAGCGAAAACCTCGGATCCTATGTACGCGATCTGGTCACAAGCATTACAAACTCGTTCGAACACTATCGTTGAAGCGATTGAACCCGGTTCACCTTCTAACCCTGAAAACGTAAAACGGGTTGAGCGTGTATTCCCTCAATCTGAATGGGATTTCCTTACTCAGATGGCGGCGCCAGAATACACTTACACTCGTTTCTTGCGCGCGATTGGTAAATTCCCAGCCTTCTGTGGAGAGTACACTGATGGCCGTGATTCTGATGCCATCTGTAAGAAATCCATCATCACCGCTTTTGCCCACTTCTCTCAAGAGACGGGCGGTCACATTGCAATAGACAACACTTCTGATAACCCATTAGCTCTTGAAGAGTGGCAGCAAGCGCTGGTGCATGTTCGTGAAATGGGGTGGTCTGAAGGGCAAGAAGGCTACACAACAGGTTGTGGCCAGAACGATTGGCAAAATGCACGCTGGCCATGCGCCGCGGGGCAGGGCTACTTCGGTCGTGGTGCTAAACAGCTTTCTTACCACTTTAATTACGGTGCATTCTCGGAAGTGATGTTCGATGGTGACGCAACCGTGCTTCTCAATAATCCGGGCTTAGTGGCGGATTCTTGGTTGAACTTGGCTTCTGCTATTTGGTTCTTCTTAACCCCACAAGCGCCTAAGCCAGCTATGCTTCATGTGATTGACCGTACATGGACGCCATCTCAACGTGAACTGGATGCGGGTATTGGTTATGGCTTTGGTACCACAATCAATGTGATCAACGGTGGTATTGAGTGTGGTGAACAGAATAAAGACAAAGGCCAGCCAGTTAACCGCATCCGTTACTGGGAAGGGCTAGCGGCGCACTATGAAATTCCTGTAGAAGCGGATGAAGCGAATACCTGTTGGCAGCAAACGCCTTACGGAAGCTTGAATCTGAATGGCGCAACCGATGTGTTGTACACCAACTGGGATGGTAACTGGAAATACTACGCAGATCGCCCTGAAGGCTATTCATTTGAATGTGAATTGGTCGGATTCCAAACGGCTTATTCAGCGCTGGTGGCTGGCGATTACGAGAAGTGTGTGACCAACTTCTATGGATCTCATGCAAGCTGGCCTGAAGTGAAGGTGGTCGATAAGCTTGATCCGGTAGACCCAGGAACCGATCCCGGCGGTAACGGCTGGAGTGCGACTAAGGTTTACAATGCGGGCGACCAAGTGACTCACAACGGTGCAACCTACGAAGCGAAATGGTGGACACAAGGGGATGACCCTGCCAATGGCGGCCCTTGGAAATTAGTGGCGGGTGAGCCAACACCACCGGTAGTGACTGATCCTGCGCCAGTCGACCCAGCTCCTGTCGATCCTGCTCCGGTGGACCCAACACCAGTTGAGCCACCTGTCGTTGTTGACCCGTCGGTGTTTATCACATGGGAAGCGGGCGTTAGCCAAGTGAGTAACGGTGACAAGGTGACACATAACGGTAAGTGCTTCGTGGCTAAAAATGCTCCGGGTGTTTGGGAGAGTCCTGTTCAGTCGAATTGGTTCTGGGATGAAATCAGTTGTAATTGATAGTCTGAATACCGAAAAGGCGGTTTAAATGACGAGTTCAATATTACGACTGTAGCGATATAAATAATTAAAAGCCGAAAGTTTTTACTTTCGGTTTTTTTTCGTTTCGAACTTGGTGGCCTAGGAAGGTCGACTGGTCTATTAGGCTATGTTAAAGCGTATTTAAAGACTAATTATCCAGTTAGAGAATAAAGTCCTGTACAAATGATGGTTGTGAATTTATATTCAAATTTAATTTATATTTATTCTTTTATTTTAGGGTTAAGGTGTACCTATGGAACAGACAGATATCACGTCACTCATCCCCATTGTGATTACTTTGGTGTTGTCGTTGGCGACAAGGAATGTAGTGATAGGCCTATTTGCAGGCGTGCTGAGTGGTGTGGCAATGCTCACTGGTATGTTTAGCGAACTTAACCCGCTTGATACGTTTGGCACCATGGTGAAAGGTTACTTAGTCCCTCAACTTACCGACAGCTATAACGCAGGTGTGATCATGCTGTTGGTGTTCATCGGTGGCTTTGTTGCTTTGATGGAGAAGTCGGGTGGTGGTGTTGCGTTTGCCAAGCGTGTTACCCAATGGGTAAGCAATAAATGCCAAGCTCAAATCTCAGCATGGTTTGGGGGAATCGTTATATTTTTCTCTGACTTAGGTACCCCTTTAATCGTTGGCCCTGTTTTTCGTCCCCTTTTCGATAAACTGAAACTTTCAAGACAGAAGCTAGCATTCATCATTGATTCAACCTCATCGCCAGTTGCGATCCTTATTCCTTTCATTGGATGGGGCGTTTACATTATGAGCCTTATTCAAAAAGAGTTCACGGCTTTGAATGTCAACATGTCTGACTGGGATGCTTTCATCGGTGCGATTCCTTTTCAGTTCTACGCGTTCTTAGCTATTTTCATTGTTCCTTTAGTTTCAGTTAAAGGTTTAGACTTTGGACCAATGGCAAAAGCAGAGCGTGATTGCCAAGCAGGAACCTGCTCTGGTGCGAATAGTGAATCACTGAATGCGTTCTCGCATAAAAATGCAAAGGCATCTTTTGTTTGGGCACCGTTGTTAGTGATGCTGGTGGTGTTGTGTGCCATGTTGGTTCCGCAAGGCTTCCCGTTCCAAAAGGTCGCGGGTTCATCATTCAGAGCCGCTTTATCATCGGCTTATTTCTTTGCTGCGATTACCTTGATCTCGCTAATGGCTTACTACGGTGTAAGAAAACTGTCTGACGGTGTTTCTGTGTACTTAAAAGGTATGGGAAATATGATGCCAGTCGCGATCATTTTGGTGCTGGCTTGGGCGTTAAGCACTGTTGGTAAAGAGTTGGGCGCAGCGGCTTATATCGCAGAGCAAGCACAGAGCGGCTTCCCTTATTGGTTAGTGCCTGCAGTTGCGTTTTTATTATCGGCTATCATTTCATTCGCTACCGGATCGTCGTGGGGAACCTTCGCCATCATGATGCCATTGGTTATGCCAACTGCGATCGCGATAGATGCTCCGTTACTCGTCGCGATTGGCGCGGTGCTCTCTGGTGGTCTGTTTGGTGATCACTGCTCACCGATCTCTGAAACTACCATTCTTTCTTCAACAGGGGCAGGGTGTGATCAGTTTGAACACTTTAAGACGCAGCTTCCTTATGCGTTGATGAACGGCTCTATTGCTCTGGTGAGTTTCGTAGTGGCAGGCTTTACTGGCAGTTCGTTGGTCGTGTTAGGTGCGCTTGTCGCTCAGTTGGTTGTTGTAACGCTGCTGGCCAAGCGTGATGCAAGTAAGCATGCTCAATCAGAGGTGCAATCTCAAGTCTCTGAATCTAAAGCTCAACAAGCGTAGTTTAAGATGACGGGTGAGTGAATAGATACGGGATGCGAGTAAACGAGTAACGAAAAGCTCGCTCTCTTGTTCTTCATCTCACTTACTCGAACCTAAGTAATCCTCGTCATTCCTCACAGTGAGGGACGAACGTGATAGGGAATCTCTTTAGTGCGCCAAACGTGCTTATATCGAAGAGGAGATTCCAGGTACCTCGTTCCTCGATTCTGGAATGACGACTGAGAGCTAGGTACGGGATGTGAGTAAACGAGTATCGAAGAGCTCGCTCTCTATTGTCTAAGCTTGCTATTAAGCAGTCTCGCATACTCAAATCTAAAGACTCTTTTCGTGTCTCGTATCTCGTTACCCGCACCTTTTTCATATGCATATCACTTATTTCAATCTCAATACGCTCCTCTTATCCCGCTTACTCGAATCTTTTTTATAGCGTGACAGGGAACTTGTTTACTTATAGTTTCTGTGAATTGATTGGTGTTGTTATGAAACTAATTTTCCATAGGATCATTTACACAATCTTAGTTTTCGATAACTGGATTACCTAGTTGAGCGGTTTATAGATTAAAATTTTCTTACAAATTTTATCGATTTTTTTTAATCAACCAATTTAATAAGGTAAATTCGCAATGTCGACCAAACTAGCTAACCCAGCGCCATTAGGCTTAATGGGTTTCGGTATGACCACTATTCTTCTTAATATCCACAACGCAGGTTTCTTCCCAATCGATTCAATGATCCTTGCGATGGGTATTTTTTACGGTGGTTTGAGCCAAGTTATCGTGGGCACAATGTGTTTCAAGCGTGGTGACACGTTCGGTACAACTGCGTTTACTTCTTACGGCCTATTCTGGTTGTCTTTGGTTGGTTTGATTGTCATGCCTTACATGGGTCTACCTGCAAGCCCTGCAAGCTTCATGGGTTGGTACCTACTACTATGGGGTATCTTCACTGGCTTCATGTTCATCGGTTCTCTATGCTACCCGGTAGCGAAGCAAGTAGTATTCGGTTCACTGACTATCTTGTTCTTCCTACTTGCAGCTCGTGATTTCACTGGCAGCTCATTGATCGGCACTATCGCTGGTTTTGAAGGTATCTTCTGTGGCGCTTCTGCTATCTACTTTGCAATGGCACAAGTAATCAACAACGAATACGGCCGTACAGTACTGCCTATCGGTGAGAAGAAAGCACCTCAAATGGCAACACAAGAAATCGCTGCTTAAGTACTCTAACTCGGGAACAGTTAGTTTGTTATAAGCCGCTTATTCGTAATGAATAAAACAAAAGGGGTTAGCCGAAATGGCTAACCCCTTTTTTATGCGTTATCGATAGCGCTATTTTTTAAAGCGATCTATTTGCTAAGGAAAGCTTAAGCTGAAGGTTGCTCTACAGGTTTAGTGTCTGTAGCTTCTGCTTCAGGAGACTTACCTGTTTTACGCTTGTACTTCTCTTCCCAGTAAGTTGCACCTTTAATGCCTAGTTTTACAGGGTTGAATGTGTACTCAGTTACGCCTTGTTTCTGCTGTTCTTCGTAGTCAGCTAGAGCTTTAAGCGCAGGCTTAGACATGAAGAAGATGATCAGAATACCCACGATGTTTAACCATGCCATCAAGCCAACGCCAACATCACCCATTGCCCATGCAAGGTTCGCTGTTTTAACTGTGCCATAGAAAACCGCAGTGATAAGAACAAGCTTAAGTACGAACATCATGCCAGGGATCTTGATGGTACGACGTAGGTAAGCAATATTCGTTTCTGCGATGTAGTAGTAAGCAAGAATCGTTGTAAATGCGAAGAAGAACAAAGCAAATGCGATGAATGGCTTACCAATGCCTGGTAGTGCACTTTCAATAGCAAGCTGTGTAAATACAGGACCATTCGCACCGATGTTTGCTGCTAGGTTCTGAACAAGGAATACCCCCTCAGCGCCGCCGTGAACGTTGTATGCACCAGTGATGATGATCATGAACGCTGTAGCAGAACATACTAGAAGAGTATCGATGTAGATAGAGAATGCTTGTACCAAACCTTGCTGAGCTGGGTGATCAACACTTGCAGCCGCTGCCGCGTGAGGACCAGTACCTTGACCCGCTTCGTTTGAGTAAACACCACGCTTAACACCCCAACCAATTGCAGCACCGAAGCCTGCCATAGGTGTGAATGCATCACCAATAATCATTGCGAAAACAGTTGGCACTTGGCTGATGTTTAGCAGAATGATAACGAACGCGATAATGATGTAAGCCAATGCCATGAACGGAACAACGATCTGTGTGAAGTTCGCAATACGTTTAACACCACCAAAGATGATGAAAGCAAGGATGATAGCAACAACAGTACCGGTGAAAATTTTAGCGAAACTGAATGTACCGACAGCTGTTTCAATCATATCACCTGAGCCAAATGCAGCTTCTACAGCATTACCAATACTGTTTGACTGAACACCTGGAAGCAAAATACCACATGCAAAAATAGTCGCGATTGCGAAGATCCATGCGTACCACTTCTGACCCATTGCTTTTTCAATGTAGTAAGCTGGACCACCACGGAACTGGCCTTCGTCTTCTTCTTTGTAGATTTGCGCTAGCGTAGATTCTGCATAAGCAGTCGCGGCGCCAAAGAAGGCTACAACCCACATCCAGAATACTGCACCTGGGCCACCGAAACCGATAGCGGCAGCAACACCAGCAATGTTACCTGTACCTACACGGCCAGATAGCGAAACGGCTAGAGCTTGGAAAGACGAGATGCCTTTTGATGAGCTTTTACCCGAGAGTAGCAAGCGCCACATTTCAAAGAAGTGACGGATTTGAACAAATCGAGTCATGATGGAGTAGAACAAACCTGCACCTAAACATAGGTAGATAAGTACTGGGCTCCAGATTATTCCATTCAAAAAATCAACGAATGACTGCATGAGTATTTTCCCTGTTAGTTTTACTTATGATTGTTTTTCGAACAACACAATACTTCACTTGTAACCCAAGTGTTAAATTATTTAACTGCTCATTAGGATTACTGTGACATAAAGCAAGTTATAGAGGGTGTTTGTTAATGCTTAGTGCTAATTCGATAATCGTTTCATTTAATTTGATATGCAACTAGTTTTGTTTTGTGGTGTTTTTCAAAGTGAATAAATAGTGATTAATACAAAAAGGGGGATTTGAGGTTCGCATAAGAAACGAAATTGCGAAAAATAGGGATTAAAGCCGCTTAGCATGAACGGCTGATATAGGATTGGTGGGATAGGTAGGTTGGAATATATCACCTCTATCGTATGAACTAGCAGACCTAAGAGACTGTGATTTTTGAAAGTTCGATAATTGAGGCTTTCATGTTTACCTAGTGAAAGTTGCGAATTTGATGCCTGTTTCAAACAACCACGAACCCTCGCACCTGCAATTCTTTAGTGAAGTCAGACTGAGTGTTTGGTTCGCCGTGAATCAAATGCACCTTTTTCGGTGGAGTCGCGATGCCCTCTATAAATCGATAGAGATCCTCTTTATCGGCGTGAGCCGAGTAGCCAGACATGCCATGAATTTGAGCATTCACTTCCACTTGTTTGTTGTCGATTGAAACCTGCATTTCACCTTGTTGCAACTCTCGTCCGAGCGTCCCTTGCGCTTGATAGCCCGCTAAAATTACATCGGTTCGTATATCGGGAAGCAAAGCCGATAAGTAGTTCATTATCCTCCCGCCCTGACACATTCCAGAAGCTGCAACCACAATCGCGGGTTCACCTGTCGACTTAAGGCGATTAACGATTTTCTTGTGCATTCTATGCCCATCAACAGTAATGCACTGCTCAAATGCAAGTGGGTGACGTTTCAGTTCTAGCCGTTGCTTTGCTTCTTGTCCCCAGAGTTCTTTAAAACGTCGATAGGAGCGTGTCACTTTCTCTGCCATCGGAGAATCGAGGATGATAGGAATGTCGGCACTGAGTTGATGCTCATAGATCAGGTGTTCGATATCAAATAGCAACTCTTGTGTTCGACCGATACTGAAGGCCGGAATTAGGATGACACCTCCATCGAGTAGTGAACGATCAATGATCGCTTTAAGACGCTGTGCTCGTGTTGCAATATCATCATGTGTACTGGCGCCATAAGTGGATTCGATAAACAGATAGTCGGCCTGTTGTGGTGGTTTTGGATCGGGCAGCAGTGGTGTGTTACTTGGGCCCAAGTCGCCAGAAAACACAACTACTTCTTGGCTTGGTAATTTTATCTCGATATAGGCAGAACCTAAGATGTGCCCAGCGGGTTGAAAACGGGCATGCAGAGTATTTGGCCTATGATGATCCTTTCCGTTGTTTTGCTGTTTAGATGTGATTGGAAACCATTCCCCGTAAGGCTTGGGAGCCATTAACGAATGAATTTTTTTGAGTATCAGCTTCGATTGTTTATTGCTGAGCCCTTGCAGTTTTAAACCATCCTCAATCATTAAAGGGGCGAGTTCAGCGGTCGCTTGCGTGCAATAAATCGGTTGGTTAAACCCACTGGCGAGTAACCAAGGTAATCGACCAATATGATCAATGTGAGTATGGGTCAGCAGCAGAGCGTTGAGGTGGGACGTTTCAAATTCAATATCAAGAGGGCGGGTATCTTCTCCTTGAAGCTTTTTACCTTGAAGATCTAAACCTTGAAAAAGGCCACAGTCGATGAGCACCGCTTGGCCTGAATCTCTTAACTCGTGACAAGATCCGGTGACAGTATGTTTGCCGCCATGGTGAATCACTTCCATCGTTTACTCCCATTGCTCTATAAAGCCGTTAACGCCTGTTTTTATTTTGCGGATAAGCGCCAGCAAGTAAAACAAGAACAATGAGAGTTGCGATCGTTGAGTATCTTTTTAAGTAACTGAGCGATGACTCAGTGGGTTCGTTGTGAGTTAGTTCGTAGAAGAGCGGTCTGAATCCAACTCTGGGTTTTGCTGCGCCTCTAAACGAGCCACTTCGGCATCAAGCTCTGCTATTTTCTCTGCCATGAGTGCGTGACAGCGATTGGCCAGCTCCCTTGCATCACTAAGCTTGTATTCGGATACATCGATAGGTTCCAGCATCTCGGTGATCACAATGCCATTATTGGCACGATTAAAGTCGATCTTATTGTGCGTGGTGCTCGTGCACATCGGGGTGATAGGCACGCCGGCTTCAATCGCCATTCGGAAAGCGCCTGTTTTGAATGGCAGTAATCCACGCCCTTTACTACGGGTTCCTTCAGGGTAAACCCAAACAGACAGATCTCTCTGATGAATCGCTTCCGCCACTTGCTTGATGGTATCGCGTGCTTTGGATTTGTCTTCACGGTTAATCATGATGTTACCGGTGATCCAATACAGCAGGCCAAAGAAAGGCACGTACAACAAATCGCGTTTGCCCAATGAAACAGTGCGTGGTCTTAGCATTCCTGGATCGGTCACAAAGTCCAATATGCTTTGGTGGTTAGATATGTAGACGCTGTTCTCTGGCGTTGGGGCATTGTCTAGGCCGCGCTGTACCAGTTTTACACCGATGATCTTTTGGAGTTGGTTGAACCAACGACAGAAAACGTACACATGCTTGGGGTTCTTGGGGCTAAACAAGCAGTAAACAAAAGCACATAGAGTGGTGAAAATAATAAACACCGTAGCCAAAATAATACGAAGAACAGCAAGCACAATTCACTCCTTACTCACCGCAGGTGGCAGTGATTAAATAGTTTTAGATGCTTGAAGTTTTCACTCTATTTAACCGAATTGCAACAATTAACTGTGATAGGGGGCTGTTTTTAGATCTTTATATAAAACAAGGACTAACAATAGGTGTTTGACACAGTTATCGAGCTTACACGTGTTCACCAGTAATGGCTCATGATCACCAAAACTGTTTATTTGGATCCGATTTTTCTACCCATTCAGGATCTTGACGCGATTCAAAGTAGAGTTGTAGACCGTTATAAGACATGAAAGCAGCAGGGCCACCAAGGTGCTCGAAATAGTCAAAATACTCATCTTCGAGAGCACAAAGGTGGGCTAAATCTTTAACCTTGTTAGCCAGCGCCCATTGAATGGCAAATACCGGCGCTATTGAGCCTGAAATATTCACCTCTTCGACGTTTGGGTTAAACATTGAATTAGCTTGCTCAAGCAGTACCTCTTCTTGTTCAGACTCTTGTTGTAGCACCTCTTCGACGATCTCCGAGCGCTTGGTATTAGAAACACTCTTGTTCAACTTGGCGATTCGTAGTGCGTAGCTAAATCGGTCTGATGACACTATGTCGACAAGTTGCGACAACAGCTCTTTGTCTACGCCTGCTGCTTTGGTGAAATAGTCGATACACGAATTGATGGAGGCATAACGAGTACCGTCAAACTCAAAGCCACTGGTTTCGTCGAATACCTCAAGTGGGATGTCATCAACCGACAAAGGCCAGCCTTTATAATCGACGCGTTGTTTGGCGATTTGATACATCTTCCAAGCGCTGCGTCCAAAACCGCCAAGTGTCGAGCCCGTAAACTCACTGTCTATCAGCTCTTGCTCAGTCCAGTTCTCACCAATACCTAGGTGCTTGGCATACTTATCAATGAGCGCATGCTTTATCTGGTCGCGCACCGCCCAAATCGAAGTTAGGTCTTTCGCATACTTCACATTCGCGCACTCTTTACATGCAGGCAGCGCTATCGGCGCATGACCAACCTTGGCAAAAAGCTGAGCGGTTTTGGGAAACTCAACGCTGTGATTAGAAGGTTCACCACAAAACCAACAGGTGTGGCGCAGGTTGAATGGGATGTCTATGTAGGAGTATTGAGTCATTGAACGTCTATCGGCTGAGTGTTGAGGTTGGGAGCATTACGGTAAAACAATTATCTCTGTTCACACGTCAGCTTGCACCTTGTTTGTTTTTGTTTTTCTGACGAGACTGATTCGAGATGTGACTCGCCTGATGAGCTCATTAGGTGGATATTGATATAAAACAGTCACTAACGATAAATGTTGCTCGGTGTAGCTGAACTTACATGAGCTGCTAGCAATCGCCTAAGCTCCCCATTACTATTGAGATAGACTCCTTACTCCAATAGCGCATATGTCCTCATCGATTCCTTTTTACGATAAAAATGCTCACACACTTTGTCAGCAGTACAACTCCGTGACGTTCGAGACTGTGCACAAAAGCTGGCAAGCTTATTGGCCTTTAGATGGCGATAAGGTGCTAGATGTAGGGGCGGGAAGTGGCCGTGATGCGTTATGGATGCACAAGGCTGGTGCTGAAGTCATCGCGATAGAACCCAGTGCGTCATTACGTGAGCAGGGCTCAGAATATACTGGGCCAAATGTTACATGGTTAGATGATTCACTCCCATCGTTGAGTCGAACTGAAAACCTCGGAATGCGTTTTGACTTGATACTGGTGAGTGCTGTGTGGATGCACCTTGCACCGTCATATCGAGAGCGAGCATTCAGAAAGTTATCTAACTTACTCGCTCCAAATGGCAAATTGGTGATTACGCTACGTCACGGAGAGTTTCATGACGACCGAGAGGGATATAAGGTCTCGGTTGAAGAGCTTGAGCGTTTGTCGAAGAACAGTGCTTTGTTGGTGCGTCATGTCGAGAATAGCCAAGACACCTTGAAGCGCAGTGAGGTTTGGTGGCAAACGGTAGTGATGACCTTGCCAGATGATGGCTCGGGTGACTTAAACAAGGTGCGCCACATTATTGTGAATGACAACAAGTCGGCCACATACAAATTGGCCCTGCTAAGAACCTTGTTGCGAATTGCAGACGCCCATTCTGGTGCCGTGCTTGATCGAACCGATGGTAAAATATCTCTACCGGTGGGTTTGGTTGCTCTGTATTGGGTTAGGCAATTTAAGCGTCTGATTGATATCGACATAGAAGGCGCTGGGATTCAGCAAAATAGCAACACGAGTAAAGGCCTAGGCTTTGTAAAAGATGATGGCTGGAACAAGCTCAAGCACCTCAGTGCTGATGATTTAGCGATAGGCACTCTGTTTATTGGTGATGAAGCCAAAGCATTGCAGAAGTTGTTTGCACAGACGATCGGCACCATTAAATCGGGCCCAGTGACCTTTATTTATCAAGGTTCCAAAGAGAATAAGTTGTTTGAGATACTCCCACCTCAGCAGCGACGAAAGAGTCGAGAGTCACTGATCATCGACAGCGAGTTCTTAGCAAGCTTTGGTTACTTCACGCTGGATGAAAGCTTATGGGAATGTTTCAGAATCTATCACTCTTGGATTGAGCCGCTAGTCGTGAATCAATGGGTGATGGAGATGCAGCGTTTTGAGTTAAATCGACAGCGCAACATTTCACTACAGACCTATCACGACTGCTTAGTCTGGATTGACCGAAACCACGACACTCGTGACGTACGCAAAAGAGTTGAACAACTTAGATCTGAACATGCAGACATTGTCAGCGTCTGGAGTGGAAAATCGTTAAAAAATGAGTATCACGTTGATCACTGTCTACCTTTTGCTTACTGGCCGAATAACGATAAGTGGAACCTCTTTCCAACCACAAGCAAAGAGAACTTGAGCAAAAGTGACAAAGTGCCTACCGCTGAAAAACTTCGCGCGTCTAAACCTCGTATTCTTGAATGGTGGCAATTGGCGTGGAGTGATTCGGCTCATTTTGAACAGCAATTCTTTTCTGAAGCGGTCCTTTCTTTACCCAATATTCCACTACAGTGTCGAGACTTCGAAGAGGTGTTTGATGCAATGGGTCTGCAGGTACGTGGTGTGAAAAGTCGACTGTTAATTAATGAGTGGCAGTGATCGCCACGCTTACCCGCTAATTTAATCCTTTAAGTAACGGTAGAGATAACAATGAAATACATCGGAATTGATGGCTGTAAGGCGGGTTGGATCGCTTGGATTGTCTCTGATAATCAGACGCCAGTGTTCAAAGTGGTAAAGGCGCTTGATGAGCTAGTGAATGATCTTATCGGTTCAACAGCGCTTATCGATATGCCGATTGGTTTTAGTGACGCGAATACTCCAGATCGCTTGTGCGACAAAGCAGCAAGGCGTTTTCTAACCAGCAAACGTGGTTCCTCGGTGTTTCCTGTGCCGTGTCGTGAGGCGGTTTACCAAACAGATTATATCGCGGCGTGTAATGCCAATGTGCAGCAGCTTGGTAAGAAGTTCTCTAAGCAAACTTGGGGTATCGTTCCTAAAATCCGGGAGCTAGATAAACTCATCGATGATCACCCAAACTTATCGATCAGAGAGTCCCACCCTGAGGTGGTGTTCGCTGCTTTGAAAGGCGAACCGCTTACTTTTTCTAAGCGAACTCAAGAGGGCAAAGAGGAAAGGCTTTCGATTATTCAGCAACTCGCCCCACTATGGTGTGAGGTTGTGGCGTTAGCTATCTCAAACACCAAGCGTAAAGATGTCGCGATAGATGATATTTATGACGCATTCATATTGATGTTGATTGCGTATCACGCTCCAACATTGTCGTGCTTGCCTGAACTTGCTGATATCGGTGGAAAGGCTGATAAGGATCAGAATGGTCGAGCTCGCGAAATCGTTTATTGGAAGAAAACGCATTAGCAAAGTATGCGCTCTGTTATGTTGAGTGTGTTACTTTCCACTCCCTGTCTTTTTACTCTTGCTGTTTTTGAGCCTTGATATGAAACGTTTAATTGTTGGTTTGCTGGCAACCTTGATCAGTGCGGCGAGTTACGGCCAAGTTGCACCTGTTTCTCAATGGCAGTGTGACATGATGAAAAAGAACAAGGTATTGAATAGTGGAGCACCTGTTGGTTGTGATCGGCTATCCAAAGTAGACTTTGATTTCGTTAATTTTAAAGGCGAAACGCAGCAGGGGAACATGATTGTGCTTGATGTTATCGCCCCTTCTGTTGAGCAAATCTTTTTAGAACTCAAACAGCGTAACTTCCCACTGCATTCTGCACGCCTTATGCGTGAGTTCAACGGTGATGATAATGCTTCTATGGAAGCCAATAATAGCAGCGCGTTTAATGCTCGGCCTATCACTGGCGGAGGTGGTTGGTCGAAGCATGCATACGGTGTGGCAATCGACATCAACCCAGTTCAAAACCCTTTCTTAGCGCTTGATAGCAACGGAACCATCACGGTAAAGCCATCACAATCGGCAACCAGCTATGTAAATAGAACGCGCTTTCGTGCTCGCAATGACATTGAACGCCGAGGCATGGCGGAAGATGTGGTCGAGCTGTTTGCACATCATGGTTTTATGATCTGGGGAGGAGACTGGAATACCCCAATCGATACTCAGCATTTCGAGGTCGGTTCGAGAAAGTTCGTTAATCAACTGCTCTCTAAACCACAACCTGAAGCCAAAGTACTATTTGAGCGATACGTCGAATCTTACCGCCAATGTTTTAATAAAAATAAAGGCGAGGGTGCAGAAAAAGCTCGTGCTGTCTGTGCAAAGAAAACGGTCGGGACTTTTTAGTGCTATGTTTATCTAGAACCGTTTGTGTTTTAGCAAGTTAAACTCGCTTCAGGTGTGTTTTGAATAGCTAAGGTCAGCGCTCGTCGTTGGCCTTTTTTGTATTCATTTCTTCAATAGAACGCCGAGTATTGAAAGGTTATTGGGTATCCATTAGTCAATAATCGATAAGCGAATGCAGCGCAAAGTCATCGGTTTGTCATTGAAAAAGTCATAGCGTAAACGTTATGTGAGAACCATCGCTGGTGGGGAACTTCTTGCCTATTCGCCAGTATTATTAGTGAACTGATCACAACGGACCAACTAATGAAAAAGATACCTTTGGCTCTAACTCTTTTAAGCACTCTACTTTTTTCACAATATTCTTTGGCTACAGACACTTCACACACCACGCAAAATCCGACTTATGAACTCGATGGTAAGGCGGTATTAGGCCGCACTGAGAATGTGTACCTCTCTAGCGTTCAAGGGCTTAAAGACGTTCCTTTCATTGGCAAAATCGACACCGGTGCCGAAACCACTTCCATGCATGCTGAAGACATCCATGTAAAAAGCACACATGCAGATTATAAGAACCTCAAAGACAAAGAGTTAATGGCGGCATTAACCGAAGATGTGTTGAACAATAGCGACGTTGATTACGACGATTGGGATGGCAGCACCTTTGCGAAATATGAAGCTGTGGTCTCTTTTAAGGTTCAAAACCCACGTACGGGTGACATGGTATTAATTAAAGCGCCTTTAGAGCGTGTCAGCATGATACGCAGTCGCACCAGCAGCACGCCTTTGCTTCGCCCGACTATTAAAATGTCGCTGACCATTGCGGATCAAGAATTAAAAACAGACGTTAACCTTACCGACAGAAGCCACTTCTCTGCGCCTGTGCTGATTGGTAAAACCTTCCTTGCTGATAACGCTTTGGTGTTTGCGGGTTATGACTACTTGCAAGAGCAAGAAAATGCGACGGTTGTTGGCCGTAAAGAGGTGGTGTCTATCTCTGGAATGGCGATGAATGCGACCTTCTCTTTAAAGAACCGCTACAGTATTTTGCATGCTAAAGACATCGACATAGACAAAAAGAACAAAGAAGTGACGTTTGATATGTTCGATAACGACGGCAAACAAAAAGAGATGACATTGCCGTTGGTTCGTATGTTAAGCGTGAGCGGTAAGAAGAGACCTTTAGTCTATGTGCCAGTTCAACTCGATGAAAACACAACTAAAGACGTTCTGGTGTACCTACGTGAGCGCTCGAGTAGTGAGTCGCAGTTGAGATTTGGAACCAGCACAGCCAGTGAGCTCTTCATGATTGATACCAATGCTGAAAACATTTTATCAGAAGGTTCAGAGAGCTTTAGTGATGTTGCTGAGTCTGGTGAGCCTATGATTATCTCACCGGAAGAGGACATCACACTTGATGACTTCCCGCTAAAGGCTGTGGCTTCTTTCACGGTAAACACACCTCTGTTGAAGGTCGACAGTTTTGAAATGACAGGTAAAGGCAAAGATGCCTCCGTTGAATTTTATCTTACGGATGTAAATGGTGAGAAGCAGAAGGTGACCAAGCCAATTATTAAGAAGCTTAAAGTCGGTGATGATACTCGTCCGGTAGTGAGTGGTGAGTTTGCGGTCTCTGGAAACGTTCGTACGCAAGAGTTTGCCATCGATGTGCTCAATACGAATGAGAAAGAAGCGTACTTTATTTTAGGCAAGAAGATGGCAAAAGAAGGCGTTTACGTTAATACGCGTTCTGATTACCTTCTGAAAGCTGAGCCATTGTTTAAAGTTGGGCACATCGAAGTTGTTGAAGTGAACGGCATGACATTCCCTGCCAAGCTAGACACTGGTGCTGATGTGAGCTCTATGAACGCAGTCAACATCAAGCGATTCAAGAAAGATGGCCAAGACATGGTTACCTTTACTTATCAAAACAACCAAGGCGATAAGCAAGAGTTCACTAAGCCAGTGATTGATGTGATGCGCATTAAAGCTAAAAAAGGCGAGAAGGTGAACATTCGCCCTGTAGTAGAGATGAACGTTAAACTAGGCGACTTAGAGAAGAAGGTGAGAGTGAACCTTCAAGATCGTTCACGCTTCGAATACAGCATGATTCTAGGTAAGAACTTCCTGAAGCACGGCGCAGTAGTCAGTAGTGATGAAGATTATGTGCTAGGCGAGATGGAGTAACGCCTCAACTTACTAAGAGCGATATAGAACAGTTCTAAACGGCCACACATTTCAGCAATGGGATGTGTGGCTTTTTATTGGGTGATTGTTTTTGACGTTGACGGTTAGGGTTTTAAGTGTTTGTTATTTATTGGTTTATCTACTAAGGCACAACCCTTAGACAAACAAAAAGGGCCAACTCTTTCGAGTTGGCCCTTTCCAAACGTTTGGTGCTGGCGGGAGTTGAATTTAAGTTTTAATGATTTGATACTTAAATGATTGTTTATTTTAATATTAATCTTGGAGTACTTTTTGGAATACCTAAGTATTACGTGATTGAAGTCACGTATTTGGCGTTGGCGTCATACTTACTCAATGAATAGGTTGGAGAGCTTGAGTCGTTATTCTATTTTGAGCAAACTTAGATAACAGTAAAACAGGATTGCTTTCAACGTATCTGTACGCCCTCACTTACTATCATTTCTGCAATTTTAATCGTTATTGAGTAACCGTAAGCAATCTATGTATTTTTATTAAAACGATCCTTGTAAGCCGCCTTGAGTAGCTTGTTGATTGTGCGGTTGATTTTGGGTTTGGTATCACCATTCGCTAGTTCTACAAGCATATCCCATTGCTTTTGATTTAAAGCTATTTGGAAATCTTCGCTATTTGCTTTATCCAACGAAAATTTATCCGTTAAGAGCTTTAGACGCTGAGGGAAGTTAGCCGAGGTGGTGAACAATAGATCTAATGTCGTCACCATGCATTTTTTCTTAGTACTGGTATCCTCTGCTGGATAAAACAGATTAGATATCTGATACTGACTCTGTAATCGGCCATAAGTCTTGTCTATCAGTTTGTCGTTTTCTGTTTTTAGAATGTCCCAACTTAAAGGGACATTTGCGTAAGCTTTGATATACATAGATCTGATTCTTAACAAAAGATCCTGTGCTGTTTTGAGTGTGATATCTCCAGATATACAGTGGTAAGTGAGGTAGTTGATAATGATTATGTGGCTATCTTTATCAATAGTGGGGCACAACCTACAAACCAATTTCACCGCCTCTAGAGTTGAATCAAGACGGATGTTATCGAACTCTTCTTGTTTTCTCTTTTCTCTTCTATCTTCCCTTTCTTGAAAGATTCTTTCAGCTTCTTCATTTGCTTTTCTGATACCCTCGGATATATTTTCAAAAGCTCTATCCTTAGCCGATTTTTTGCGTTTTTCTATCTCTTCTAAATACTGCTTATCTTTAAGTTGAGGCCATAATATCTCACCGATGGTTTTTGTATTATTTGGCCTCTTCACTAGATTTACTTTAGCTATCACCATTGCCTTTAGCATGGAGTGGAAGAAGTACTTTTCTCTATCGTTCTTTAGCCAAGAAGTGAACTCACTCGTGAGCAGATTATCAACGGATTCTTTGTGCAGCCTATTTAGCAAGCGATCTAATTTTCGTTCTTTTTCATCAAGCAGCTCACCTTTCTCTAGCGCCGTTACATTTACATTCAGATAAAGAGAAAGCACCTCAATAAAGCGATGCTGTAACTCTTGATAATTAAACAAGGCGAGATCACGAAAGTCACTGTGTTCTTTTTTATCGTCCATGTAAGAGAGGTAAAGAACATAGAAACGAAGATGTGTTTCAGTCTCATTGAGAAATCGGTTTAGCCTTTTCTTTTGCATAATTATTCTTAGGTGGTTTGCTGGTGGTTATGAGCAGGTTTGTAGCAAAATTTCTGAAAATATTAAGATAAAAAATCACCATGAAAACACAGGTTTTTAGCAAGAAAACTTATTCTGTTATCTCTATTTGTTGTGGTTTTACTTATTTTTATCTATGCAAATTACAGTAGCATCTTCTTAAGTCGATAGTCACTTATTTTTAAGTGAAATTGTGAGGGGTGAATAAAGTTCATGGTGCATAATTAATTACCATCGGTGTTTGAGGACGGGGAGCGATAAGCGGATAGGTGTGAGCAAAATTCCATCTCGAATTACTCATCGATATAACTTAACTTGCAAGCAATTCAAATCTTATTATTTGCCGTATGGAGTGCATGGTTGAGATACATTTCCTCAATGAGCGGCTAATAAGAGGGACTTATTTAAGTAAAACGAGAACGTCATGAATATAGCGAAACATCACCAATGTCTGTTTGGTTAGTATTACTAATCAATCAACCTATCACCTCATCACAACGTAACTCATATCACTGAGTCACACCAAGTGACTCACAGTACATAATTAAAAATAACTGCATCAGCTTATCTATGAACTCAAATACAGGAGTAGATAAGATGAATCAACGTTCGAAGAAAAACAAAAACCTCAAACTCACCACGAAAAAAACGTTTCTGGGGCATCCGATCCAAACGGCTCATGGACCACTCTACATCCCTTACCTAAATAAGATTTATGACACAATTGATAGATCACTTAAAGCCAATCCAAGGACGATGGCCTTACGGGTGGATTTGAGGTTCCCTAAGCTTAGATCTAAAAAGGAGTGCGGTAATGTGATGACAAACTTCATTCGTTCTTTACAGTCTCAGATTGATTACTCAGAACGCAGAAAAAAAAGGGAAGGGGTAAGAGTGCATCCGTGCACAGTTCGCTATGTATGGGTAAGAGAGCGCTCTACGTCGTTAGTCGATCACTACCATCTACTATTGCTTTTTAACAAAGACCGATTTAACTGGACGGGGAAGACGAAAGACCAACATGACAGCCTAGGCTCCTTCATTGTAGAAGCGTGGGCTCGTGTTATTGGTGTTGATTACGATGAAGCCAATGGGTTGGTGTATTTCTCAAAGGACAAAGAGAACGATCGCATTGTTATCCATCGCTTAAATCGTTACTCAGATGATTTTGATGATGATTTCGATAGGTTGTTTAAGCACGTGAGTTATTTAGCTAAAGAAGAGACGAAACACTTTGGTAGCCGTAACAATAACATTGGGAGTAGTCAGCGTTAACTCAGATTAGAGCCACTGCATTTTTTTACAGTAGTGGCTTATCCCATGGGTATATACAAACAGGAGACAATTCCCATGAGATTTTTAAGACTAAAAGAAGTAATAGCGTTAACGGGATTAGGTCGTTCAAGTATCTATAAGTTTATGGACGAGAATACCTTTCCTAAAACGGTATCATTAGGTGGGCGTGCTGTCGCATGGGTAGAGAGTGAAATCGAAGAATGGATGGAGCAACGTTTAGCACTGCGAGAGAGCCAAGAATAAACCAAGCAACAACGAGCACACCTACCGTATGAACAGGGAGCCCGTGAAGGCTCTCTTTTCGCTTGTTCAGCGAAAGATACCTGACTGGGGGAGAAATTTGATAGTCATTTTTCTCCCCCTCGCTTTTAGTTCCTAGCGCAGATTTGATTATTTTTGAACCGTGTCATTCAGTACAAATTTCGTCTTCATTTTCACAAATGCAAACTGGCATCTTTTCTTTGCATGTATCACAGTATTCACAAGAGCAATTATCTTCAAATTCCTCGCAGTGTTCACAAACAACGCAAATGCAATCACTAGGTTTTTCACCACAGTTTTCGCAACCACCACATTCGCAAGCACTCATCATGTGGCCGCATATATCACAAATTTTATCCATTGGATCCATCATATTCCCTTAATGCTTCGTTTTTAATAGAGATCAAAAATGATGAGGGTTAGGTCTTTCTTTTACCTCAATTAGTTCAAGTATCGCAAATATTGATATTCAAAAACTAATTTCACTTCGCATTAATTCATAATGTTTTAGATGTCAGCTACTTAACCAAGCACTACTGTGATAGGTCACGAAGTTTT
The DNA here is from genome assembly GCF_007858795.1 of Vibrio sp. T20. Classification (NCBI taxonomy): domain Bacteria; kingdom Pseudomonadati; phylum Pseudomonadota; class Gammaproteobacteria; order Vibrionales; family Vibrionaceae; genus Vibrio; species Vibrio sp. T20. The sequence goes on from NZ_VFEB01000005.1 coordinate 91,781, forward strand.
GGGTGAGCTCGAACTTAAAAAAGTGGGTAGTATTCTAGGGGCAAGTGCAGGTAGGAGTAGTTTGTTAAACCACACACGGGTAGGAATTCAGTCTGTGAAGGTTTTGGACAAAAGTTTGCTAGCGATTTTGCTAAATTAGAAAAATACGAATAATCACAGGTATGGCAAAGTTCTTGTGACTAGCTAGTGCGATGAGTAACATCGCACCAGAAAAGTATTGGCTGAGGGCGCATTAAGTGCCGTTATGGTAAATCAGACAAATACGAATGCTATTGGTTAAACTATCAATAAGTATGAGGTTTCATCCAATTTTTCTTTGTGCTGAAAAAACGGCTCCCAATTGGGAACCGTTCTTGCTTCTAAATCTGGGTTCTAACTAAGTACTGTTAAGTTAAATTATCGAACTTTAACGTATATCAAGTGCACTCCAGTTGGAGTGATTTTTGTTAAATCTCGGCTGTATACATAACCATATTTATCTAACAATGCAATTGAGTGATACGTCCAACCAGCAGCAAATGCTACACCAGCTAATGCAAAATAAAGTGATACTCTATTAACGAGTTGCATTGTTTCCCTTGAGTACGTTTCATTAAATTTTTTACCATGAAGCAAGGCTTTAGGCGCTAACAAGATCGTACTAAATGACGCCCCAAGCATCCCAACAGGAACCCACAAAGTTATCACAGAGACTTGTACAATACTTGAATGAGCTAAGAGATTTTGGTAATCACCAAGCACTCCATAAGATGGAATAAACCAAATTGTAAACATCATTACACATGCCAATGCTACGGCAACTCTAACCTTAATCTTGGATTGCATTTTCTAACTCACTAACAATGGTAGTAGAGAGTTCATACTCCCCCCAAAGCCACTCAACAAGTAAATAAGCGCCAACAACAGCCAAAGCACCAAGAATAATCGAACCACTAGCCGCAGCCATTATAAATAAAGCAGCCTCACCAGCCCCAAATTGGACTAAGGCTTTAAACATGTCAGAGCCAACATTCCCAAACCAATCCACTAGATGATAATCATCTTTGAACACTAAATCACTGGTTGCAATACTTGCGGATACCACAAAGGTTAAGACTCCCGCCCCTTTAAAGTTCGCAGATCTTGATTTCGGGCTGAAGCCAGCTTGTATTGATTTAAATGAGTTGAGTGGATATTTTTTCCCGTTCATGTTGATACGAGTTCCATTCACAAACGCATGTTTGAGCAATTTTCCATTCTGGTCTGTCCCATTAAAGGCGACAAAGGTTTTTCCTTTGCTTTCTACGAGATCAGCCTTAATATTCATATCACCGAATTGCTTAGCAATGGACGCAGCATCAAACATTGGTTCGGTGTGGTTAAACCATGATTTCGCGGTATTTATACTCGCAGCAAGAGCAGCGACATCCTTACCAGAATCTAACCAAACATTATGCAAAACCTTGTGGGCATCTTCTAAATCAGTAATAAGTACATGCTGATGGTTCTTCGCCATTTCATTTTCAAGTGAACACTGTAGCCCGATAGAGTCACTCAGAATTTGAGGCGTTTTTAAACCTTGAGATATTTGGCCTAATCCTGCTTCTTGTCTATCTCTAAGAACCCTCTCTCTATTTTCTGCCCATCGCTTTTCATCACTCGCGGTATACCTAAACTCTTCTTGACGCTCTCGATGTTGGCGAGCTGCTCGTTCTCTAGTGGTTTCTTGTCTTTCTTCTGGGGCTACAGGAGCGGATTCATATCTCATGGGTGTCGGTTTTACTGATAAATACAAAGGATAATAACAATATTTTCAGTGATTTATCATCCTCAACAAGATGGTTTGATAATTTAACCAATTAAAAAGGCAGTTTGACAGGTTAAACAAGCACAATGAAGGTTTGATGGTTTTGGGTTACACTCTATCGGATAATTTTTAGTAGGGAAAAACGCACGCACCAAATTTTGTAGAGTATTTATTCCAGATTATTTGGGGCAGAAACGAGTCAGCTATTTATTTAAGGTCGAGACCAAGCACTACGGCGATAGAACACGAAGTTTTGGGTGCTCTCGAACCTAAAAAAAGAGGGCAGAACATCGCCCTCATTACTCCTTCTAAACAATTAATTTTGAGTGACGGTTTGCATCTTAATAGCCGTTATTGAACTCACTTCTTTTTCCACTGTAGTACCAGCGTCAAAGTTGAGGTAGTACTCGGTAAAGGTCCCACTTGGATATTGATAGAACATCAGTTCATTATCGCTGACGACGGCCATTCGTTCATTGGCATCGAGTTTAGTACCACTAGAAGCATCGATTGTCGTTGTAGCGGGTTGGTTAAGCTCAGCCTTACTGATATCAAAACGCATGAAGCTAGGCAGTGCACTATTATCATCTGCACTTGAGTACATGCAGTATAGTGAGGTTTGGCCTGCATTGGCTACGTGGCCACTATACGCTTTCGGTGGTTCGAGCTGTGTGATGGTTTTGGTTGTGTCATTGAACTGGAACACAGAGCAATCTGAATGCA
>NZ_VFEB01000069.1:0-58132 GCF_007858795.1 Vibrio sp. T20
CGTATCTCGTATCTCGTATCTCGTATCTCGTATCTCGTATCTCGTATCTCGTATCTCGTATCTCGTATCTCGTATCTCGTATCTCAAGAACATAAAAAAGGCTTGGTCACTGACCAAGCCTTTTTAATACCATTCAGTTAACTTCTATCTCAATCGATAAAAGCCAGCTGATTACCAACCCGTGATTTCACGTAGGCCTTTGCCGATGTCAGCAAGAGACTTAACAGTCTTAACGCCTGCTGCTTCTAGTGCTGCGAATTTATCTTCAGCAGTACCTTTACCACCAGAGATGATTGCGCCTGCGTGGCCCATACGTTTACCCGGAGGAGCAGTAACACCAGCGATGTAAGATACAACTGGCTTAGTTACGTTTGCTTTGATGAACTCAGCCGCTTCTTCTTCCGCAGTACCACCGATTTCACCAATCATTACGATTGCTTCAGTTTCTGGGTCTTCTTGGAAAAGTTTTAGGATATCAATGAAGTTTGAACCTGGGATTGGGTCACCACCGATACCAACACATGTAGACTGACCAAAGCCTTCATCTGTTGTTTGCTTAACTGCTTCGTATGTCAGAGTACCTGAACGAGATACGATACCTACTTTACCCTTCTTGTGGATATGGCCAGGCATGATACCAATCTTACACTCGTCTGGAGTGATAAGACCTGGACAGTTAGGACCGATCATGCGAACGCCAGTTTCTTCTAGCTTCACTTTAACGTCGATCATATCTGTTGTAGGGATACCTTCAGTGATCGTTACGATCAGTTCGATACCTGCATCAATCGCTTCTAGGATTGCATCTTTACAGAAAGGAGCTGGTACGTAGATAACTGTTGCTGTTGCGCCAGTTACTTCTACTGCTTCACGTACTGTGTTGAATACTGGAAGGCCTAGGTGAGTTTGACCACCTTTACCAGGTGAAACACCACCAACCATTTGCGTACCGTATGCGATAGCTTGGTCTGAGTGGAATGTACCTTGACCGCCAGTGAAACCCTGACAGATTACTTTAGTGTCTTTGTTAATTAATACAGACATTATTTAGCCTCCGCAGCAGCAACAACTTTCTGAGCAGCATCTGTTAGAGATTCAGCTGCAATGATATCAACATCAGAATTAGCAAGTACTTCGCGACCTAAGTCTGCGTTAGTACCTTCTAGACGAACAACTACAGGAACTGTTACGCCAACTTCTTTAACCGCACCGATAATACCTTCAGCAATCATGTCACAACGAACGATACCACCGAAGATGTTTACTAGTACTGCTTTAACATTGTCATCAGAAAGGATGATCTTGAATGCTTCAGCTACACGTTCTTTTGTCGCGCCGCCGCCTACATCAAGGAAGTTTGCTGGCTTGCCGCCGTGTAGGTTTACGATATCCATCGTACCCATCGCAAGGCCTGCACCGTTAACCATACAGCCAACGTTGCCATCTAGTGCTACGTAGTTCAGTTCCCACTGTGCTGCGTGTGCTTCGCGCTCATCTTCTTGAGATGGATCGTGCATTTCACGTAGTTTAGGCTGACGGTACATCGCGTTTGAGTCGATGTTGATCTTGCCGTCTAGACAAAGCAGGTTGCCTTCACCAGTAATTACAAGCGGGTTGATTTCTAGTAGAGCTAGGTCGTACTGAGAGAACATTTGGCCAAGACCCATGAAGATCTTAACGAACTGTTTAATTTGATCGCCAACTAGACCAAGTTTGAACGCAAGTTCACGGCCTTGGTAAGCTTGAGGGCCCACTAGAGGATCGATCGCTGATTGGTGAATCAACTCTGGAGTTTCTTCAGCGATTTTCTCAATGTCCACACCGCCTTCAGTTGACGCCATGAATACAATTTTGCGCGTTGCACGGTCAACAACAGCACCTAGGTAAAGCTCGTTAGCAATGTTCGATGCTTCTTCAACTAGGATCTTTGTTACAGGCTGACCATTAGCGTCTGTTTGGTAAGTCACTAGGTTTTTACCTAGCCACTTTTGTGCAAACTCTTTAACGCCTTCTTTCGTGTCATGTAGCTCTACGCCGCCCGCTTTACCGCGACCACCAGCGTGTACTTGACACTTAACGACTTTCTTGGCTGTACTGATACGGCCTGCAGCTTCGAAAGCTTCTTGTGCTGTATCACATGCGAAACCTTCTGGTACAGGCAAACCGAATTCTGCAAACAGCTGTTTGGCTTGGTATTCATGCAAATTCATTTTGATATTCCGTTTATTTTCCCTTAAGGGATTATTATTTCCATAACGACACAGTTTCCTGTGTTACGTCTGTAGGGTCTTCTCAAATAAACTGCTGTCCATTTTCTAATGGCTTTACAGTTCAAGTGAAGGCCAGACGTTGAGCAGCCTAGCCTTTGAAACTTTTTACGTCTAGCTAACTGGGCTAACTAGACGTTTTAGCGATACTAAACGTCTAATAGCAGACGTGCAGGATCTTCTAGTAGCTCTTTGATGGTCACTAGGAAGCCAACTGATTCACGACCATCGATTAGACGGTGGTCGTAAGAAAGCGCTAGGTACATCATTGGTAGAATCTCTACCTTGCCGTCAACTGCCATTGGACGATCTTGGATTTTGTGCATACCCAAGATTGCCGCTTGAGGCGGGTTGATGATTGGCGTAGACATTAGAGAACCAAATACACCACCGTTTGTGATAGTGAAGTTACCGCCCATCAGCTCATCAACAGTTAGCTTGCCGTCACGGCCTTTGATTGCTAACTCTTTGATGCCTTTTTCGATGTCAGCGAAACCTAGTGTGTCACAGTCTTTCAGAACTGGAGTTACTAGACCACGTGGCGTTGATACTGCCATGCTGATGTCGAAGTAGTTGTGGTAAACGATATCTGTACCGTCGATAGAAGCGTTCACTTCTGGGAAACGTTTTAGCGCTTCTGTTACTGCTTTCACGTAGAAAGACATGAAGCCAAGACGCGTGTCGTGACGCTTCTCGAATTGGTCTTTGTACTGCTTACGAAGGTCCATGATTGGCTTCATGTTCACTTCGTTGAAAGTAGTCAGCATTGCTGTGCTGTTCTTCGCTTCTAGAAGACGGTTTGCAACTGTCTTACGTAGGCGAGTCATAGGTACGCGTTTTTGGCTACGAGCTGCTGCTGGCGCTTCAACTGCTGGTGCAGATGCTGCTGCCGGAGCCGCTTTCGCTGCTGCTAGATGTGCATCGATGTCTTCACGAGTAATACGACCACCAACACCAGTGCCTTTAACGTCAGCTGGTTGTAGGTTGTGCTCTGCAAGCAGGCGACGAACCGCAGGACTTAGTGCGTCGTTGCTCTCTTCTGTAAGAACCGCTTTGTGGCGCTTATCAGGAGAAGCTTCTGTATCTTCCGTTGTATCTTTCGTTGGTTCACCAGCGACAGCACCCGGCTTGATTTTAGCCAGAAGCTGTTTAGAAAGTACCGTAGCACCTTCTTCTTCGATGATAGCTTCCAGAACACCCGCTTCAGGAGCCGGTACTTCTAGAACTACTTTATCTGTTTCGATATCTACAATGACTTCATCACGTGCAACCGCTTCGCCCGGTTTTTTGTGCCAAGTAGCAACTGTTGCATCAGCCACAGATTCAGGTAAATCTGGAACCAGAATTTCAATTGTCATGTGCGTGTTTTCCTTTTACTTCTAGTTCTTAAGTAGGGTCAAAGCGTCGTCAACTAACGCTTTTTGTTGTTTCAAGTGTACCGACATATAGCCAACAGCTGGTGATGCTGATGCAGGACGACCTGCATATTGAATATCAGCACCCACTGGGATAGCAGCTCGGAAATTATGTTGGCTACTGTACCAAGCACCTTGGTTTTGAGGCTCTTCTTGACACCAAACGTAATCGACTACATTCGTGTACTGTGCAATTGCAGCTCTCACGTCCTCGTAAGGGAACGGGTAAAGTTGCTCAATACGCACAATAGCGACATCGTCTTGCTCGTTCTTACGTCTTTGGTCAAGTAGGTCAAAGTAAACCTTACCTGAACAGAACACGACGCGTTTTACGTTCTCAGGAGCCAAATCATCAATTTCTGCGATAGCTGGTTGGAACGTACCTTCTGCCAAATCTTCCAGAGAAGAAGTACACAGAGGGTGACGAAGCAATGACTTAGGTGACATTACAATCAGAGGACGACGCATTGGTCGAACAACCTGACGACGAATCATGTGGTAAACCTGAGCCGGTGTTGAAGGAACAACAACCTGCATGTTTTGTTCAGCACATAACTGAAGGTAACGCTCAAGACGTGCAGAAGAGTGCTCTGGGCCTTGACCTTCATAACCGTGAGGAAGCAGCATAGTTAGACCACATAGACGTGCCCACTTTTGCTCACCTGACGAAATAAATTGGTCGATAACAACTTGTGCACCGTTTGCGAAGTCACCAAATTGTGCTTCCCAAAGGGTTAGACCGCTTGGCTCTGCTGTTGCGTAACCATACTCAAATGCCAGTACCGCTTCTTCAGACAATACCGAGTCAAACACTTGGAATGGCCCTTGCTTGTCATGAATGTTCGCAAGAGGAACATACGTGCTTGCATCTGATTGGTTGTGCAGTACTGAGTGACGGTGGAAGAACGTACCACGGCCAGAATCTTGGCCAGAGATACGAATACGCTTACCGTCATCAACCAGTGTTGCGTAAGCCAGAGTTTCAGCCATACCCCAATCGACTTGTTTCTCGCCATTCACCATGGCAGTACGATCGTTGTACAGTTTATTGACTCGGCTTTGCAGCTTATGGCTGTCTGGATATTGGCAAAGTTTGGTACCAAGCTCTTTCAGGCGCTCGATATCAATCTTGTTGTCCCATTCGATGTTCCAGTCGTGACCTAGGTAAGGAGACCAGTCCACAGAGTGAAGTGCCATTGGGCGCCACTCTTTAACCACAACTTCACCGTGATCAAGTGCATCACGATATTCGTTAACAAGTTGAGTTGCTGTATCAATACCAAACTCACCGCGTTCCATTAGCACGTCAGCGTAAAGCTTACGTGGCGTTGGGTGCTTCTTGATTTTTTGGTACATCAAAGGCTGTGTTGCATTCGGCTCATCGGCTTCGTTGTGACCGTGGCGACGGTAACAAACCAAATCAATAACAACATCACGCTTAAACGTATTACGGTAATCCAATGCAAGACGCGCAACGAACGCAACCGCTTCTGGATCATCAGAGTTAACGTGGAAAATCGGAGCCTGAACCATCTTCGCGATATCAGTACAGTACATCGTAGAACGAGTATCGCGCGGGTTAGATGTTGTAAAACCAACTTGGTTGTTTACAACGATACGAACCGTACCACCGACACAGAAACCACGAGCTTGAGACATGTTAAACGTCTCTTGCACTACACCCTGACCTGCGATAGCTGAGTCACCGTGGATAGTGATTGGAAGTACACGGCTACCGTCACTATCACCAAGGCGATCTTGACGTGCACGTACTGAACCGATAACTACCGGGTTTACGATTTCTAAGTGAGATGGGTTAAATGCAAGTGCTAAGTGAACGTTGCCGCCTGGCGTTGCGAAGTCCGCAGAGAAGCCTTGGTGGTATTTCACATCACCAGTACCCCACGTGTCATCGTGCTTGCCCGCAAATTCGTCAAATAGGTCTTGTGGTTTTTTACCAAGCACGTTGACCAACATGTTTAGACGACCACGGTGAGCCATACCAACAACAACTTCACGCATGCCTTGTCCACCAGCATGACGAATAATTTCTTTCGTCATTGGGATAAGCGCATCACCACCTTCCAACGAGAAGCGTTTCGCGCCTGGGAATTTCGCACCAAGATAGCGCTCAAGACCTTCAGCTGCAGTTAGCTCTTCTAGGAAAGCTTGCTTTTCTTCTTTGTTGAAAGAGGGTTGACCAGATACAGACTCTAAACGTTGTTGAATCCAACGTTTTTGCTCTGTATTTGTCATGTGCATGTATTCAGCACCAATAGAACCACAATAAGTCTGCTTTAGAGATTTGTATAAATCTTTAAGCACCATCGTCTCTTGGCCAATCGCGTAAGAGCCGACGTTAAACGTCTCATTGAGGTCATCTTCGGTAAGAGTGTGGAAAGAAGGATCCAGCTCTTCAACTGTATCTCTTTTCCATAAACCTAGGGGGTCTAGATTTGCTGATTGATGCCCTCGGAATCGATAAGCATTAATTAGTTGCAGAACCTTTACTTGTTTCGCATCGACATCTGGATCACTAACTTGGACACTGTAATGCTTTGTTTCTTGAGCGAGTCGACGGAAGTATTCACGAACACGAGAGTGTGGTTGTTCCACTGTCTCTGAAGCTTGCACAGGCAATTCTTCAAAAACACTTCTCCATTCGTCACTTACCGAATCTGGGTCACTTAGATACAGTTCATAGAGTTCTTCTACGTACGTTGCATTGGCGCCAGCCAAGTGTGAAGACTCGAGCCATGCCTTCATCACGCCGTTGTGCATATTTTCCCTTAACCAGTAGTTTTCACGTTTGCTGCGGTCTATGCCGAGCTATTAAAAGGCCGCCCCAAAACTTCTAGGGCGGCAATTTTTATATAACTTAAACCGAACGATTCACTAGCATGGTCTTGATGTGACCAATAGCTTTCGTCGGATTTAATCCCTTAGGACAAACACTTACACAATTCATGATGCCATGGCAACGAAAAACGCTAAATGCATCATCAAGATCGGACAAACGTTCATCTGTCGCTGTATCTCGGCTATCAATTAGCCAACGGTACGCTGCAAGCAGGCCTGCTGGTCCGATGAATTTGTCAGGGTTCCACCAGAACGATGGGCATGACGTTGTACAACATGCACACATGATACATTCGTACAATCCATCTAAATGAGCACGCTCATCAGGGCTTTGTAAGTTTTCACGAGCCGGTGGCACATTGCCATCAGACACTAAGAATGGCTTCACTTTTTCGTAGTTATCGTAGAACTGAGTCATGTCTACAATCAGGTCACGAACAACAGGTAAGCCAGGCAGTGGACGAATCACTATCTTGTCTTGGCCAGAAAGCGCAGACAATGGCGTGATACACGCTAAACCATTTTTACCGTTCATGTTCAAACCATCCGAGCCACATACACCTTCACGGCATGAGCGACGGAATGAGATAGTTGGATCTTGCTCTTTCAACAGAATCAGCGCGTCCAAAAGCATCATGTCTGAACCTTCATCCACTTCTAGAGTGTATTCCTTCATATAAGGCTTCTGGTCGACATCTGGATTGTAACGGTATAAAGAGAAATTCAGTTTCATGGTCATATCTCCTTAGTACGTACGTGCTTTTGGTGGGAACGCTTCACGATGGATAGGTTCCATGTTTACACCACGCTTAGTCATGCTCTCTGACTCTGGGTTGTAAAGTGAGTGGCATAGCCATTGCTCATCATCACGGTCAGGGAAATCGAATCGAGCGTGTGCGCCACGGCTCTCTGTACGGAAGTTTGCAGCAACAGCCGTTGCGAATGCCGTTTCCATCAAGTTTTCAAGCTCTAGACACTCGATACGTTGAGTGTTGAACTCTGTAGACTTATCAGATAGGTGTGCATTCTTCAGACGCTCGCGAATCGCTTTAAGCTCTTCTAGGCCTTCAGCCATTGCTTTGCCTTCACGGAATACTGAGAAGTTATTCTGCATACATTGTTGAAGATCTTTACGGATTTGCGCTGGATCTTCACCGTCAGTACTGTTTTCCCAACGGTTGTAACGCTCTAGAGAACGCTCGATGTCTGCTTCAGTTGCTGGTTTCGCTTCGTCTTGCTTCTTCAGAGTCTCACCTAGGTGTAGACCTGTTGCACGACCAAATACCACCAAATCAAGTAGTGAGTTACCACCTAGACGGTTGGCACCGTGTACTGATACTGATGCGATTTCGCCACAAGCAAATAGACCTTGGATTTCAACATCGTTGCCATCTTCAGTTTGCTTAATAGCTTGACCAGAAACTTGTGTTGGAACACCACCCATCATGTAGTGACATGTTGGGATTACTGGGATTGGCTCTTTTACTGGATCAACGTGAGCAAAGGTACGAGACAGTTCACATACACCAGGAAGACGAGATTCAAGTGTCTCTTTACCTAGGTGATCAAGCTTCAGCTTGATGTGTGGACCCCAAGGGCCATCGCAACCGCGACCTTCACGGATTTCAACCATCATTGAACGTGCAACAACATCACGACCCGCTAAGTCTTTAGCATTTGGTGCGTAACGTTCCATGAAGCGTTCGCCGTCTTTATTGAGAAGGTAACCACCTTCACCACGACAACCTTCCGTTACCAATACACCTGCGCCAGCGATACCCGTTGGGTGGAACTGCCACATTTCGATGTCTTGCATTGGAACGCCAGCACGAATCGCCATACCAACACCGTCACCAGTGTTAATGTGTGCGTTAGTTGTCGAAGCGTAGATACGACCAGCACCACCAGTAGCAAGGATTGTTGCCTTCGCTTTGAAGTAGCAAACTTCGCCAGTTTCCATACAAAGCGCGGTTGTACCTAAGATTGCACCATCTTCGTTCTTCACAAGATCCAGTGCATACCATTCAGAGAAAACCGTCGTTTTGTGTTTAATGTTTTGTTGGTAAAGCGTATGAAGCAGTGCGTGACCAGTACGGTCAGCTGCAGCTGCGGTGCGAGCCGCTTGCTCACCACCAAAGTTTTTAGATTGACCACCGAAAGGACGCTGGTAAATAGTACCGTTCTCAAAACGAGAGAAAGGTAGGCCCATTTTTTCAAGTTCGATTACCGACTCAGGACCGTTTTTACACATGTATTCGATAGCGTCTTGGTCGCCGATGTAATCAGAACCTTTTACTGTGTCATACATATGTTGTTCCCAATGGTCTTCATGCGCGTTACCAAGAGCAACAGTGATGCCGCCTTGCGCTGAAACCGTATGAGAACGAGTAGGGAAAACTTTAGAAAGCAATGCACAAGAAAGGCCTTGCTCAGAAATTTGCAGTGCGGCACGCATACCTGCACCACCAGCGCCGATAACTACGGCATCAAACTCACGAACAGGAATAGTCACTTACGCACCCCACAAAATAAACAGACCAGAGAAGAAATATCCAAGAAGAACTGCAACAACACCGACTTGAAGACCAACACGCAGTTTTGCGCATTTGATGTAGTCAGTTAGTACTTGCCATAGGCCGATCCACGCGTGAACCAAAACAGAAGTAAGCGCTAACATGGTGAAGACTTTAGTGAAGGTTCCACCAAAGAATTGCGTCCAAGATGCGTAAGAGATATCACCAGAGAAAGCACAGAAGCTAACTAGGTAAATAGTGTAAAGCGTCATAATGATGGCAGTTGCACGAATCAGTAGATAATCATGAACACCATTACGACCAAAAGTAGAAACGTTGTTTACCATACTAAGATCCCCGCTAGTAGAGACAATACCGCTGTTGCTGCGAATGCAACCTTAGCGCTCTTAGCGCCAGATTCCAGCTCTTCAAAGTGACCTAAGTCCATAAGAAGGTGACGAATACCACCAGCAATGTGGTAAGCCAAAGCGGTTAAAATGCCCCACAGAATAAACTTCACGAAGAAACCATCGACAATGTCGCTAGCTTCCATAAAGCCTACTGGGGATGAGAGGGAAATGGATAGTAACCAAAGCAAAATTCCAATCGCGACAAAAGTTATCACCCCAGACACACGGTGTAGGATGGAAGCTATTGCTGTGATTGGAAAGTGGATGGTCTGTAAATCTAAATTAACAGGTCTTGTCTTTCTTTCTTTCACGGGCTTGCTCACTCAGCTCCATTGAGCATTATGGTCATTAAATAACCTTATGATATTGTTATGGACAAAATTTGATTGCCAACCTTCAAAATTTAACATTAACTTAACAAATAACCGAAGTTGAGCCTTAGATAATTGTAAAATAATTGTTAACTGCTCGATTAAGAAAGACACCTCACATTTCTTCTTAGCCTTGCATTTATAAGGTTTTAACCAAACTTTTCAGCGCCACTATACGGCTGGCAACATTCTAATACAATTGATGTAACAAATAATGCTACACAGACCAGATTTTTAACGAATTTAATGTAAAAAACACTAACAAGTGCACACAAAGCTGTAGAAAAATTGACTTTCCCACGTAAGACCAGTAAAAAAATGGCACATAAACATCCTGGACGGATTAATAATAAACAAAGGAGATTGTTATGGCGGATAAGAAAGCTACCCTTCACATTGAAGGTCAAGCGCCAATCGAGCTGCCGATTACAGAAGGTGTACTTGGTACTCCAGTGATCGATGTTCGTACACTAGGTTCTAATGGTTTTTTCACTTTTGACCCTGGTTTTCTTGCCACTGCATCTTGTGAGTCTCAAATCACTTTTATTGACGGTGGAAAAGGTATTCTTTTACATCGTGGTTATCCAATTGACCAACTTGCCAATAACGCTGATTACTTAGAGGTATGTTACATACTTCTTTACGGTGAAGCCCCATCTCGAGCTGAATACGAAAAGTTCAAGACTACCGTGACACGTCACACTATGGTGCATGAGCAGATTGCTAGTTTCTTCCACGGCTTCCGTCGTGATGCTCACCCTATGGCTGTAATGTGTGGTGTTGTAGGCGCTCTAGCAGCGTTCTACCACGACTCACTTGATATCAACAACGATACACACCGTGAAATTGCGGCTTACCGCCTGATTTCCAAAATGCCGACACTGGCAGCAATGTGTTACAAATATTCAATCGGTCAGCCGTTTATCTACCCACGTAACGACCTAGGCTACGCTGAAAACTTCTTACACATGATGTTTGCAAACCCATGTGAAGAGTACGAAGTGAACCCTATCGTTGCTCGTGCAATGGATAAAATCTTTACTCTACACGCTGATCACGAACAAAACGCTTCAACGTCTACAGTTCGTCTTGCTGGTTCATCTGGTGCTAACCCGTTTGCGTGTATCGCAGCAGGCATCGCGTCACTTTGGGGCCCAGCTCACGGTGGTGCAAACGAAGCATGTCTACGTATGCTTGAAGAGATCGGTAGCGTAGATAACATCGAAGAGTATGTTGCAAAAGCGAAAGACAAAGATGACCCATTCCGTTTGATGGGCTTCGGTCACCGCGTTTACAAGAACTACGATCCACGTGCAACAGTAATGCGCGAAGCGTGTCACGAAGTACTTAAAGAGCTAAACATCCAAGATCCACTACTTGACGTAGCAATGGAACTTGAGCGTATCGCCCTATCTGATGAATACTTTGTGTCTAAGAAGCTATATCCGAACGTAGATTTCTACTCAGGTATCATTCTGAAAGCTATCGGCATTCCTGTATCAATGTTCACAGTAATCTTCGCGATGTCTCGTACTATCGGTTGGATTGCACACTGGAACGAAATGCACAGCGACCCAACGAACCGTATCGGTCGTCCTCGTCAGCTATACACTGGTGAAGAGCAACGTGACTTTAAAGCACTTCACGAACGTGAATAGTTGCGATTAAAGTACAATTGTTAAAAAGGGTTGATGCGAAAGCATCAACCCTTTTCTTTTATACGAGATATTTTTAAGCTCTATAACGGCCTTCCAACGTTACTCTCAAAGAGATTTCCTACTCCTTCCTTCGTCAGTCTAGAAAATGACGGAATCGGATATAATCCTTTAACGGTCTGACTGGCGCATCACATCGACGGATACAAATTTATAGTTGCTCGTCATCCCCAAGAGCGAGGGACGAACAAGTTGGGGATCTCACGAAGCGTATAGAAAAACTTACGAGGTTCTCCAAAGGCATGAGAGATACACTCGACTCGTATCTGTTCTTACACTGGATTATCGATATCAATAAACTCAACATCCAAGCCATGCTCTTTCGCTAACCATTCGCCTAGCGCTTTTACACCGTATCGCTCAGTCGCGTGGTGGCCAGCAGCAAAATAATGAATGTCTTGCTCGCGTGCTGAGTAAGTTGTACGTTCTGAAATCTCACCAGAGATAAATGCATCAATACCTTGAGAAGCAGCTAGCTCAATGTAGTCTTGGCCACCACCAGTACACCAACCGACAGTCGTAATCGTTTTGTTTTGGTTTTCTGGAGCGATATGCAGTGGTTTGCGATTCAGAGCTTGGTCAATTTTTACGGCAAACTCTTCACCTGTCATTGGTGTTTTTAGTTTGCCAAACATAGCAACCGATTGTGGGTGCCCTTCCAAACCGCCTTCGACTTCAATCTCAAGTAACTCGGCCAGTTTCGCGTTATTACCAAGCTCAGGGTGGATATCAAGAGGAAGGTGGTAACCTAACAGATTGATATCGTTTTTGATCAATGTGCGAATACGCTTACCTTTCATCCCGCGAATGGCTTCTGGCTCACCTTTCCAAAAGAACCCATGATGAACTAACAAAGCATCAGCCTTTAGCTCGACTGCTTTATTAATCAAAGCCTGAGAAGCCGTCACGCCAGTAATGATGCGTTTTACTTCAGCATTGCCTTCAACTTGAAGACCGTTTGGACAGTAATCTTTAATCTGCTGTGGCTGCAGTTTTTCGTTAAGTAGCTTTTCTAATTGTAAGTTATTCATTTTTATTTCCAGCTTACCTTTATAATAACGTCGTTATATCAATTTACGGGTAGAATGTCGAAAGCCCTGCCCTCTGTTTATTAAGAACAGATGACTAAAGTTTACGAGGAACCAATGACTGAGCTGCAACGTTTTTACCAATGGGTGATTGGCTCACCGCCGCTACTGGAAATTAAGCCACCCATTTCTGATCTCGGGGTATTCTCTAGCCACCATGCCATCGACTCATCACATACTTATGATGGTAATCCTAGATTAGGTTTCCTCTATCAACATCTATGCGAACAAGTGATCACTGCCTCACCGAATTACTCGATTAAGCACGATGAGATTCAGATCAATGTGGAAGGCAGAACTCTCGGTGCAATCGACTTTATTCTTGAAGAAGGGAGCAACCAAAAGCTGGAACATTGGGAAGTGGCGATTAAGTTTTACCTGCTCCACGAACAGACATGGTTTGGTCCAAATTCTCACGACCAATTGGATAAGAAACTCGACAGGATGCTCAGCCACCAGTTGGCAATGTCCTCTTCTGCAGCGTTTATTGAGCAATATCCAGAGATCAATGTCGACTCAAAGCACTTACTTATGCAAGGTCGTCTATACACCAACCCATTCTTAGATCAAAAAGTACCTACTGAATGTTTGGGTTACGACATTAACCCAAGCCAAGTAAACGGTTTTTGGTGCTATCAAGACCAAGCTCATCTAATCACTGAAGCGCTCTACCCTCTCACCAAAGAACAATGGGCGGCCGGGACGGATGATTTCAACAGTCAGCCTATCACCGAGTTTGGTGATCGCTTCGTCCATGGGCAAACCAAGTCCGGGCAATTCTGGTTTGTGATGCCACAAAGTTGGCCACACGGCTAATCCATTCAACCATTGAGTTGACTTAGTCTTAGCCACTTACTTACAGACAAATAAAAAGGGCTGATGCTTTCACATCAACCCTTCTACTATTTGCTTGATAACGCTATGAATCGTATTGGATTATAGGCCAGCGGCTGCAAATACTTGGTTAACAATCTCTTGAGCTTCTGCTTCAATTGCTTTTAGGTGCTCTTCACCTTTAAAGCTTTCACAGTAGATCTTGTAGATGTCTTCCGTGCCTGATGGACGAGCTGCAAACCAACCGTTTTCAGTTGTCACTTTCAGGCCACCAATCGCAGCGCCATTACCTGGTGCATGTGTTAAGCGAGCAGTAATCGTATCACCAGCGAGTGTTTCAGCAGAAACCATCTCTGGAGACAGCTTCTTCAGCACATCTTTTTGCGCACCATTTGCCACAGCTTGAATACGGTTGTACTTAGATTCGCCGTGTTTAGCAGCAAGCTCTTCGTAGTATTCTTGTGGGTTCTTACCAGTTACAGCTGTGATCTCAGCCGCAAGTAGGCAAAGAATTAGGCCATCTTTGTCTGTTGACCAAGGCGTTCCGTCTTTACGTAAGAAAGACGCACCCGCACTCTCTTCACCACCGAAACCAAACTGACCGTTGTATAGACCGTCAACGAACCATTTGAATCCAACTGGTACTTCACAAAGTTCGCGACCAAGGTCTGCAACTACTCGGTCGATTAATGCGCTTGATACTAGTGTCTTACCAACTGCTACGTCTTTGCCCCAACCTTCACGGTTACGATATAGGTAATCAATACACACTGCTAAGAAGTGATTTGGATTCATCAAGCCTTTAGGTGTCACGATACCGTGACGATCGTAATCTGGGTCGTTACCAAACGCTAGTGCGTACTCATCTTTAAGCGCAAGCAAGCCCGCCATTGCGTATGGTGAAGAACAGTCCATACGAACCACACCATCTTTATCTAGAGACATAAATTGGAATGAAGGGTCAACCGCTTCACTTACCAGAGTAAGATCTAGATTGTACGCTTTGCCAATTTGACGCCAGTAATCAATACCGCTGCCACCCAGTGGATCAACACCAATTTTGATGTTTGCTTTCTGGATCGCTTCCATATCCACGACGTTAATCAAATCAGCGACGTATGGCGCAACTAAGTCGACTTCTTTTACTAGATCAGACTGTTTAGCTTGTGCGATAGGAGTACGCTTAACACCTTGCATTTGCTCAGCAATAATCACGTTCGCACGGTCTTCAATCGCTTGAGTAAGTTCAGCTTCAGCCGGGCCACCGTGCGTCGGGTTGTATTTGATGCCGCCGTCTTGAGGTGGGTTATGCGAAGGCGTGATAACAATGCCGTCGGCTTTTTTGTCATTCACTAGGTTGTGAGTAAGAATCGCGTGCGAGATACCAGGTGTTGGAGTAAAGCCATTGTTTTCTTGAATAATAACTTCAACACCGTTCGCTACAAGCACTTCGATAACCGTAGAGAACGCAGGCTCAGACAGAGCGTGAGTATCTTTACCTAAGAAAAGAGGGCCAGTTGTACCTTGTTCGGCACGAACCTCAGCAACCGCTTGTGCAATCGCTAGAATGTGGTTTTCGTTAAATGTTGATTTGTCTGCTGTACCGCGGTGACCTGAAGTACCGAAAAGTACTTTGTGATCTGGGTTAGTAGCATCCGGTTGCTGTAAGAAATAGTTCGCAACTAAAGCCGGGATATTATGAAGATCTTCCTGCTGAGCTTTCTGCCCAGCACGAGGGTGCATAGCCATTTTTCGACATCCTTATATATAAAATTTAAAAACAAAAAAACCTCATAATATCTTCTTATCCATGGATATTATGAGGTTTAAATCAGATTTCGTTAAATTGAACCTGTTACTTTTTCTATCAATTCTGCTTGGAAATTCATGCGGCTCATAAGCTGCTCAACCATCTGTCTTTTTCGGCTTGTATTGTTATTAGTAATAACCCAAAAAGGACTTTGTGGAATAGCTTTAGGCTTCGTCGTGTTGCCGTTTGCTAGCAACGTAGCTTCATTGTCTGCAAAGTAAACGCGCTTACGGCCTTTTACTTGAGTTGCTTCTGAAAAGCTTAAAGGGTCGATTTTATGCAGTGTTGATAACACAAGCATGAAGCGATCAATGGCTTTCTTTAGTGATGCAAACTCATCTGATATTAGTAGTGAGCGCATTTCTTTAACGCCATCGAACTTCTCTGGAGTAAAGCCTACCTCTTTGCTAACAACGATACCTTTAGGCTCGACGATCTCTTCGATCGGAGCCATGCCTTGGCTATCAACCTGTAACAAGCGGCGCAGAATATCTGAAGCGCTTTCGCCAATACGTTCTGTCTGACCCGCAATAAAACGGTATAGGTCCTCATCAACCTCAATTGTTTTCATTCGCTTTTCACAATCTCAATGTTTAAACTCTGGGGGATTATAGCGAGATCCGCGCGGATACTCTACGTCAAACCCACCATGAATAAGATAAAAATGTCAGTACAGCTCAACTATAAAATTGAAGGTGAGGGTCACACCATTGTTTTGATCCATGGATTATTCGGTAATCTGGACAACCTTGGCTTGCTCGCTAGGGATCTAAAAGCCGATCATAAAGTGCTTAGTATCGATCTACGCAACCACGGTCAATCCTTCCATTGCGACTCTCATAATTATCAAGCAATGGCACAAGATGTAGCTCAACTGCTGAATGATCTTGATTTAGAAGATGTCACCGTGATTGGTCACTCTATGGGTGGCAAAGTGGCGATGGCACTAACACAACACCTTGCGCTGCAAAAATTGATTGTCTTGGATATGGCACCGGTCGCGTACACTCAAAGTCGACACGACAACGTATTCGCCGGTCTACAAGCCGTGATTGAAGAAAAGCCAACCTCACGCACAGATGCGCTAAAGATCCTCGCAAGACACATCGAGATTGATGGCGTTCGCCAGTTCTTAACGAAATCTTTGTTCAAATCAGAACAAGGCATCATGGAATGGCGTTTCAACGTTGCCTCGCTATTCAACAACTACCCACAAATTATTGGTTGGGAACCGATTGATAAAACCTCAGTCAAAACCTTGCTAATAAAGGGTGGTGACTCAGATTACCTCACAGCTGAGCATCAAACGGCCGTTCAGCAGCAATTTTCTAACGCCAAGGCACATGTCATTGCCAATACGGGTCACTGGCTGCATGCTGAAAAACCAGCAGAAGTGCTTAGAGCAATTAGAAAATTCATCGCTTAGCTACTATTTTCGTGCAGATAAATGAGAGCTGTGTAATTACTGCAGATTAACTTTATCTCACAACAGTGATATAGTGCGCCCAAGCAAAATTGGTATATAAGGTTCCCATGCTTTACGACTACATGAACATCATCGAATCTGTTGGTTTAGATCTCCTGTTTGCCGCGATTTTCTTTTTAATCGGTATGGCAATTAAGGACGTTCTCAAGCAGGGAAATGTTCCTGCATTTGGTCGTCGCATTGTGTGGTTAGTACTTTTCCTTGGCTGTGCGGGTTTTATCGCCAAAGGGATAATCCAACTAAGCTGGGAAGGAACTGGGATCTAACGATTCTCTTCCGAACTTTATTACACCGACAACAGACAAAATGAAAGGTAATGATTCTATGGCAAGTGTAGGTCTCTTCTTTGGTAGCGATACAGGTAACACTGAAGCTGTTGCTAAGATGATTCAAAAGCAATTGAGCAAACAGCTCGTTCACGTTCAAGACATTGCAAAAAGCAGCAAAGAAGATATCGATAACTTCGATCTACTGCTGCTTGGTATCCCTACGTGGTACTACGGCGAAGCACAATGTGATTGGGATGACTTTTTCCCAGAGCTAGAAGCTATTGATTTCTCAACTAAACTTGTTGCAATCTTTGGTTGTGGCGATCAAGAAGATTACGCAGAATACTTCTGTGATGCTATGGGTACTATCCGTGACATCGTTGAAGCGAAAGGCGGTACTATCCTAGGTCACACATCAACTGAAGGCTACGAATTCGAAGCATCAAAAGGTTTAGTTGAAGGCGATGACAGCCAATTTGTTGGTCTATGTATCGACGAAGACCGTCAACCTGAGCTAACTGATGAGCGCGTATCTAATTGGGTTAAACAAATCCATGAAGAAATGTGCCTAGCAGAGCTAGAAGACTAATTCTCTGCTGGTTATTAATTGTTACAATTAATAACCATTATATAAATATGAAAAAACCTCCTTATCGGAGGTTTTTTGCTATTTAAAATCTATTCATTAACACTCAGCTTCTAATGCTTCGTCATCATCTCTAAATTGCGGCTTCTTTCTTACGTAGAGGGTACGCTGAATTTCTGAAACCACATTCCCCTGCTTATCTTTCACGTGGATAATAAACTCAGGGAAACACTTTTCACCAAGCTGCGTCTGACGATAAATATCATCAAGTTGCCCCTGGCTTATCTCAAAATCTGCATACAAGTCGGATTGGCCCGGCTTGATAAAGTTAATACTCGCCTCTTTATCCCAAACATAATACCGCTCCCCTAAAATTCCCATTAACATCAAAGAGTAAACGGGATCAGTAAGAGAGAAGATACTACCGCCATATTGAGTACGATTGGCGTTCTTATTCCACCAACGTAGCTTAAGTACCGTCTTAACAACCCTAAAGTCAGCGCTAATGTGGGCTATTCGAATTCCCGAGCCCCAAAAAGGAGGCCAGATATTGAGAGCAAATTTTACAATGTTGGGTTTATATATTTTTGCGAGTTGCTTATTCATAACAACATTCCATGTTCATATCAGAAACACCGTCACCTTGACTGGTCGT
The DNA here is from genome assembly GCF_007858795.1 of Vibrio sp. T20. Lineage (NCBI taxonomy): Bacteria > Pseudomonadati > Pseudomonadota > Gammaproteobacteria > Vibrionales > Vibrionaceae > Vibrio > Vibrio sp. T20. The sequence goes on from NZ_VFEB01000069.1 coordinate 18,279, forward strand.
ACCTCCACTATAAGTGAGATACTTCCAATTTACAAAACAGATTGTGATGTCAGTAAGTAACCCTTTGAAGTTCGTGGTTTATTGTTATGTCTGACTAAACTATAATGGTATTAATATTGAATTCTGTTAATTGCTGCAGATCATCAACAGGAAAGTATATGTCAGACAATAATCAAGCGCTAAAAGATGCAGGTCTTAAAGTGACCCTTCCACGGCTCAAAATTTTAGAAGTATTACAACAGCCAGACTGCCAACATATTAGTGCTGAAGATTTATATAAGAAGCTGATTGACCTAGGTGAAGAAATCGGTCTTGCAACCGTTTATCGAGTACTTAACCAATTCGACGACGCTGGCATTGTAACTCGCCACCACTTCGAAGGCGGCAAGTCTGTATTTGAACTTTCTACACAGCACCACCACGACCACCTTGTGTGTTTAGACTGTGGTGAAGTGATCGAATTCTCTGATGACATCATCGAAGAAAGACAAAAAGAGATTGCTCAGCGTTACAATGTGCAACTGACAAACCACAGTTTATACTTATACGGCAAAAGCATTAGCGGAGATTGCAAAGGCAATCCAGACGCACATAAAGCGAAGAAGTAATATAGAACGCTGGCTTAGGCCAGCGTTTTTTATATAGGGCTGAAAGTCCGCTAGATTATTCTTTAGATCCACGCATTATTCAGACACAAAAAAACCGGCTCTAAGCCGGTTTTTTATTGGATCGCTTTTAACAAACTAAGTACTCAAGCATTAAGCTTCAGTTTTACCCCAAGTGTCACGTAGACCAACCGTTCGGTTGAAGACTAATGCACCTGCTTTAGAGTCTTTCGAATCCACACAGAAGTAACCTGTACGTTCAAACTGGTACGCTTGCTCTGCAACACCTTCAGCTAAGCTAGGTTCAACAAAACCGTTTAGCGTAACAAGTGATTCAGGGTTTAGCGTTGCAGCGAAGTCATCAGCAGCGGCTGGGTTTGCCACTGTGAATAGACGATCGTACAAACGAATCTCAGCAGGCAGCGCTTTATCAGCAGATACCCAGTGGATAACACCTTTCACTTTGCGGCCATCTGCAGGGTTCTTACCCAGTGTTTCGTTATCGTAAGAACAGAAGATAGTGGTAATGTTGCCTTCTGCATCTTTTTCGATACGCTCAGCTTTGATCACGTAAGCGCCACGTAAACGAACTTCTTTACCTAGAACCAAACGCTTGTACTTCTTGTTTGCTTCTTCACGGAAGTCATCACGTTCAATCCAAACTTCACGTGTAAATGGTACTTCACGAGTGCCCATTTCTGGCTTGTTTGGGTGGTTTGCAACAGTTAGCGTTTCTACTGCATCGGCTTCGTAGTTTTCAATAACGATCTTAACTGGATCCAGAACAGCCATTGCACGAGGTGCATTTTCGTTCAGATCATCACGGATGCAAGATTCAAGTGAACCGAATTCAATCATGTTCTCTTGCTTAGTCACGCCAATACGCTTACAGAATTCACGAATCGAGCTTGAAGTAAAACCACGACGACGCAGGCCAGAAATAGTAGGCATACGTGGGTCATCCCAACCTTGAACGAGATTTTCAACCACAAGTTGGTTCAGCTTACGCTTAGACATCACTGTGTATTCAAGATTCAGGCGGCTAAACTCGTACTGACGAGGTTGGCAATCAATCGTGATGTTATCTAGAACCCAATCGTACAAACGACGGTTATCTTGGAATTCAAGCGTACAGATAGAGTGCGTAATACCTTCCAGCGCATCAGAGATACAGTGAGTAAAGTCGTACATTGGGTAAATGCACCACTTGTCAGCAGTTTGATGGTGGTGAGCAAAACGAACACGATAGATAACAGGATCGCGCATAACCATGAATGAAGAACTCATGTCGATCTTAGCACGCAGACACGCTTTACCTTCTTCAAAGCCACCGTCACGCATTTTTTCAAATAGCGCTAGGTTTTCTTCAGGGCTACGATCACGGTATGGGCTCGCTTTACCTGGCTCTTTTAGCGTGCCACGGTACTCACGGATTTGATCAGGACTTAGCTCGTCAACATACGCTAAGCCTTTATTAATTAATTCCACAGCATAAGCGTAAAGCGTATCGAAGTAGTTTGATGAGTAACAAATATCACCAGACCATTCGAAGCCTAACCAGCTTACATCATTCTTAATTGACTCAACGTATTCAACGTCTTCTTTTTCAGGGTTTGTATCATCGAAACGAAGATTACATTGTCCCTGGTAGTCCTGAGCAATACCAAAGTTCAAGCAAATAGATTTAGCGTGACCAATATGCAGGTAGCCATTTGGTTCCGGCGGGAAACGAGTATGCACGCTACTGTGTGTACCATCCGCTAAATCTTTATCAATAATTTGGCGAATGAAATTCGATGGACGAGCCTCAGCTTCACTCATCTATAGCACCTCTATGTATTTAGTATTGTCAGAGAAAGTTACCTTTCATCTCAAAGAAACGGTCGGTTAGAGCACCGGTCAAAGATAGAAAGATCATTGTTGCTAATCATCCACAATTCTTTGCCTTTGCACAATAAGAACCGTCCCTTAATTGCGATTATTTCTGCTATTCGATGAAGAATAGAACGAACCGCGTTCGTTACTCTTAGATCGTAGGCACAAAAAAGCCTCCCATGTGGGAGGCTTTCAATTTGACACTTACTTGAGAGTATTAATTACAGCTCAGTTAAGTACTTCCCTGACTATGGAAGTTTTACATCAGATAGGTCTTCACCTGCACCGATAGCTTTCATTTCGCCAGCTACGATTTCAGCTAGTGGGCCTAGGATAACCTGTAGGTTGTTTTCACCTAGTTTTACCACACCTTTAGCACCTAGTTTCTTAAGAACAACTTCATCAGCAACAGAGCGGTCTTTAAGAGTTAGACGTAGACGAGTGATACAAGCGTCGATTGAAGTTAGGTTGTCGTGACCACCTAGAGCTTTCAGGTATTGACGTGCAAGGTCGCCCTTTGGTGCGTCGCCAGCAGGAGCTGCAACAGCTTCGTCATCATCTTCACGACCTGGCGATTTCAAGTTGAAAGCGCGGATTGCGAAAGAGAAAGTGAAGAAGTATAGAGCACCGAAGCCAAGACCGATTAGTAGTAGTACGAATGGTTTAGTTGCTAGACCCCAGTTCAATACGAAGTCGATAAGACCAGCAGAGAAACCGAAACCGTGCAGAGTACCAAACATGTTAGCAACTACTAGAGACAGACCTGTAAATACGGCGTGCATTGCGTATAGAGCAGGAGCTAGGAATACGAACATGAATTCTAGCGGCTCTGTGATACCTGTTAGGAATGAACAGAATGCAACTGAGAATAGTGCGCCACCAACTTGGCTACGTTTTTCAGCAGGAGCAGCTAGGTACATTGCAAGTGCAGCACCTGGTAGACCGAACATCATTACAGGGAAGAAACCGTTCATGAATACGCCAGCGCCTTTATCGCCGCCGAAGAAACGGTGTAGGTCACCAGATTTAACAGTTTCAGTCACTTCTTTAACTACAGTAGTGATTTCTGGAGTTACAGAGTTAGCGAATGTGAATGTGTGCTCTTGGCCAACAACTAGAGTTTTAGCCAGTGCTGGGTCAACACAAAGTTGAGTGATATTAGCGAATGCGCCTTGACCAGCAACGATGATTTCTTGACATGTACCCATACCGAACCAGAAGTATGAGTTCAATACATGGTGTAGACCTACAGGGATAAGTGCACGGTTAAGAGTACCGTAAACGAATTGGCCGATAGCGCCAGACGTTGATACTGCGTGAGCAAGTGCGTCTAGACCAGATTGAACACCAGGCCAAACCACACCAGACACTGCACCTGCAACAAGTGCAAATAGACCGGCCATGATAGGTACTAAACGTTTACCCGCGAAGAAAGCCAGCCACTCTGGAAGGCGTGTCGCGTGGAAAGCGTTGTAAGAGTGACCTGCGATGATACCAGCGAAGATACCGCCGAAGAATGACATGTTAACGTCTGCGTTAATTGTCGTTGCTGTCGCTGTTAGTACGAAGTAAGCAACTGCACCAGCAAGACCTGCTGCGCCGTTACCGTCTTTAGAAAGACCAATCGCGATACCTAGACCAAATAGCAATGGTAGGTTACCGAAGATAGCACCACCAGCTTGCGCCATGAATGGAATATCAAGTAGATCGCCTTGACCTAAACGTAAAAGAAGCGCCGCAATCGGAAGCGTTGCGATTGGTAGCATTAACGCCTTACCAAGCTTCTGTGCATATCCTAGAATATTCACCAGTTGTTTCCCCCTATAGGATTTTTTAGAATTCGTTTGAGAAACTTATTTTAGTCGCTCAATTTAGTCCTATTCAGTGTATTCAATTAATTTTGCTCCGCAAATTAAAACCTTACCATTTGTGATCGTAATCACCAGTTTTTACCAAATCCAGAGGTTTTTGCTAGCGAGATCATAAAACTTATTTTATCATTCAAAAAAATGAACATTTATAGATAAAATCCAAATCTACTCATTAGGCAAAAAGATGGTATCTCTGGGCTTGCATTGCCGTATGAATAACCATTAACAATGAACCTAAATGTATAATAAAGACTAATTGTTCATTGTTTTTTCAACAACTTAAGTAGACTCCCACTTTGGAGCCGTTTGCCCATAAAAGATAAATCGTTACGTAAATGATGCTCGCAAACTAAGTCCGCATTTAGGTAACGAATGAATTTAAAAGATCTCAAGAAATAAGGATTAGCTGACTATGTACGCGCTAAGTAACTGTAAAATTTACACTGGTAGTGATGTTCTAACCGATCATGCTGTTGTAATTGAAAACGAACTGATCAAAAAAGTTTGTCCTATCTCTGAATTGCCAGAAGGAATCGAGGTTCGCGACCTAGACGGAGCAAACCTAAGCCCGGGTTTCATTGATCTACAACTGAATGGTTGTGGCGGTGTAATGCTTAATGATGAGATCACTGCAGAAACCATGCAGATCATGCACGAAGCAAACCTTAAATCTGGCTGTACTAGCTTCCTTCCAACGCTAATCACTTCATCAGATGAAGACATGCGTGCCGTTATCACAGCAGCTCGCGAGTACCACAACCAATACCAAAACCAATCTTTAGGCCTGCACCTTGAAGGTCCGTACCTAAACGTTGCAAAAAAAGGCATCCACAGCGTCGATCACATCCGCAAATCTGATAGCGAAATGATCGAGCTTATCTGTGAGAACAGTGACCTTGTTGCGAAAGTAACACTAGCTCCTGAGCTTAACGACCCAGAACACATCGAGCGTCTACGTAAAGCTGGCGTAGTTGTTTCTATTGGTCACACCAACGCAACTTACGCAGAAGCGCGTCAAGGTTTTGAATCGGGAATCACGTTTGCAACGCATCTATTCAATGCAATGACACCTATGGTTGGTCGTGAACCTGGTGTGGTTGGCGCGATTTACGATACACCTGAGGTGTACGCAGGCATCATTGCCGACGGTTTCCACGTTGATTACGCAAACATCAGAATTGCGCATAAAATCAAGGGAGAAAAGTTGGTATTAGTGACGGATGCCACAGCTCCTGCAGGTGCTGACATGGAATACTTTATTTTTGTCGGTAAGAAAGTATATTACCGAGATGGTAAGTGTGTTGATGAAAACGGCACACTGGGCGGCTCGGCTCTGACTATGATTGAAGCAGTTCAGAATACAGTTGAGCACGCTGGTATCGCTTTAGACGAAGCTCTTCGCATGGCTACGCTATACCCAGCTACGGCTATCGGTGTAGAAACCAAGCTAGGTCGAATCAAAAAAGGCATGGTTGCAAACCTAGCTGTATTTGACCGAGATTTTAACGTTAAAGCGACTGTTGTTAACGGACAATACGAGCACAATTAAGTATGAATGGCGGACAAATAGGTAACGTAGACTTAGTTAAACAACTAAACAGTGCGGCGGTATACCGACTAATAGACCAACAAGGGCCTATCAGTCGTATACAAGTGGCTGATGTAAGCCAACTCGCACCGGCAAGTGTTACAAAAATTACCCGCCAACTTTTAGAGCGCGGCCTAATTAAAGAGGTCGCGCAGCAAGCGTCTACTGGCGGTAGACGCGCTATCTCCCTGACCACAGAAGTAGAGCCTTTTCATTCTGTCGCTGTGCGCTTAGGCCGAGACTATATTCAAATAAGCCTGCATGACCTTGGTGGTCGTGAGTTGGCTTTCCAGCAGCAAGACCTGAATTATTCCGACCAATCAGACCTTACTCAAGGCTTGGTCAATAACTTGAAGGCTTTCATTGCTGAACATCAACCAAAGATCGACCAACTGATTGCCATTGGTGTCACTCTTCCAGGCTTGGTTAACCCGACGACAGGTGTCGTTGAGTACATGCCAAACACAGACATCGATAACCTCGCATTAAGCGATATTATTCGCGACACATTCCATGTCGCTTGTTTTGTTGGGAATGATGTTCGAGGAATGGCGCTTGCTGAGCACTACTTCGGAGCAAGTAAAGACAGTCAAGATTCTATTTTGGTCAGTGTTCACCGTGGTACAGGTGCAGGTATTATCGTTAATGGTCAAGTTTTCTTAGGCCATAACCGTAACGTCGGTGAAATTGGTCACATCCAAATTGATCCGCTAGGCGAGCAGTGCCAATGTGGTAACTTCGGCTGTCTTGAAACCGTAGCCGCAAACCCAGCTATCGTTGAGCGAGTGCAGAAGCTGATTAAGCAAGGCTACGAGTCTTCTTTAACAGAGCTTGAACGAATTACGATCCAAGATGTTTGTGATCACGCGATCAATGGTGACGAACTAGCCAAGCAAAGCTTAGTTCGAGTAGGAAACCAGTTAGGTAAAGCTATCGCGATGACGATTAACTTATTTAACCCTCAGAAAGTTATCATTGCCGGTGATATTACCAAGGCACAAGAGATTGTTTTCCCTGCAATTAAGCGCAATGTAGAGAATCAGTCGTTAACGACTTTCCATAGCGGCTTGCCTATTGTAGCATCACAGATCGATAAACATCCTACGATGGGAGCTTTTGCAATGATCAAGCGCGCTATGCTCAACGGTGTGTTGCTTCAAAAGCTTCTCGAAGACTAAAGAAAAACAATTCTGATTTTCCGCGGGCCGTGTTTGTATGAACACGGCCCGTTTTTTTAAGCTAGGGAACTACAACAACAAGTTATGGAACTTATATTAATATCCACTGCGTTTATCGCAGGATTTATTGCTTTAAAGTGTCACCTTCCCCCATTAGTTGGTTTTTTGGTTGCAGGCTTTGGGCTTTTTGCCTTTGGCTTTGAAACCAATGACACCATCATTACTTTGGCTGACCTTGGTGTCACGCTGCTTCTATTTACTATCGGCTTAAAACTCGACATAAAAACCCTACTCTCTAAGGAGATCTGGGCTGGCGCGACAATCCACAACCTTTTATCCACTCTGTTTTTCGCCGTCGCCCTGTTTGGTTTTAAATTCTTAGGTATTTCATCGCTAGCCGCCATGTCGGTAGAACAGATCGTTCTGCTCGGTTTTGCTCTTTCATTCTCTAGTACCGTATTTGCGGTTAAGACTCTGCAAGAGAAAGGCGAAATGAATGCGACCTACGGAACGTTGGCGATTGGTATCTTGGTCATGCAGGATATCTTCGCCGTAGTATTCCTAACGGCTTCTACGGGCAAAATACCTGAGTGGTATGCGATTGCTCTATTTGCCCTGCCCTTATTACGTCCACTGTTCTACAAAGTGCTCGATTGGGTTGGTCATGGTGAGATGCTAGTTCTATCCGGCATCTTCTTCGCATTAGTCGTCGGTGCTGGTTTATTCCATTTGGTTGGTGTTAAACCAGACCTGGGTGCTCTTGTTCTAGGTATGTTACTGGCTGGTCACCCAAAAGCCTCAGAATTATCAAAATCGCTGTTTAACCTTAAAGAACTTTTCCTTGTCTGTTTCTTCTTGAACATTGGTTTGTCAGAGCAACCAACCATTCAAGGCTTTATGCTTGCAGTTTTGTTCTTACTGATGCTGCCAGTGAAAGGGGTTCTCTACTTCTTAGTGCTTAACCGTTTCAAGTTCCGTGTTCGAACATCTCTACTCGCCTCTCTATCACTATTTAATTACAGCGAATTTGGCCTCATCGTTGGTGGCCTCGCCTTCAAGATGGGTTGGATGTCTGGTGATATCTTAGTTGCCGTCGCCATTGCGGTTTCACTGTCATTCTTAATCGCTGCACCTTTAAACCGAGCAGGTCATAAACTCTATCAGCAGTCAGGTAAATGGCTGAAAGAGCATGCGTCAGAAAAGCTTCACCGACGTGATAAGCGAATTGACCCAGGTCGTGCCCAAGTACTTATTCTTGGTATGGGCCGAATTGGTACTGGTGCTTATGACGAATTACGTTCTCGCTATGGTAAAGTCAGCCTAGGGGTCGAAGTTCGTGAAGAAGCCGCGCACAACCACCGAAGCCATGGCAGAAACGTGATTTCTGGCGATGCGACAGACCCAGATTTTTGGGAACGAATCTTAGATACAGCAAACGTAAAACTGGTAATTTTGGCAATGCCTCACCACCAAGGTAATCAAACCGCTTTAGAACAACTGAAGTCACGTAACTTTAAAGGCCAGATTGCAGCTATTGCTGAATATCCAGATCAACTCGAAACACTGAAAGAGAATGGCGTTGATGCGGCATTTAACATTTACAGCGAGGCTGGTAGTGGTTTTGCTCGCCACGTTTGCGAGCAGTTAAATCCAAATATCAATAAAATCTAGCATTAAACTGTATTCAACTAAACCTCTCAAAACTGCCTATTTTTCACACTTTTGAGAGGTTTTTGTTTAAAAAACCAACCGCAATTAAACGTCACACATCAAAAACACATAAAAATTAGATAATTTCTAACATAACACCCTTTATATTATTTTTTTGCTCATATCCGGTTGCTTTTTTTAGCCAGAATGGCAAATTGAATGCAGTTGATTTGGAAATTATTTAAAAGGAAGTTCTATGTGTTCAGTATTTGGCATTCTCGACATTAAAAGTGATGCCGCAGCACTTCGCCCTATTGCTTTAGAAATGTCTAAAAAGCTTCGTCACCGTGGTCCGGACTGGTCTGGTATCTATGCAGGTGAAAAAGCAATCCTTGCTCATGAACGTCTTGCTATTGTTGGCTTGAACAGTGGTGCTCAACCACTATACAGCCAAGACAAAAAGCACATTCTTGCAGTGAACGGTGAAATTTATAACCACAAAGAACTTCGCGCACGCTATGAAGATAAGTACCAGTTCCAGACTGATTCTGACTGTGAAGTTATCCTAGCGCTTTACCAAGAGATGGGTGCAGACCTTCTAGAAGAACTTAACGGTATTTTCGCATTCGTTTTATACGACGAAGAGAAAGACGAGTACCTAGTGGGCCGCGACCATATTGGTATTATCCCGCTTTACCAAGGTTACGATGAGCACGGCAACTACTACGTTGCTTCAGAGATGAAAGCATTGGTTGAAGTATGTAAAACGATCAGTGAATTCCCTCCTGGTAGCTTCTACTCTTCGAAAGATGTAGAACCTCAACGCTACTACATCCGCGATTGGAACGAGTACGCTGCAGTACAAGGTAACAGCACAAGCAAAGAAGAACTGACTGAGGCGCTAGAAGCAGCTGTTAAACGTCAACTAATGACTGACGTTCCTTACGGTGTACTTCTATCTGGTGGCCTTGATTCATCAATTACTTCTGCCGTTGCTAAACGCTTTGCTGCGATGCGTATCGAAGATGATGAGCAATCTGAAGCTTGGTGGCCACAACTGCACTCATTCGCTGTTGGCCTTGAAGGCGCGCCAGATCTTATCGCTGCTCGTGAAGTTGCGGACAAGATCGGTACTGTTCACCACGAGATGACTTACACTATTCAGGAAGGCTTAGATGCCATCCGTGATGTTATCTACCACATCGAGACTTACGATGTAACGACGATTCGTGCATCAACGCCAATGTACTTGCTTGCTCGTAAGATCAAAGCAATGGGCATCAAAATGGTACTGTCTGGTGAAGGTGCTGATGAAATCTTTGGTGGCTACCTTTACTTCCATAAAGCGCCAAACGCGAAAGAGTTCCACGAAGAGACAGTACGTAAGCTGCTTGCTCTAAGCATGTTCGACTGTGCTCGTGCAAACAAATCGCTAGCGGCATGGGGGGTTGAAGGCCGTGTACCATTCTTGGATAAAGAGTTCATCGATGTCGCAATGCGTCTGAACCCTGAAGATAAGATGTGTGGTAACGGTAAGATGGAGAAGCACATCCTGCGTGAGTGTTTTGAAGACTACCTACCAGATTCAATCGCATGGCGTCAAAAAGAGCAGTTCTCTGATGGTGTTGGCTACGATTGGATTGATACATTGAAAGCAACGGCTGAAGCAAAAGTAACGGATCAACAAATGGAAGCTGCTAAGTTCCGTTTCCCTTACAACACGCCAACAACAAAAGAAGGTTATGCTTACCGTGAAATCTTTGAGGAGCTATTCCCTCTAGAATCAGCGGCAGAATGTGTGCCTGGTGGTCCTTCAGTTGCTTGCTCATCAGCGAAAGCGATTGAGTGGGATGAGTCATTCAAAAACTGTGTCGACCCATCTGGACGCGCAGTACAAGCTGTTCACAACGACTCTTACTAGGTCTAGGTCTAGGTCTAACCAGTCAAAAACAAAAAAGGCGCATGATGCGCCTTTTTTTAAGCCTATTTGTTTATTACTGCACTATGCATGAGCTTGTAGTGCTTCGTTCTCTATGCTGATCGGCACAACTTGACTGATCATCTTAACGAGCATAATAGAGCGTGCTTCTCCATCCTTTTGATGGAAAATAGCCTCTACTCCAGCAAACTGGCCACTCTGAATCTTAACTACCTGCCCAGATTCAAACTCAACACAACAATCTTCAGTTTCTATGCTGCAGCACTTCTCGAACTCTTTGAGCTCAAACACTAAGTCTCCTTGGACCTCGTGCGGCCGAGCACCGAACTTAATAAAGTCCACAACGCCACGTGTTGAACGAACGGTCGTGAAGCTAGGACCTTGCTCATAATCGAAGCGAACAAAGATGTAAGACGGAAACAGCGGTTCTTTGACCTGCTTTTCTTTCCCTCTCACCACCTTTTCGACTTCTATTTGAGGGTAAAAGCACTCTACCCCTTGATTCTCTAAGTGCTGCTGAGCGCGTTTTTGATCACCTCGCTTACAGTAAAGCAAATACCAACGTTTCATTTAACTAGCCATTTTATATTTTTAGATATTTTACCACATGCCTAAAACGGTTAAATCGCCATTCATAAAATGAGTCGTTACTAACAAGAAATAATGCGTAGCAGACCAATTTATCAACAAAAAGTTATAGGTATCGAAAGTGGTTAAGCATTGTACAAGGATCATTTAGAGATCAAAAGACTCATTGTTGTAAGCATATGTATACCGCACCCGAATCGGAACGACATTCCATTTAAACTCAAAATGATATAATAGACAAATACATCTAAACATTTTTATTTGATAGATCGTTTAAAACGGTTATCAACCAACCAACTCAAATCTGGAAAATTAGTTTGCAGCACATCCTAAATGGGCAACATTAAAAACAAATACTATTAATATCAACAACTTAACCAAATCAAGTTATCGTAACCATAAAATACGTCTATTGCAGACTTTTATCCCACTGTGTATACATGAATGACTATAAAATCTTTTAATACCTAAAATTAGTAAAACTTATGCCAAGCAACCACAACATCTTTGGCCACCCTAGAGGCCTATTTCTACTATTTAGCACAGAGCTATGGGAACGTTTCTCCTACTATGCAATGCGTGCAATTCTTGTTTTATTCTTAACTGATACCACCCTTAATGGTGGCCTTGGTTGGTCAACAAAAGACGCACTCGATCTCTACGGGATCTACACGGGTTTAGTCTACATCACACCATTAATTGGTGGCTGGATTGCCGATAACTACCTAGGACAACGTAAATCGATCCTGATTGGTGGTGTATTAATGGCTCTAGGCCAATTCACACTTGCCCTACCTAACGGTTTTATTGGCTTAGACCAAGTCAACGCTCTGTACCTTGGTTTAGCACTGCTTATCAGTGGTAACGGTATGTTTAAGCCAAACATCTCGACCATGGTTGGCGACTTGTACCAGGAAGGTGATAACCGCCGTGATGGTGCTTTCACCATTTTCTACATGGGCATCAACTTAGGCGCACTACTTGGTGGCTTGATTTCGGGTGCAGCAGTCGATTCATTCGGCTGGAAAGCAGGTTTCTTGGCTGCTGGTATTGGTATGGTTATTAGCTTGATCATGCAGATGACGATGGCTCAATCTTGGTTAGGCAACATCGGTTCTGTACCTGCGGCTGCTCGAGCAAAAGAGCTGAACAAATCGAAAGAGAAAGCGCCACTGACTAAAGAAGAATTCGACAGACTAAAAGTTATTCTGATTATGGGTCTGTTCGTGATCGTTTTCTGGGCTGGCTTTGAACAAGCTGGCGGCCTAATGAACATCTACACTCAACAATATACTGACCGTATGATTGGTGGTTTTGAAGTTCCTGCTGCTTGGTTCCAATCTCTGAACCCATTCTTCATCATTACACTTGCACCGATCATCGCTGCGTTTTGGGTGAAACTAGGTAAGCGAGAACCCAACTCACCGGTTAAATTTGCGATGGCGTTGTTCTTCTTAGCACTTGGCTTTGTGTGCATGATGGGTGCGGTAATGGAACAAGGTGGCGACCTAACAGTGAAAACATCGATGTTATGGCTAGTAGGTGCATTCTTCTTCCATACCCTTGGTGAGCTTTGTCTATCGCCTATTGGCCTGTCGTTGGTCACTAAGCTAGCTCCACTTCGTTTAGCATCACTAATGATGGGTGCTTGGTTCGGCTTCAATGCGGTTGCAAACTACGTAGCAGGCCTAGTGGGTTCTCACGTTGGTGAACTTGGCGCGATGTCTATCTTTGGTGGTATCGCGATTACAGCAACAATTAGTGGCGTATTATTGCTTCTTTGTGCTGGTAAGCTTGTATCATGGATGCATGGTGTAGAAACCAACATGACGCTTGAAGCAGAACCAAAAGCTGAGACAGCAGAAACGTCGGTGGCTTAATATCTAGATCCATTTCAAGAAGAAACATCAAGATCAAAAAGGGCTGCTCAATGAGCAGCCCTTTTGTTATCTATTCAATCGACACATCAATTAGCGATGAAGCGCTACCAGTTCAGCCATCATGTCGATATGTGAGTCTCTATCGTTAAGACACATAATGTAGCTAAAGTCTGAGCCACCAGCTTCGATGAAAGTCTCTTTACACTGGTCTGAAATCTCTTCCAATGTTTCCAAGCAATCCACCGAGAATGCAGGCGCCATGATATCGATCTTCTTGATGCCTTTGTTTGGCAGTGATTCAAGCGTCTCATCAGTGTATGGCTTCAACCACTCCTCTCGACCAAATCGAGATTGGTAGGTCATGGTGATGTCTTCTTCAGATAAACCTAGCTCTGCTGCAAGCAGTTTTGTCGTTGCTTCACAGTGCTGTGGATAGATATCGCCTTCATCAGCTAAGCGCTTCGGAATGCCGTGGAACGAACAAACCAAGTGATCAGCTCTACCATTTTGATCCCAATGACTGCGAACGCTTTCAGCCAGTGCTTTGGCATAGCTCGGGTGTGAATAGTAATCGCGAATAAAGCGATAGCTTGGGATTACAGGCATCTGCTTAAAAGCTTTGGTTAAGCCATCAGAAACAGCCGCTGTCGTTGTACCTGAGTACTGAGGGTACAAAGGCAATACAATAACGTCTTCAACGCCCTGCTCCATCAGTTGTTCGATACCCGTCTTAAGGCTTGGGTTACCATAGGTCATTCCCAATGCAACCGGCATCTCTAATTTTTTCTCTAGCTTTTCCGCTTGTCTCTGCGAGTAAACGAGCAAAGGTGATCCATCATCCATCCAAACCGACTGATATAGCTTCGCAACCTTAGGTGAACGAATAGGAAGAATCACCCCATGCAGAATAGGACACCAAAGCCAACGAGTTAGGTTTACTACTCGCTTGTCGTGCAAGAACTCACTCAAAAATCGACGAACGCCAGCTGGGGTCGCAGAATCTGGCGTACCTAAATTCACCAGTAAAACGCCCTGCTTTTTATTATTTTCCATAGATACCTGAGACCAATATGTGATTTTCTGGAAAGTAATATACTAATCTGCATAAGTTTAAGATCATTGCTTCCCACTAAATGTCTGAATAATCATTCTTTAAACGGGATATCACAACATCTACTTTCGATTGTGAGCCACCTTCATCAAAAACGGTTTCGTCTTGAACGATGTGTAATCGAATTATCTAGATTGGTATCGTACTAAAAATTGAAACAAAAAAAGCGACCCTTAAGGTCGCTTCCAATATATCAAATTCTAAAACTGGCTGTTAGCCAATTATGCTAGTGCTTTCTCAAGTTCTGCACTAACTTCAGCAACTTGCTTAGTACCGTCAAACTTAAGGTACTGAGTGTTACCTGCTTCAGCTTCTTTACCGTAGTAAGAGATTAGCGGAGCTGTTTGATCGTGGTATACACCTAGACGTGCACGAACTGTTTCTTCTTTGTCGTCATCACGTACAACTAGCTCTTCACCAGTTACGTCATCTTTACCTTCTTCTTTAGGCGGGTTGTACACAGTGTGGTATGTACGGCCTGAAGGAAGGTGAGCACGACGACCAGCCATACGCTCAACAATCACATCGTCAGCTACGTCGAATTCAACAACGTAATCAACAGCGATGCCCATTTCTTTTAGGCCATCAGCTTGTGGGATTGTGCGTGGGAAACCGTCTAGTAGGAAACCTTTCTCACAGTCATCTTGAGCGATACGCTCTTTGATAAGACCAAGGATAATTTCATCAGAAACTAGCTGACCAGCGTCGATTACTGATTTTGCTTGCTTACCAAGCTCAGTACCCGCTTTGATAGCAGCACGTAGCATGTCACCAGTTGAAATTTGAGGGATACCAAATTTGTTCATGATGAAGTTAGCTTGAGTACCTTTACCCGCGCCAGGAGCACCTAGAAGAATGATGCGCATGTTTAATCCTCTTATAAAATTATGATTTATACCGAAGCTCACTATCCCTCCATTCTTGCTCATTTTTAGGATGAACAGAAAGAGTTAAGTAACCATTGAGGCTAAGCAAAACTGTGAACAGAAGCAAAACGGTAAGTTTCGGTATAACGTTTAAAAATCATACAACTGGAGATAGTAGCTTCCTAGCCCCAGCTGATTAGGTCGAGCATTCTATCACATTAATATTCAATTTGGCTGAATTTACGACTAAAGAATGCATCGACAACATTTGTTGTGACGATAACGGTGACGTTGACCACGTTAGGTCAATTTTCAGCGACGTTCATAAAAAAAGCCCGCATTTGCGAGCTTTTTATTACAATTATTGACTTAACCTAAAGTCGAAAGACTAACGCTTTGTTAGTAGCTCGTTGATTGCACCCAAGAATTGTGACGGATCTTCCATTGAGCCTTTTTCAGCTAGCATAGCTTGGCCAAGGAGTAATTCAACCCAACGGCCGAACGCTTGCTCATCAGCTTCATCAGCCATCTGTTTCACAAGTGCGTGTTCAGGGTTAATCTCAAAGATATACTTAACTTCCGGTGCCGCTTGACCCGCAGCTTCAAGAAGCTTAGCCATTTGCGTGCCCATTTCGAAGTCGTCAGTGACAACAACCGCAGGTGTTGTTGCTAGCTTGAAGGTCGTACGAACTTCTTTAACACGACCACCTAGGTAAGATTGAGTGCGCTCAACAACAGACTTGAACTCTTCTTCTGTCTCTTTTTGTTTCTCTTTCTCTTCTTCACCTTCGAACTTGCTTAGATCTAAGCCCGCTTTAGTGATCGACTGGAACTGTTTACCGTCAAAGTCAGTCAGATAGTTCATTACGTACTCGTCAATGCGATCGTACATTAGAACCACTTCAATACCTTTTGCTTTGAATTGCTCCAAGTGTGGGCTGTTCTTAGCAGCAGCGTAGCTATCCGCGGTTAGGTAATAAATTTTATCTTGGCCTTCTTTCATGCGCTCTACGTAAGACGCTAAGCTGATGGTTTGTTCAGCCGAGTCCACTTCCGTTGATGAGAAACGAAGCAGGCTAGCGATCTTCTCTTTATTCGCCATGTCTTCCGCTGGGCCTTCTTTCATTACTAGGCCAAACTCTTTCCAGAACTCTAGGTACTTTTCGTTATCATTTTTCGCCATGCGCTCAAGCATAGTCAGTACACGCTTAGTACATGCGCCACGAAGAGACTGAGTTACCTTGTTATCTTGCAGAATTTCACGAGACACGTTCAGTGGCAGATCGCTTGAGTCAATCAAGCCTCGCACAAAACGCATGTAAGATGGCATGAACTGCTCAGCATCATCCATGATGAATACACGCTGTACATAAAGTTTTAAACCGCTCTTGTGGTCACGGTTCATCATATCCCAAGGCGCTTTTGCTGGGATGTAAAGCAAACTTGTGTAGTCGTTCTTACCTTCAACTTTGTTGTGGCTCCAGGTTAGTGGATCAGCAAAGTCGTGAGATACGTGCTTGTAAAACTCTTGGTACTCTTCTTTCTCGATCTCAGACTTGTTACGAGTCCAAAGCGCTTGCGCCTTGTTGATCTGTTCCCAGTGTTTCTCTTCGGTGTCTTTACCTTCATCATCTTTCACAGCTGTGAAGATAGAAACTGGAATGCCGATGTGGTCAGAATATTTACCAATCACTTCACGCAGACGCCATTCATTTAAGAACTCTTTACCGTCTTCACGCATATGAAGAATGATGTCAGTACCACGAGACTCTTTCGTGATGTCTTCAATTGTGTAGTCGCCTTCACCAGCAGAGTGCCATTGCACCGCTTCATTGCTTGCAAGACCTGCGGCACGTGTGCGAACCGTTACCGCGTCAGCAACGATGAATGCAGAGTAGAAACCAACACCAAATTGACCAATCAATTGAGAGTCTTTGCTTTGGTCTTCAGATAGCTTTGAGAAAAAGTCTGCAGTGCCTGATTTAGCGATTGTGCCTAAATGTTCAATAACGTTGTCACGGCTCATACCGATACCGTTATCAGAAATCGTTAATGTATTTGCCTCAGCGTTGAATGAAAGTTTTACACCTAGATCTGCATCACCTTGGTAAAGGTCACCGTTCGATAGAGCTTGAAAACGAAGCTTATCAGCCGCGTCAGATGCGTTAGAGATCAGCTCACGTAAAAAGATTTCTTTATTTGAATACAGTGAGTGAATCATTAGATGAAGTAGTTGTTTTACTTCAGATTGAAAGCCACGAGTCTCTTTATTTTGCGTTGCCGTTTCGCTCATTTTTACTCCAAAACATCTATACTTTATGTTGAATAATCATAGGGGCGTAACACTTGATGCCACTCTTCTGTTCATTAACATGAGGATGACAAATGTAAATTCAAGGTCAAAAATCATAAAAACACTGTTTTTTTGATCTGTTTTTATTATCCTTGAGTCTGATAAATATAAAAGAACATAAAAGAAGCCATGATTTGGTGAAGAATTAACGGAACTTCACCTGAGATTTGTCTATTTCGCACCCAAAATCATCCAAAATAGAAGAATTCAATGAGCAATATCGGCACAAAGTTTATTCTCGCACAGCGGTTCGTATTCGATCCAAACAGCAACTCACTTGTTGACCAACTGAGCGACGGCGAAGTCGTACGTCTTGGCAGCAATGAAAGCCGCATTCTCCTGATGCTGTCAGAAAGACCCAATGAAGTTATCACTCGCAATGAATTACATGAGTATGTTTGGCGAGACCAAGGCTTTGAGGTTGATGACTCAAGCTTGACGCAAGCAGTATCGACTCTGAGAAAGATGCTTAAAGACTCGACCAAGTCTCCAGAATTCGTAAAAACAGTGCCTAAGCGCGGTTACCAATTTATTGCGACAGTCGAGCGCTCTGCCCCATTTTCATCAAATGATCAGCCAGTAGCGGCTGAAATTGCAGAAAATGACGTAGAACCTATCCTAACGTTTGCAACACCGACAGCGGCTGAAGAAGCGAGCACTGAAACGGTTGAACCTGAACCGATTGCGAACGTTCAAGAAACTAAGGTTGAAGCAGAACCAGCAACAACTCCTGTTGCGACTCCGGCAAAACGCACCGATAAGTGGTTAACGTTTTCGTTACTGCTTGCTGCTTTCATCATGCCAATTTTGGTATTAACGTTTACTAACCCGGCAGAGTCTAAGTTCAAAACATTGGCAGAAGTGGATGGTGTAAAAGTTCAATCACCGATTAATCACCCAGATCTCAGTAGTTGGCTGCCAGCGATAGAGAAGTGTGTATTGCGTTACAACACTAATCACACTGGTATGCTAAAGCCGACTGAAGTGATTGCAACAGGTGGACAAACCAACAACCTTGCTCTCAACTACATTCACCCGCAAGAGTACTCAAGCGAAAATGTAACCCTAAGAATTTACGCAAACCAGTCGGATGTAAACGACATTTGTAACGGTGGTCAGTAACATGAAATTAAAAGTATCAATTATTTTACTGGTTCTATCTGCGTTTTTAAGTGGTTGGCTACATTGGGGCAGCGATGCAAAAGTAGAGCGCTTGCTTACTCAGCATGAATGGCAATCGAAAATGGTGACTCTAATTAGCGATAACAAACAAGCTGATTCAATTGGCCCACTTCGTAAAGTTGAACTGTCGTCGAATGCAAAGTACCTACCCAATGGTACGTACCTGAGAATGTCTGTGGTTAGACTGTACGGCACTCAAACGGCACCTGCAAATGTCATCAACATCTCTGAAACAGGTCAGTGGGATATTAACGATAACTACTTACTGGTTTCACCAACAGAGTTTAAAGATGTGACTTCTGCTCAGCGCCAAGACTTTTCTGAAGAACAACTAGAGCTTATCACTCAAGTCATTAAGATGGACGCTGAGCAAAGCCGTCGCATTGACATCGTTAACCCGAAGGCACTGTTACTGACTAGCTTAAATCATGGTTCTACCGTATTGTTTTCAAACTAAGATTGGAAAGCTATTTACTGCATTCCAATGGCTAATACCATGAAACGGTTAACCAATAGGAAAAGGGGCATGACGCCCCTTTTTTGCTATCCGTGCTCCATCTCGTCATTGGAGCAATGATACCAGTAGGAAATTACTATTATAGCGTTTAGAGGAGCATCCATGAGAACAGAACCTACTCAAACAGCGACATCAATTGCTAAGGCTTCCATATCCATATATTACTGTCGCCAGTGCAATTGGATGCTTCGTTCTAGTTGGTTATGCCAAGAGCTGCTTCATACCTTCAGTGAGGAAATTGAACAAGTAAGCTTGCATCCAGATACCGGAGGCAGATTCGAAATCTTTTGTAATGGTGTACAGATTTGGGAAAGAAAAACAGATGAAGGTTTTCCAGAGGCTAAAATTCTGAAGCAAAGAGTGCGAAACATCATTGCTCCAGACAGAGACCTCGGCCACGTAGACTCAAAATAAGCCTTTTTATAGCAGTGACAGATTCAAGTTCCGTCCCCCTATTAAATGTTGATGAAACTGACTACGAGAGCTTATAGCTGGCCGCTCACAATCAGGTCACCTTCAAGGCTGATCACTTTGAAGGTGTTGTCTTCATATAGACCATAGCTTGCTGCGTTCCCTTCTCGTGGAAATGTTACCGAGCTAGGGTTAAAAATGAAGATATCATCTTGGTATTCAGCAACTGGGATATGAGTATGGCCGTGAGCAATAATATCGCCCGCTTTCAGTGCTGGTCGCTTCGTTGTGTTGTACAGGTGACCATGAGTTAAGAACATACGCTGACCTGACTCAAGCAGTACCCATGAGTAATCCATCATCATTGGGAAAGACAACAGCATCTGATCCACTTCGCTGTCGCAGTTACCACGAACGGCAATGATCTCTTGAGAAAACGCATTCAACTTCTCTGCAACCGCCGGCGGGTTGTATCCCTCTGGAATCGGGTTTCTTGGACCATGATTCAGAATATCACCCAATAGAACCAAATATTGCGCACCAGATGCTTGGTATAGCTCTAATACTTTTTCTGTTGCTGGCAGCGAACCGTGTAGGTCTGAAGCAAAAAATAATTTCACACGTACTTCTCCATAAAATTTATGAGCCTATTGTACGTATCTAACGGCTACACGTCATCTCTCGCCATACCGTTGATCACGATATTATTGTAACTAACCATACCGACTATTTTATGGTCACTGACTACTGGGGCACGACTGATACCAAAACGCTCAAACAAGCGCGCACAATACTTCACATTCATATCGGCAGACACGCTCAAAGCCGGTTTAGTCATGATTTCATAAACGTTAGTGCGCTTAGGTGATCGGTTCTTGGCTAACACTTTCTTGGCGATGTCATTCATCAACACGATGCCGTATTCATCATCCTCATGGCGTTTATCGACGATGATGGCTTTTACTTTGTGCTTTTTTGCCATCTCAATCGCTTCTAACACCGTCGTTAGACCGTCAATAATCACATACGTGTTGGCCATTACATCGCTTACTCGAATTGTCTCACCCGTATTCATAGCTCATCCTCCACAACTTTGGTTAATGTCTCGACTTGGTGCGCGACCCCGACCGCATCTTCAACATCGATCTGAACAGCAATGCCTTGCCCTGACTCTTGGTCGAACTCTCCGACTTCACCGATGGTTTCTAAAATATGTCTCGCCAAATGCTCTTCGACGACAAACAACAACACATCTTTTTGCACCTCCAAAGTTAAGCCAAAGAAGGTGGTTTTTTGGTTTAGACCTTGCCCTCTGGCATTGTTGATCACCGTTGCTCCAGTTGCGCCCGCATCACGCGCGGCATCGAGCACACTGTCTGTCTTGCTCTCTTCTACAAACGCTAAGATAAGTTTAAAGCGCATCTTTGCTCTCCTTAGAGGTGTGTAAACGGTTTAACCATTGTGTTATTTGGGCATAGCCCATCACTGAAATAATCGGAAATAAGCTGGCGAAAGCAATCAACCCAAAGCCATCAATCACAGGGTTTCTTCCAGGCACAGTTGAAGCGAGCCCTAGCCCAAGCGCCGTCACTAAGGGAACGGTCACGGTGGATGTCGTCACTCCGCCAGAATCATAGGCCAATGGGATGATCAGTTTGGGGGCGTAAAAGGTTTGGATAACCACGACGACATAGCCAAAAATGATGTAGTAATGGATCGGGTCACCCGCAACGATCCGATAGCTTCCAAGCGAGATACCGATAGCCACTCCTAATGCCACGGCGATTCTCAGTCCATTAACACTGATACTGCCGCCCGAGACTTGATTCGCTTTAATAGCCACCGCAATCAAAGATGGCTCGGCGATCGTGGTACTAAAACCAATGCAGAATGCAAAAAGATAAACCCAATAATAATCAAACCAAGCTAATGTCAGGCCAGAACTGACCTTAAACTCAGTTAGAAAGCTGGGTTCGGTCAACTGCATGGCCATCGTCTCCCCTAAGGGGAACAGTGCGAGTTCCAATCCCATCAAGAAAAGAGATAAACCAAGGATGACGTAGAAAAAACCAACCAGCACCTTGGCTAAATTGTTCACCGGCTTACGTAGCACCGCCAACTGAAAACCAAAGATGATCACCGCAATCGGAATTACATCCATCACGGTGCCTAAAAAGGTGTCGATAAACTGCTGAGCATTGATCATGTCACCACCATCCCATAGACCATGACAAACATCATCGGCAACAGTGACGCAAAGGCGATCAATCCAAAGCCATCGATCATTGGATTACGGCCCTTGATTGCTGAAGCTAAACCCACCCCTAATGCTGTCACCAACGGAACGGTGATGGTTGATGTTGTCACTCCACCAGAGTCATACGCTATGCCAATGATATTTTCAGGGGCGAAAGCGGTAAGCACCACCACACCAATATACCCACCGATGATCATGTACTGAATTGGCCACCCTTTTAAGATGCGCAGCACCCCAAGTAAGATGGCGATACCCACCGACAATGCTACGGTGAAACGCAAACCATCTGCATATTCTTCCATTTCATCTAACGTATTGGGGATAACGCCTCCCTCGGCAGCCACTTCCGCAGCTTCAGCCGCCACCGCAGTTAACGCAGGTTCTGCAATGGTTGTTCCAAAGCCCAAACAAAAAGCAAATGTCAGTAACCAGAACACACTCCCTTTGCGAGCAAAGGCTTGAGCCATAGACTCACCGATTGGGAATAGGCCCATTTCTAGGCCGAATATGAAGAAGGTTAACCCAAAGACCACCAGCACTAAGCCGGTTAGAATTGATAACAGATGAGGAAGCGGCTCTTGCAACACAGCCAGCTGGAAGAAGGCGATCACTGCGACAATCGGCAACAGATCTCGTAGGCTACCTAGCATGGCTCGAAACAAAGCAAGTACTGCCGCCATCGCCACTCCTTATCGCTGAAATTGTGTCGGGTTATTGGTTACTAATAATCATGGCAAATCCTTATCATTCCTTATGTGATAAATATTACGCAGTTGGTAACATATCCGAGTAAAATCCATAAGTGTGATAACGGTACACATCTTGGCCAAATGAATTTTATTTCACTCATTCTTTAATTTTAAAAGGCGTAATTTGGGTATCACACGATTGAAACCAACTGATCGTTATAGTGATTTTTTCGTATTGATTGGCGATTAAAAACAAGCCATGTCTATAATTATGTTTAATAAGGAGATTGGTATGAAGATATTGTTAACTGGTGGTACGGGATTTATTGGCTCTGAATTGGTTAAAAGTTGGAACACTGACGATGTGACATTGCTGACGCGGAGCCCTGAAAAAGCAAAGCAAAATCTAAATCACCTGAACCAGAACAACCTTCATTACATTCAATCCCTTGATGAACTAAGCGACCTCAACGACTTCGATGTGGTGGTTAACCTTGCTGGCGAACCGATAGCCGACAAGCGTTGGAGCGAAGAACAAAAAGAGAGAATCTGCAGTAGCCGCTGGCACATCACAGAAAAGTTGGTCGAGTTAATTCATGCCAGCAGCAACCCACCTGAGGTTTTCATTAGCGGTTCAGCCGTAGGTTATTATGGCGATCAACAACAACACCCGTTTGATGAATCGTTACAAGTGAAGGATGAGAGCTTCCCTCATAAAGTTTGTGCTCACTGGGAAGAGATAGCTAAACGAGCTGAATCAGATAACACGCGAGTGATACTACTTAGAACGGGGATTGTGTTAGGAGAAAATGGCGGCGCACTAAAGAAAATGCTAATGCCCTACAAACTCGGCGTAGGTGGGCCTCTAGGTTCTGGCAAACAGTACATGCCATGGATTCACATGCTAGATATGGTGAGAGCCATTAACCACTTGTTGTCGATTCCTCACGCCCAAGGCGAGTTTAATATGTGCGCGCCACACCCTGTGACTAACAAGCTATTCAGTAGCACGTTAGCCAAACAATTGGGCCGTCCGCATTTCTTGTTCACACCGAAATGGGCAATGTCACTTCTGATGGGAGAATCATCGTGTTTGCTATTTGATAGCATCCGCTCCAAACCAAAGAAGCTCACCGAAATGGGATTCATCTTTAGTTACTCAAGAATCGAGCCTGCACTAAAAAACTTGTTACAACATCAAGACTAATTCTTTACCCTAGAGTCATAGAGACTTTAATAAAGGATTAAGCGTGAACAAGTCGATTCTTATCACTGGTTGCTCAACGGGTATTGGCTATACATGTGCACATGCACTACAAAAGCGCGGTTTTCATGTCATTGCATCTTGTCGTGACCCACAAGATGTTCAACGCCTTCAAGACGAAGGTCTTACCTGCATTCAACTCGATCTTTCCAACCAAGAAAGTATTGAACATGGCGCCAAGCTTGCGATTGAACTCGCACCTAACGGGCTATATGGATTATTTAACAACGGTGCTTACGGCCAAGCGGGTGCGCTAGAAGACTTACCTACTCAAGGACTGAGAGAGCAATTCGAAACCAACTTCTTTGGTTGGCATCATCTCGTTTGTCAGATCCTTCCGCACATGCGCGAACGTGGCGAAGGTCGAATCGTACAAAACAGTTCCGTATTAGGTTTTGCAGCGATGAAGTATCGTGGTGCTTATAATGCTTCTAAATTCGCAATTGAGGGCTGGACGGATACCTTGCGATTGGAACTGCATGGCAGTGGTATACAGATCTCATTACTGCAACCAGGGCCAATTGAGACTCAATTTAGAACCAATGCCTTAAAAGCGTTCAATAAATGGATCAACATTTCTGGCAGCGCTCACCAAGACGCTTATCAACAACAAAAAGATCGACTCGAAAAAGAATCATCGAATAACGCTTTTGTGCTGCCTCCCGAAAGTTGTATTGAGCCGGTATTCCATGCTCTCACAGCCGATAAACCCAAGCTAAGATATCGAGTTACAACTCCAACTAAGGTGTTCGCGGTATTGAAAAGAATTCTACCGAGTCGCTTGCTAGACCCTATTTTGAGAAAAGCTGCATAAATTGCTAACTTTGAATGCAGAGTCGCAAACTTTAATGTAACGATGTAATTTTTCCGTAACAATAAGATGCCATGATGATCCTATCCCATCAATTATTCCCAATTGATGGTTCTACTCTGGAAATCTCATGACTTTAAACCGCCTTAATTGGGTAGGTGTGGGTCTGGCTATTACGTTGTTTATTCTGTTTTGAGTATCTCACGCAACGCCTCACTGACTACCTCGATGATAACGCTATGCCTTCCATGTTGAGATAACAACTCTATCAACATCGAAGCATAGCGTTTTTCCATTTTTGGTTCTTTTTATCCGAGATAACCGAGTTAGATCTTGAAGTTACCGACTAATCCCCCCATATTTGCAACGTATCTACAAAACAAACCTCAAGGAACGTAAATGCAATCTCCGCATATTGTTGAACTTAATGAGCAGAACTTTCGTCAAGTATTAGAAGGTTCGATGCAGACCCCTGTACTCATCCATTTTTGGGCACCAATGAGCCAAGAGAGCGCCCAAGTCATTCCTGAACTTCAAACCTTAACTCAGCAATACAACGGTGCTTTCACGTTAGCGCTATTGAATTGCGAGCAAGAACAAGCGATTGCTAGCCAGTTTGGTGTTCAAGCACTGCCTACGATTGCACTGTTTGTTAACGGTCAACCTGTCGACGGGCTCGGTGGTCCTCAAAGCTTAGACGCGATTGTAGAGATGCTAGGCAAACACCTTCCTAGTCAAGATGAACTAGCTTTACGTCAAGCTCTTGAGCAAATGCAAGCAGGTGAACACACACAAGCACTAGCAGCAATGCAACAACTTCCAGCTGAGCTAACGAATAAAGGTGAAGTAAAACTGGCGATCGCAGAGTGTTTGTTAGAAACGCAACAATTTGACCTTGCTGAAATTCAGCTATCAACCATCCCTCTTGAGTACCAAGATAATTACTACAAAGGCTTAGTCGCCAAACTTGAGCTTCACAAGCAGGCTGCAGACAGCCCTGAAATACAAGCATTAGAAGTAGCGCTTCAGAAAAATCCAAGCGATGCAAAAACAGCATCTGAATTAGCATTACAATATCACCAAGTAAACCGCAGTGAAGAAGCAATGGATCTATTGTGGTCTTTCCTAGCCAAAGATCTTAATACTCTCGATGGCGACATGAAAAAAGAGTTCATGGACATCTTGAGTGCGCTTGGACAAGGTAACCCAGTTGCCAGTAAGTACCGCCGTCAACTTTACTCCCTGCTTTACTAGTCCGGTTCTGTAACAGCTAAGTCGTAGGTTAGCTATCAAATCTAAATTCAGGCAAACCCACCTATTAGATTTTCGAATGTAAAACTTCACAATGGGCCATAAAATCAATGTTTTATGGCCCATTTCTCATTTATAAATTTGCCCCGTCTTTAAATATGCGCCAGTATGAGTAATAAACATTCAAAAACTTAAACTTGCAAAGGACTTTGTATGCCTATTGATACCTTGATTACTATTGGCGTCTTTACTGCCGTCGCACTGTTATTTATCTTCGCTGGCGTAAAAACCGTTCCACAAGGCAATAACTGGACCGTAGAACGCTTTGGCCGATACACACATACTCTTAAACCGGGTCTTAACTTAATCATTCCATTTATTGATAAAGTTGGACAACGCATCAGTATGATGGAGCGTGTTCTCGATATCCCGGCACAAGAAGTCATCTCCAAAGATAACGCGAATGTAGTTATTGATGCGGTGTGTTTTGTTCAAGTGATCGATGCACCTAAAGCGGCTTATGAAGTGAATGACCTTGAACACGCGATTCGTAACTTAACCCTCACTAATATTCGTACTGTACTGGGCTCGATGGAGCTGGATGAGATGCTTAGCCAGCGTGACATGATCAATACTAAGCTCCTAAATATCGTTGATGAAGCAACTAACCCGTGGGGCGTAAAAGTCACCCGTATCGAAATTAAAGACGTACAGCCACCAGCAGACCTTACTGCTGCGATGAATGCCCAGATGAAAGCCGAGCGTAATAAACGTGCTGATATCCTTGAGGCAGAAGGTGTACGACAAGCTGAGATCTTGAAAGCAGAAGGTCACAAGCAATCAGAGATCCTGAAAGCAGAAGGTGAGAAGCAAGCGGCAATATTGCAAGCAGAAGCCCGTGAGCGTGCCGCAGAAGCAGAAGCTAAAGCGACAGAAATGGTATCAACGGCAATTGCTCAAGGTGACATGCAAGCGGTCAATTACTTTATTGCACAAGGTTACACCGACGCATTGAAATCTATAGGCCAAGCTGAAAACGGCAAGATCATCATGCTGCCACTCGAAGCAACTGGCCTTATGGGTTCTGTCGCGGGTATCGCGGAGATGTTTGCACATAAGAATGACAAAGGTAGTAAGGACTAACTTATGGTCGAATTACTAGAACAAGTAAACCACTGGCATTGGTTAGCGTTTGGTCTAGCATTGTTAGCGCTTGAGCTAATTGGAACCGCTGGTTACTTTTTATGGATAGGCATATCTGCCATGTTGGTCGGTGCCCTATTAGGCGCACTACCAATCGGTTGGCAGATGCAATGGCTGTCCTTCGCTAGCTTCTCTCTGATTACCACTTGGTTATGGTGGAGAAGACAACTGTCTAATGACAGGCAGTCAGATGCAGGGCGAGAGTTAAACCAAAGAGAAAAACAACTGGTAGGTCAAACCATTATTCTAAGTGAAGACGTAAAGAAAGGTAGCTGTCGAATTAAGTTCGGTGACTCTTCTTGGTCAGCAAAGGCGAGTCAAGATATCCCATCTGGCACCGAAATTAGGATTGTCGCTTTAGACGGAATAGTTCTAATAATAGAACCTTTATAAAAAAGAGCTATATGAAGCCTGTATTTTCAATAAATGCAGGCTTTTTCTATTTTTGAACCTTAATAATATTCGAATTATCATTACGATAGATTGAATAGTAAAAAAAATAAGTTCTTATTTCGTAAAGCTAAAAATTTTGATTGAGCTAAAAAGATATAAGAAAGTCAGGTTTCTTAACCAATATAGATATGAATAGTGAGCCACGCTCTCGCTTAATTATAATTATTAAAAATGTTAAGTCCGTCCAATTTTTGAAATTTTCCTTTCCTTGTCCATACTTTCATTTATCTCAACAAGAGATAAACATAACGGAGTCTGTATGAGACATTTCCTAATAATTTTAACAGCAATATTCAGCCTGTCATTCGGCAGTGCTCTGGCGAGCAGTCAGTCTCCAGGTAACGGAAACATGGGGCCTATTGTTAAGTGCTCAGATGGCAATGCTGTCACTCATGTACCAATTCTGATCTGCAAACATTACGGCGGAACAGTACTGTGATAAGTAATTAAAGTCAGGCTAGTAATACTATTTGCAGCCTGACTATTATTTACATTCGAAACTAACTGCGGCCAGCAAGGTTGTTTAAAATAGGACATTCCGTTGAAGTGTCTCCAGGGCAATCATGTACCCAAGATTGCAGCTGCACCTTCATCTTGTTTAATTCCGCAAGCTTCAACTCTATTTCATCTAACTTCTGCGTGGCTTTCTTTTTTACTTCGTAGCTTTGTCTGTTGGGGTTCATTGCCAGTTCAACAAGCGCTTTACATTCGTCAAGAGTGAATCCAACCATCTTAGCTCTCAGTACAAACTCCAACTGTTCGATGTGAATCTCGCCGTATTGCCTGTACCCATTTTCTGAACGGTGCGGTGGGCTCATCATGCCCTTACTTTCGTAAAAACGAATGGATTTCGCTGTCGTACCAACACGCTTTGCTACTTCACCAATATTCACAATCTTACCTGTAAGCCTAAAAAGAAAAACCGCAGTACTGCTGTTATACAATACTGCGGTTGAAAAACATAGCTAGAGACTTACGTTAGAAGCCTACTCTTGCTCTAACAGCCAAATTATAGTTTGAGATTTTTCTTCGCTGTCTAGCTTATTGAACCAATATGAAACCATTTCGATTTCTTTTGAGCCTTCTAGTGATGCAGGGTTAGCGTTCTTACGGTTCTTGAATGCCCAATCTGTCACTGCAGATTGTTCTTCTTTTGTTGCTTCGCCGTACCAGTAGTTAACCATCTCTTGTGCTTGCGAGGCTTTTGGTTCCTCTGCAGAAACAGCTGCTACTGGCACTGCAGCTACAGGAGCAACCGCAATAGCTGTATGATTATTCGCACCGTTGTAGATTGTGTCGATATACGCTTTCGGCACAATAAAAGTTGTACTCATTGTTGAGTTTTGTCCATCAAGCGTAAACTCTAAATTCTTTGCTCTTGATTGCTGAATGTCAGCATCACTTAATGGAAATTTAATATATTGAGTCTTTGTACAATGCTCACTGCAGCTTTCTCTTGGTACTTGTCTCTCTTCTAGCTCTATCGTCTTACCAAAAAAGCTAACAGTTTCGTACTCTTTATAACTTTGGAAGTAGCTTACATCCATAGTGATTGAAGATTCTGGGGCTGAATTCTGTGTTACTTCTTTGTTATACGTAAAGTAGAGTGACGATTTCAGGATATCCGCCCCTACATTAGCTTTACTTTCAGCCACATAAGATTGTCCAGTCACTTGAATGTAACCACCTTTAGGCTGTACATCTGCTACTGAATCTGCAAAATTACTTTTTGAATCGAGTGAACTACAAGCTCCCAAAAATAATGATAATACAACTACACTAACTTTATTCATTATGACTAATTCCTTATGTTCACTATGGAAAAACGCTGGCAAAATAATTTACCAGCGTTTTGATTTTTATCTAACTATTTTTAAGCTGATAACTTTAGCTTAGAAACCGTACTCAAGACCAACGCGAGTTACGATATCTGTATCAGCGTCACCAACAGTACGACCCGCTACACGTAGGTAAGGTACGAAACCGTTGTGAACTGCCATTAGCTGACCAGAGATAGTGTTGCTATCTGAGTTAGCGTCTTTAGAACCGTTTGTTTCAGACTCAAGGTTCGCTGCGTAACCTAGTTTGAAACCGATTGGACCGTTCCAGTATTGACCAATGATAGAGTAAGAGTCTTGAGTCACTTTACGGATACCATTGTCTAGCTCTTCACCTTTATATGCTGCAGCAAAGCCGAAACCCGCTGGTAGGCTAGCTTCAAAGCCAACGATGTATGCAAATGTATCATCATCGTAGCCCGCAACTACATCTGATTGATATTGGTCACCAGCTTTAACAACAGTACCGTCAGCAAGCTTAACTTCTTCTTGAGCGATTAAGTACTCACCACCAGAAGCCGCAACTACACGTGTACCAGATTCAACTGCACCCATGAATGTTACTTTTTCGAAGCTGTACTTAGCACTTGCACCAACGAAGTTAGCATCACGAGTCGCCGCACCACCACCGTTGTCGTTATCATCACGACCAACAGAAGCTGCAAAAGAGAAACCACCAAATTTAGCTGAATCGTAACGTACTTGGTTAGATTGACGATCGTAGTGACCGTTGATGCCACCCCAATCGAATACAGAACCTAGACCAGGGTTAGAGAATGGCCAGTCGACGATTTCGTATAGTGGCGTAAGAACACGACCCACACGTAGATTACCCCAAGAGCCAGAAGCGCCAACGAAAGTATCACGGAAACCTAGAACACCGCCTGAAACGCCACCGTGAGACCAGTCTGTGCTATCTACGTAGCCAGATTCGATCTGCATTGTGATTGTAACGTCTTCAAACATATCTTTGTGAGCACGGAAGCCGATACGAGATTCATTCTCTACAGCATAGCCAGAGCTAGAGTCATTGTTGTCAGTTGTGTTGTAGTTCACTAAAGAGATAGCTGCAACACCGTATACGTCAACGTTGAAGTCAGAGTTGATACCAACTTCTTTCGCCATTACGCCTGTCGATAAAAGTGCAACTGTTGCACCTAGTAGAGTACGTTTGAAAATTTTGTTTTCCATGGAATAAAACTCCTAAAAATGGATATAGCTGTTTGAATATTCCCCGCCTAAAGTTGGCCGCCGTAGAGAGAAATACCTTTTCTTGTTTGAGAACCCTGAACTCTGAATTCTCTATTTCCTTTCTGGTTATACACATCGTGTGCATCCATGGCATTAAGACTAACTTCGCCCTCAAAAAGATCAATGAGAACTTAATTTTCATCTAAAAAAATATGAGTTGGTGCAAATTTAGTAGGTACTTAGTGATCCAGATCGATAAATTGAAAAAGCCACCCCGAAATACAATTAAATCAAATAAAAACAATAACTTAAAGATTTGTTGTTTTTATAAAAATAGATATGACTCGCATATTTCATTCAACTGGAACGGTATTTCATTAATATTGAGCAGCGTCACTGTCCTGACTTTAGAGTTCATATAGGAACAAAATTATCAACAATTAAAAAGCCCTCATTTTTATATCAGAAACAAAAAAGGCACTCCCTTAAAAGGAGTGCCTTTGAGCTTTTTTTATCTGTATTTACTTACGAAATAAGGGCTATTAGATCTTCTTCTGTTCTTATTTCGATACCTAAATCTTGTGCTTTGGTTAATTTAGAACCCGCCGCTTCACCGGCAAACAAGATGTCCGTTTTCTTAGATACGCTACCCGTAACTTTCGCACCCAATGCTTGCAATGCCGCTTTGGCTTCACTGCGACCTAGTTGAGAAAGTGACCCAGTCAACACAACTACCTTACCTTCTAGTGGTAGCTCTTGATCATCCGCAGCTTCTTCGATGACAGGCCAGTTCACGCCAAGTTCTATCAGCTGATCGACTACCGCTCTGTTTTTCTCTTGCGAAAAGAAACTTGTGATATGG
Source organism: Vibrio sp. T20 (assembly GCF_007858795.1). Lineage (NCBI taxonomy): Bacteria > Pseudomonadati > Pseudomonadota > Gammaproteobacteria > Vibrionales > Vibrionaceae > Vibrio > Vibrio sp. T20. The sequence continues at coordinate 49,712 of NZ_VFEB01000069.1, forward strand.
CTAGCGACGATGTCACCAATATCAGACACCTCAACTAATTGTTCATGGGTCGCCACTTGAACCAGCTCCAGTGTTTTGAAGTGTTGCGCCAAGTTCATCGCAGTTGCTTCACCCACTTCACGAATACCTAGCGAATAAAGGAAACGTGCCAGTGTTGTGTCTTTGGCTTTATTAAGCGCACTCACCACATTTTGCGCCGATTTAGGCCCCATACGATCAAGAACTGTGATCACGCCCGCGCTGAGCTTGAACAAGTCAGCGGGCGTTTCTACCATTTCACGGTCTACAAGCTGCTCTATCACCTTTACGCCAAGACCATCAACATCCAACGCCTTTCTCGACACAAAGTGCTTCAGCGCTTCTTTACGCTGCGCCTGACATACTAAACCGCCAGTACAACGCGCTACAGCCTCACCCTCTATGCGCTCAACTGCCGAGTTACATACTGGGCAAGCGCTCGGGAATACGATGTCTTTCGCAGTTTCAGGACGACGATCTAGTACAACAGCCACAATTTGCGGAATCACGTCGCCAGCACGGCGAATAATAACGCTGTCGCCTATCTTCACGCCTAAACGAGCAATCTCATCGGCATTGTGAAGCGTGGCATTACTCACCGTCACACCACCAACAAAGATAGGTTCCAGTTTAGCAACCGGCGTAATAGCGCCCGTACGGCCTACCTGGAACTCAACATCGTTAAGCAGAGTGACCTCTTCTTGCGCTGGGAATTTGTAAGCAATCGCCCAGCGAGGCGCTCTAGCAACAAAGCCAAGCACTTCTTGTGCGGCAATATCGTCGACTTTGATCACCACACCATCAATCTCATAAGCCAGAGCATCGCGACGGGTCATGATGTCTTGGTAATAAGCCTTTACGTCCTCAAGTGAGCTAAGCTGCTTAGTCTCAGGACACATAGGTAACCCCCAGCCTTTCAGCTGTAAGAAGCGTTGATAGTGGCTATTAGATAGCTCAGCGCCCTCTACAACACCAACACTGTAGGCATAGAAAGCCAGCGGGCGTTTCGCTGTAATACGAGAATCCAGCTGACGTAAGCTACCTGCTGCGGCATTACGTGGGTTAACAAAGACTTTCTCGCCTTTCTTCAACGCCATCTCATTCAACTTATCGAAACCCGCTTTTGGCATAAACACCTCGCCACGAACTTCAATACGCTCTGGCCAGCCTGCACCTTGTAATTTAAGTGGGATAGAGCTGATAGTACGCACGTTTTCAGTGATATTTTCACCCGTCGCACCGTCACCACGTGTAGCAGCCTGAACTAGGGTACCATTCACATAGAGCAAGCTAACGGCAAGGCCATCAAGCTTAGGTTCACAACAGAAAGTCTTGAGATTTGCGGTTGGCGCTCTATCAGACATTCGCTTATTGAACGCATCCAAATCTTCATCAGAGAAAGCATTGTCCAGAGAAAGCATTGGGATCTCATGAGTCACTTGAGTGAAACCATCGAGAGGCTGACCACCAACACGCTGGCTCGGAGAATCTACCGTCACTAGCTCTGGGTTCTCTTCTTCGATCTTTAGCAATTGCTGCATTAATCGATCGTACTCGACATCAGGGATCTCAGGGCTATCTTCTACGTAATAACGAACGGCGTGATAATGCAGAGTTTCTCTTAACTGCTCTAAGGTAACTTGAATCGATTCTTTCATATCATTCTCTGTCGTGATTGAAATATCAAAAAGGGCTCCCTTAGGAGCCCTTTTCTATAAATATAGATTATTTACAAGGCTAAACAATACGGCTAGGCATTCGATGCCGTCATAAAGTCTCTGATTTGCTTGCGGTATTCAGATAAACGGTTTGGTGTCATTAAGTTGCGCGATTCATCCAATACGTTTCCGCCCATATCGTCGGCAATTTTCTGCGCCGCACTCAACATCACATTGAAGTTCTGATCAGCTTGACCGTAACAAGGCAACGTCATAAAGAACGAAATACCTTTAGTCGTGAAGTCAGCAGGATCATCATGTTCTAGCGTTCCCGGCTGCATCATATTTGCAACGCTGAAAATAACCTTTGGTGCGTCTGTAGATTGTGCAAAGCAGTGGTAGATAGACATCTCACCATAAGTTAAACCGTTGTTCTCCATGCTACGGAAAAGTTCTGTACCCACAAATGGGATCTCTCCAGCACAGTGAACATTAAGAACGATAACTTCTAAGCCAAGTTCTTCATCTGGCTTCGCTTCTTCAACAGATGCACTTTGCGGAGTAACGACTTCTTTCGCAACAACTGGCTCTCTTTGAGTGAACGTTTCATTTGGAACGAGTGGCTCATCAACCGCCTCAGAAGACTCTTCAAACGAACCGTACTGCTCTTTAAAGCCTGCATGGTTTTCTTTTTGCTCGTCAGTCAACTCAAAGCTTGGAACTTCAGGCTCAACAACCTTCTCTTCCTCAATCACTTCAGGTTCACTTTCAACCTTAATTGGGTCTTCTACGCTGAAAGAAGGAAGATCATTCAATTCGATGTCGTCTTCGTGAGCTTCTTTCATTACTGGTGCTGTTAGTGGATCAGAGTCAATCAGCGGATCAGTCGCCGATGGTGAAACAGCAAAATCCGGCTCTTTACGCTCTTTTCGGATTATCTCAAAATCATCTTCTGGGGCGAATGAACGGTTTGGGATTGTTTCTGCTTGATCTAAGCTGTCGTTATCAAGCTTACCAAGCGGCTTATCTCCAAACTTTGCTTTCCCTTCTTTTTTACTCGTCCATAGGCCATGGAACAATAATGCGGCGATAGCTAATGCGCCAACAATAATGAGTACAAATCGCAATTCCTGCATTTTTCGCTCTCAGCTTTCTTAGTCAACTAGCTATAAACACGCTGTCACTAAGTTGGGTTAATTTGGCTAATCTCACTACTCTATCAAAAGTAGCCACTGTTTTAGAACAACTTAATACAATTAGTTCCTTACATGATGTGATTTTCACCACGCTTTTTTTCTTAATTTCGGTCGAGTACACTAGACATGTTTGCTATTTAATCAAATTCACATGTGACCCAATTTAAATATGACTATTGAATCTGTTCCCCGCTCCGGCTTTGGCTATTTTATTTTCGGAATAAAAATCGCCTTGTCGCCGAGCATTCGTAAGTTTGTACTCATGCCACTTATCGCGAACGTGTTACTCGTTGGTGGTGCTTTGTTTTATATCTTCTCCAACCTAAACACTTGGATTGAGGGTTGGATTGGTGCATTACCAAGCTTCTTATCGTGGTTGTCATACATTTTATGGCCATTACTTGTGTTAACCGTATTGGCCACTTTCTCGTATTTCTTTAGCACCCTCGCGAACTTCATTGCCGCGCCTTTTAATGGATTGCTCGCTGAAAAGGTAGAAGAGTTACTCAGTGGCAAAAAAGTCAATGACGATGGTTTACTGGATGTACTCAAAGATACCCCACGTATTTTAGCGAGAGAATGGCGCAAGCTTGTCTACGTTCTGCCAAAAGCGATAGGTTTATTCCTACTTTTGTTAATTCCAGCACTAGGGCAAACCGTTGCACCGTTTTTATGGTTCATTTTCACAGCATGGATGCTAGCGATTCAATACGCTGACTACCCGTTCGATAACCATAAAATCAAGTTCGATGACATGAGAAACAATTTGAAACAAAAACAAGGTAAGAGCTACAGCTTCGGTGCGCTTGTTTCTGTTTTCACGACTATTCCAATTTTAAACCTGATTGTGATGCCCGTTGCCGTTTGTGGCGCAACAGCAATGTGGGTTGCTGAGTTTAAAGACCAAGCTCTACGCTCACGTCTATAAGTCCTCGTCTCTAACCCTGCCTATACTCCCTAGTTTCGCCTATCTTTTTGAAGTTCTGATTTCAATAAAGATAGGCGTCGATTCTGCTACATATCTATATGATATAACTTTTTAATCCTTTTACCTTTTTTTCAACTTGTTTAATCTAAATTCAAGCTGAAAAAACATCGAAAGACACTAGACGGTAAAGTGATTGATATACTACGTTTAGTTCTGTCATTAAATGAAGGAATATCGCATGAGCAAGATCTACGAAGACAACACCCTAACGATTGGTAACACACCTCTAGTCCGCCTTAACAAAGTAAGCAAAGGTAACGTCCTAGCTAAGATCGAAGCTCGTAACCCAAGCTTCAGTGTTAAGTGCCGTATCGGTTCAAACATGATCTGGGAAGCTGAAAAAGCAGGTACTCTGAAGCCAGGTATCGAGCTTGTTGAACCAACTAGTGGTAACACTGGCGTTGCTCTTGCCTTCGTAGCTGCGGCGCGCGGTTACAAGCTAACGCTAACGATGCCTGAGTCAATGAGCCTAGAACGTCGTAAGCTGCTTAAAGCGCTTGGCGCAAACCTTGTGCTAACTGAAGCACCAAAAGGCATGAACGGCGCGATTGCTAAAGCAGAAGAGATTGTTGCTTCAGACCCAGACAAGTATCTACTACTACAACAGTTCAACAACCCAGCTAACCCACAGATTCACGAGCAGACGACTGGTCCTGAAATTTGGGAAGCAACAGACGGCGAAATCGACGTGTTTGTAGCGGGTGTTGGTACGGGCGGTACTATCACTGGTACAAGTCGTTACATTAAAGGTGAAAAAGGCAAAGCGATTACTTCAGTAGCGGTTGAACCGGCTGAGTCTCCAGTAATTGCACAAGCGCTTGCAGGTGAAGAAATCAAGCCAGCTCCGCACAAAATTCAAGGTATCGGCGCAGGTTTCATCCCTGGAAACCTAGATTTAGAGATTATTGACCGCGTAGAATCGGTAACTTCTGAAGAAGCGATCGAGATGGCTCAACGCCTAATGAAAGAAGAAGGTATCCTTGCTGGCATCTCATCTGGTGCAGCTGTAGTAGCCGCAAACAGAATCTCAGAACTCCCTGAATTTGCAGGAAAAACTATCGTAACGGTACTACCAAGCTCTGGTGAACGTTACCTAAGTACAGCCCTATTTGCTGGCATCTTTACGGAAAAAGAGAACCAACAATAATATGTGGTCAAATCAATTTTTCGTCCAAAAAAGCCCCGTTTAGGGGCTTTTTTGTTGATCCCTGCCCCACCTTTGGTAATATCGGGTCTGTTTTATTTTTCGCTTCAAAATAAAAGAAGCAATAAACAAATTCTGAAAGTCATGAGTACTCAACAAAAGACGACCATGGCTGGATAAAAATTTATAACCAGTCTAAGTTCTAACACGAACATGGCGTACTAGCCTCTAGCGCATTTGGGCTAAAGCAGTTAAGCTAATCTGGTTACAAACTTACAAAAAATAAATTAATTGGGGTATATAAAATGTACGAGAAGCAAGTAGAAATCACAGCAGAAAACGGTCTTCACACTCGTCCAGCTGCACAGTTCGTTAAAGAAGCAAAATCTTTCGACGCTGACATCACAGTGACTTCTAACGGCAAAAGCGCTAGCGCGAAAAGCCTGTTCAAACTACAAACTTTAGGCCTAGTAAAAGGTACTAACGTTACTATTTCAGCTGAAGGTCCTCAAGCTCAGCAAGCAGTTGACCACCTAGTTGCTCTTATGGATCAACTACACTAATACGGTCTCCTTCTTTCAAAGCCATTTTGCATAGCAAAGTGGCTTTGTTCGAAATAGATAGGAATAAGCGCGACATTAGTCGACGACTTAAAGTCACACACTCTCCCGTTTACAGTTGAACAACTAAGGTAAGGCTATGATTTCAGGCATCCTAGCATCTCCTGGTATTGCTTTCGGTAAAGCACTACTACTTCAAGAAGATGAAATTGTCCTAAACACTCAATCTATCTCTGACGACCAAGTTGAAGCAGAAGTACAGCGTTTCTTTGACGCTCGTAACAAATCTTCTCAGCAACTTGAAGTTGTTAAGCAAAAAGCACTTGAAACTTTTGGCGAAGAAAAAGAAGCAATCTTTGAAGGCCACATCATGCTGCTTGAAGATGAAGAGCTAGAAGAAGAGATTTTAGCACTCATCAAGAAAGACAAAATGCACGCAGATAACGCGATCCACACTGTGATCGAAGAGCAAGCTGTTGCACTAGAGTCTCTTGATGATGAGTACCTAAAAGAACGTGCAACTGATATCCGTGATATCGGTACTCGTTTCGTTAAAAATGCTCTAGGCATCAACATTGTATCTCTATCAGATATCAATGAAGAAGTTATCCTAGTAGCTTACGACCTAACGCCATCTGAAACTGCACAAATCAACCTAGACTACGTTCTTGGTTTCGCTTGTGACATCGGCGGTCGTACATCTCATACTTCAATCATGGCACGTTCTTTAGAGCTTCCAGCTATCGTTGGTACTAACGATATCACTAAGCAAGTTAAGAACGGCGACATGCTTGTGCTAGACGCGATGAACAACAAGATCATCATCAACCCTTCAGATGCTGAATTAGCAGAAGCTAAAAAAATCAAAGAAGATTTCGAAGCAGAAGCGGTTGAACTAGCAAAACTAAAAGATTTACATGCTGAAACTCTAGACGGTCACCGTGTAGAAGTTTGTGGCAACATCGGTACAGTAAAAGACTGTGACGGTATCCTGCGTAACGGCGGTGAAGGCGTTGGTCTGTACCGTACTGAGTTCCTATTTATGGACCGTGACGCGCTTCCTACTGAAGAAGAGCAATACGTTGCTTACAAAGAAGTAGCAGAAGCAATGGAAGGTGAGTCAGTGATTATCCGTACTATGGATATCGGTGGCGATAAAGACCTACCATACATGGACCTTCCACAAGAGATGAACCCTTTCTTAGGCTGGCGTGCAGTACGTATCAGCTTGGATCGTCGTGAAATCCTACGTGACCAACTACGTGGCATCCTACGTGCATCTGCACACGGTAAACTACGTATCATGTTCCCAATGATCATTTCTGTTGAAGAGATCCGTGAACTGAAAAAAGCAATCGAAGAGTACAAAGTTGAACTTCGCGCTGAAGGCCTAGCTTTCGATGAAGAAATCGAAATCGGCGTAATGGTTGAGACTCCAGCAGCAGCTGCAATCGCACACCACCTAGCGAAAGAAGTATCTTTCTTCTCTATCGGTACTAACGACCTAACGCAATACACTCTTGCGGTAGACCGTGGTAACGAAATGATTTCTCACCTATACAACCCACTATCTCCTGCTGTTCTTACAGTAATCAAGCAAGTGATCGACGCATCACACGCTGAAGGTAAGTGGACTGGTATGTGTGGTGAGCTTGCTGGTGATGAGCGTGCAACGCTACTTCTTCTTGGCATGGGTCTAGATGAGTTCTCTATGAGCGGTATCTCTATCCCTAAAGTTAAGAAAGTAATCCGTAACTCTAACTTCGCTGAAGTTAAAGCTATGGCTGACGAAGCACTATCTCTACCTACAGCTGCAGAAATTGAAGCTTGCGTAGAAAAATTCATCGCTGAGAAAACTCAGTAATCGCCAAATGCTTAATAAAGTTAGACGGCTAAAAATAGTCGTCTAATTTGTTAGATTGGTATAGTATATTCTACAGAATAAAACTAAACGTTAGGAGCATGACACAATGGGTCTGTTTGACAAACTGAAAAAGCTTGTATCTGATGACAGCGCTGATGCTGGTGCAATCGAAATCATCGCACCTCTTTCTGGTGAAATCGTAAACATCGAAGACGTGCCAGATGTAGTTTTCGCTGAAAAAATCGTTGGTGACGGCATCGCTATCAAACCAGCTGGCGACAAAATGGTAGCTCCAGTTAACGGTACTATCGGTAAGATCTTCGAAACTAACCACGCATTCTCTATCGAGTCTGACGACGGTGTTGAGCTTTTCGTTCACTTCGGTATCGATACTGTTGAACTTAAAGGCGAAGGCTTCACTCGTGTAGCTGAAGAAGGTCAATCTGTTAAAGCTGGTGACACTATCATCACTTTCGACCTAGCGCTTCTAGAAGAGAAAGCGAAATCTACGCTTACTCCAGTTGTTATCTCTAACATGGACGAAATCAAGGAGCTGAACAAGCTTTCTGGTTCTGTAACTGTTGGCGAAACTCCAGTTCTTAAAGTAACTAAGTAATCTCGATTACTTATCAGCTTTAATTAAAACGCTACCTAAGGGTGGCGTTTTTTGTGCCTGTTATTTGGCTCGAGTTCCTTAAACAACAGTTCTGATTACTACTCCTCACCTCGCTGTAAACAATCCCTCAATAAGCCACAGTAATACCCAATTATTAATTACCAACGTAACCCTACTTTGTTATTAAACCACACAAAACACCACCCTTGGCGCAGGTCCCACACGTTAGATCACGCAGTATGTCTTTCGACCACAACAAGAACCCTAACATCTGACTTACTTCTCGATCAAAAGCAGATCCCTGATATCTAGTTTTTGCTTCTGTTTTCCAACATTGCACTTTTCCAAATACACCTTCGCCAAATCGCAGGCAATAA
>NZ_VFEB01000183.1:0-81863 GCF_007858795.1 Vibrio sp. T20
GAGAAATCAGCGGCTTTTTTGTATCTGGAGAAAACCCGAGTTTGTCACGTCAAACATTCACTTCTAGTGCCGCTTTCAATAATTGCATGTGAATAGGAACCAGATCTTCATGCTGTGTTCGATAGCCACCACCAACAACACATGCCATCGGGATAGATTCTGATTTCGCTAAGTCGATCATCAAGCAGTCGCGTTCAAATATCCCTTGTGTAGACACATTCAAATAGCCTAGTTCATCGTCTTGATGGATATCGATACCCGCATCATAAATAATGAGATCAGGTTGATGGTGAGCAATCGCCAGCTTGGTGACTTGCTCAAAACAACGCAGAAACTCTTTATCTTCTGTTTCACGACTTAACGGCACATCTAAATCAGATAGCGGTTTTCGTGCAGGGAAGTTTTTATCGCAGTGGAACGACAAAGTAATGATGTCGTCATTCTCTTGGCAAAGAGTCGCAGTGCCATCACCATGATGAACATCGCTGTCGACGATAAGCACTTTATCGATATGTTCAAAGGTCAGCGCATGTTTTGCCGCTAAAACCAGATCGTTCAACAAACAAAATCCGCTACCAAAATCATGGTGTGCGTGATGATAACCACCACTCAAATGAATCGCTAAACCACTCTCTATGGCCATTTCAGCCGCTAAACAAGTTCCTCCACTTGAGTAGAGTGTCCTTTCGATCAGTTGCTCACTCCACGGGAACCCGATGCGTCTCATTTTGGCCGCTGGCAAATTACCAGACACAAGTAAATCGACATAGTCACTATCGTGTACCTGTTTTACTTGCTCAACCGAAACCGGCGTTGGTTGAAACACTTCAAACTTGCTCTTCCATCGAGGTTCGCTATCCATTCGTTTCTCAACAGCACTATATAACAACTGATATTTGTTGATTGGGTAACGGTGACCTTCTGGTAAAGGTAACTGCGAATAGATTGGGTGGTAAATTAAAGGAATCATAATCAGGTTAATTGCGTATCTTTCTCAAAATCATAACAGTCTCAGCCTAGGCGACAACCTTAATTAATGATAATGGTTATCATTATATTAAATTTCAAAAAGAGACAGCAATGAGAAACCTAATACTCATCTTTGGGGTGATCTGCGGCTCAGTAACAGCAGTAATGATTTTTGTAGGAATGTTAATGGCCAGTTGGTGGAGCGTTGATTTTCTCGTGTTAAGCCATCAAACTTAACTAATTGAACTGAAAAGGAATCACCATGAGCGTAATTTTTATTACTGGAGCGAACCGCGGCATTGGCTTAAGCCTGACTCAGCAGTACTTGAAAGGTAACCACAAGGTGTACGCGACTTATCGTGAAGCCAATTCAGCAAAAGAACTGCTCTCACTCGCAAAGCACAACAGCAACCTAACCTGCATTCAATTAGAGATAACCGATTACCAAGCAGTAGGCCAACTCCCCTCGCAAATGGAACCGATTGATATCTTGCTCAACAACGCTGGCTACTATGGTCCTAAAGGTTATGGGCTGGGTAATACCGATGTCGAAGAGTGGCGTCGTGTTTTTGAAGTCAACACTATTGCTCCGCTGAAACTTGTCGAAACGCTATTGCCTTTATTAGAAGACAGCGATATCAAAAAGGTCGCTTGTTTATCCTCTAGAGTCGGCAGTATGACTGAGAACACCTCAGGCGGCGGTTATATCTATCGCTCCTCTAAAGCCGCTCTAAACTCCGTGGTGAAGAGCCTAAGCAACGACTTAACCGAGAATGGCTTTACGGTGTTAGCACTGCATCCAGGTTGGGTACAGACTGAAATGGGCGGGCCGAATGCTCTGATCGACACCGACACTTCAGCATCCGGCCTTATTAAAGTCATCGAGTCAGCGAATACCGAAGTGAGTGGTCACTTCTTCAATTTCGATGGCAGCGAAATAGACTGGTGATCCACAGATGAATGCAGGGCCTCTCTCAAACCTAGTTAAGCACTCAACACTGTTTTGTCTGACAGTGATGCTAGCTGGCTGTTTCAGTGATGGCCCCGGCGACTTGTTCGACGACTATCAAACTAAGGTCGCCAGAGTACAAGATGCAAAAGAACTCAATGATGACTGGGAGTTTGAAAACCTACCGAGAAAGCGAGAGCTGTTGCTTGACGTGCCCTCACTTTCTATCGGTCTCATCGACAGTTATCAACTTCGACAATGTGGGTTATTCAATCTGATTGCAGAAAGAAATTCCGTACTTGGAAAAGTCGCCGACGAGTTCCGGAATTACGATTATCAAGTCGCTCTACTGGAAGGTGTTGGTAAGTGTTTATCTAATAATGAATTAGATCCAGAGATCATAAAATTACTCAGAGAAATCGAGCAACAGAAACTCGCACAATTTCCACTACACCAATGGAATCTAATCTATGCCAGTGAAGCGATGCAGTCGCAAATGCGTGGTAGTCAGTGGTTACGTGCTGATATCGGCGATCAGGTAAGACAAACCGGTGATGCCTTAGAACATATCAATCAAGCGTTAAACGTTCCGCTCGTTTCAGGCAAGACTACTGAGGTTCAAGAAGTATTAGAGAAGAGCTCTACGCTCGGGGATTTATACTACTCGCTCGCCCGTGCCTCAGCTGAGCTTGATACCATCACCAAGCAACTCACTACTTTTGATGCCAACATCATCTGCGGGAAGCAGCGAGACACCACTAAGTTTCGTTATCTCAACAATGTATTCGAGCAGCAATACATAGGTAAGGTTCAGCCTTACATGGCGCAGCTGGATGGCTTTTACCAGCAGTTAGCCCCGCAACTAGGGATGTTTGACGCGCAACCTGACCTGCACAGTTATTACTTTCCCATCCAAGATGCGCATCAAGCCTTTCGATCATCCACTCGCCGCCATGTTGATTATTGGCAACAGCTGTTTAAGCGCTGCGGACGCAAAGTCGGTCGTTAATTCCAGTATCGCCAATAAACAGCTGTTTGCTCTCAGTTCCTAGCTTTTAGTGCCTTTTTTAGCATAGGTACCTTTCTTGGCATAAACTTTCTTCGCACCACCGCCTTTACGGCGTTTAAAAGCGGGTCTCTCAACTTTAGGAAGATGGCGCAGAGATTCAGGAACTTCGCCCGTTTTTACCTTGCCCATCAAACCATCAATCTTGCTTTCTAACGCTTGCATGAAAGGTTGATACGCTTGATTTCGTTCTGCCATGCCTTGCAACTGGTGCTCCCAATGTGCCGTCATGTCTGGAAAGGTCGAATCCTCAGGTAAGGCATGGATCAAGCCTCTCCCCGCAGGGCTACTATGAATACTCTTACCTTGGCGCGTTAGCAGTTGCCTTTTGAATAGCGTATCCAGAATGCCCGCACGAGTCGCTTCAGTGCCAAGGCCATCAGTCTCTTTCAAAATGGCTTTGAGGTCTTTGTTCGCAACAAAACGCGCGATACCTGTCATCGCTTGTAGCAAGGTCGCTTCAGTAAAATGTTTTGGTGGCTCGGTTTTCTTATCACCAATCACGCCTTCACGACACGTCAACACCGTACCTTTATCCAATGGAGGAACCGTATCCGTGCCATCACCTTTCTCTTCGGTATCTGTTTTGCCCACCAACACCTTCCAACCGGGATTGATAAGCTGACGTCCTTTCGCAATGAACACGCCACCAGCGATATCAAAGACCAGCTTAGCATCAGCAAAAACCGCAGGTGGGTAGAACTGCATTAGATACTGACGAGCGATTTGCTGATAAATTTTCATCTCGTTGGCAGATAAGCCATTCACCGATGATTTTTTCGGAGTGGGAATAATCGCATGGTGAGCATCAACCTTGCTGTCGTTCCACGCTTTTGATTTCAGTGAAAGATCCGCACCGTGAGCACCACTTTGCAACTCTTTCGCATTGTTAGCGATAGCATCCACTACCGACTCTCTTTGTGAGTAGTGATCTTTAGGTAAATAACGACTATCAGAGCGAGGGTAAGTGATGAGCTTGTGCTTCTCATATAATGACTGGCACGTGTCCAACACCTGCTGAGCACTCATGCCAAAACGCTTAGACGCATCAATCTGCAGTGCTGACAACGAGTAAGGCAGTGGCGCAGCTTGTTTACTTTGCTTTTGCTCTGATTCCGTTACCACCGCGGGTTGATTCGCAATTCGGTTAGCCACGTTCTCAACCAACTTGCGATTAAGCACTCGACCTTCTTCATCTTGCCATGGTTTGCATGCTTCGCTTGGTTTCCAACGCGCGCGAATATCAAAGCTTTGCCCGTTATTTTGATAAGGGATCAAAGCGTGCAGAGTGAAGTAATCTTTAGGAATAAAATTCTCAATTTCTTCATCACGTCTTACAACCAAACCAAGTACTGGAGTCTGCACTCGCCCTACCGACAACACGCCTTGGTAGCCAGCCTTTTGACCAAGCAAGGTATAAGCGCGAGTCATGTTCATGCCATACAGCCAATCGGCTCTAGAGCGTGCTAAAGCGGAAATAGACAGTGGGATAAAGTCGCGGTTGCTACGCATTTGAGAAAGTGCACGCTTTACAGCAGGTAAGTTCAAGTCGCTGATCAGTAGCCTGTCCATCGACTCTTTCTTGGCCTTAGAGACCTTGCAGTAATCGATCACTTCATCAACCAGCAACTGTCCTTCTCTATCCGGGTCTCCGGCGTGAACAATTTGAGTGGCGTCCTTCAATAGCTTTCGGATCACCGTGAGCTGTTTACTTGAAGTCTTGCGTGGTCTTAGCTGCCATTGCTCTGGCACGATAGGGAGATCGGCTAGGTTCCATTTCTTGTAGCGGTCGTCATAAGCGTCTGGCTCAACCTGCTCCAATAAGTGTCCAATACACCAAGTCACCACATCGCCATTGCCACATTTGATAAACCCTTGGTCTTTCTTCTGTGGATTAGGCAGTGCAGCAGCGATCGCGCGGCCGAGGCTTGGTTTTTCAGCAATAATAAGGCGAGACATGTTTTTCCAGATGCTACAAACAATTAGGGCCACATTATCTAATGTGACCCTAATAAATCAAGAAAAACTGGTTGTTTATACAGTTAGCATTCCACTATTCAAGCTTCAACGCTCTTTACAAGAACTCAACAAACTTAGCGAAGTCGCGCTCTGGCACTTTCATTGGTGTACAGCCTGGAGTGCCAAGGTATAGGAAACCAACAATTTCGTCGTCGCCTTCTAGGCCAAATGCTTGGTGTACTTCTGGGTGGAACATCCATTTACCTGAGCGCCAAAAGCCTTGGAAGCCTTGCGCGACAGCAGCCATTTGCATGGCTTGTGCAGCGCAACCCGCAGAAAGGTGTTGTTCGAACGCGGGCACTTTTTCGTGCTCGGTAACTTTTGCAATAACGGTAATCACCATTGGAGCTCGGAACGGCGCTTTTTTTACTTTCTCGATAACCGCTTCTTCGCTTGCATCCGCTTCAGCGGCACGCACTAATATGTCTGAAAGCTTCTGTAGACCTGAACCCTGCGCGATAACAAAGCGCCAAGGTGTTAGTGCGCCGTGATCTGGAGCCCGTAAGCCCGCTTTGATGATATTTTCTAACGCTACACCTTCAGGTGCCGGATCAGAGAGTTTTGCGATTGAGCGCCTGTTGAGCAATAGATCCAAAGCATCCATTTGAAGTCCTTACTATTTCTTTATTATTTGTATACTTGAACTTTAGCACAGAATACAAACGATAATAAATCTCAACGACTAGCCATTTGGCCTAGATTAGAAACAATAAAGGCTCCTAAATCTATGACTTAGGAGCCTTGTTCAAAATCTAGCTCAGCAAACTAAGTAACAATATCTACCGATAAGATTACAGTTTGATAGATGATTCTATAACTTAATAGCTAGCTCAACACCTTGACGGATAGCACGTACTGCATCTAGCTCACCGGCATAATCGGCACCGCCTATCACGTGCAGTTTGCCACCAAACTCTTGCCACATATCTTCGAATGGTCGAACTGACACCTGGCCCGCACATACGATAACGGAATCGGCATCGAGGACCTGTTCTTTCTTGCCAATACTGATATGCAGACCTTGGTCATCAATCTTGTTGTAGCTCACGCCACCCAGTAGGTTCACGCCGCGCTTTTCTAGCGTACGTTTATGAATCCAACCTGTGGTTTTGCCCGGGCCTTTACCAACACGACCCGCTTTACGCTGCATTACCCAGACTGTCTTATCGCTGAATGAATCCGGGTAAGGATACAAACCACCTGGGTGTTCCATATTCTTATCGATGCCCCACTCATGCAGCCAGTCATCTAAACTGTGAGAAGTAGGCTCGGTTAGCATGGTTGCCACATCGACACCAATACCACCAGCACCAACAATCGCGACTTTTTCGCCTACTGGTGTCTTTTCGCGAATCAAGGTTTGGTAATCGACTACGTTTTCTTGGTCGATGCCCTCAATATCGAGCTTTCTCGGTTCAACTCCTGCCGCCATCACCACTTCATCGTACTTCAGCAACATCTCAAACGTTGCTTCGGTATCCAGTTTCAGGTTCACACCTGATGCATCGATTTGGTTAGCAAAGTAACGAATCGTTTCTCTGAACTCTTCTTTGCCCGGAATCTGCATTGCCAGTCTGAATTGTCCACCGATACGGTCATTCTTCTCTATCAAGTCAACCTTGTGTCCACGTTGCGCTAATGTCGTCGCACAAGCCAAGCCTGCGGGGCCTGCACCGACAACCGCAATGGTCTTAGTGGCTTGAGCTGGTTGAACAACAATTTCAGTCTCGTAACAAGCTCGTGGGTTAACCAAACAGCTCGCACGTTTACCTTTAAACACGTTATCTAAACAAGCTTGGTTACAACCGATACAGGTATTGATGAACTGAGCTTGGTCTTGAGCGGCTTTATTAACAAAGTCAGGGTCAGCCAAAAATGGACGCGCCATTGATACCATGTCGGCCTGTCCTGAACTGAGGATACGCTCGGCCTCTTCTGGTGTGTTGATTCGGTTACAAGTCACCACTGGGATCGACACGTATGGTTTCACTTTTTCCGTCACCCAAGAGAAAGCACCTCGTGGTACTTGTGTCGCGATAGTCGGAACACGAGCTTCATGCCAACCAATGCCAGTATTGATGATAGTCACGCCCGCTTCTTCTAGCTTCTGAGCCAAAAGAACAACATCTTCAAACGTGCTGCCTTGCTCAACCAAATCAAGCATCGACAAACGGAAAATAATAATGAAATCTTTACCCACCGCTTCGCGAATCGATTTAACGATCTCTAAAGGGAAACGCATACGCTTCTCGTAAGAACCGCCCCACTCGTCGTAACGCATGTTGGTACGCTTACAGATGAACTGATTAATCAAGTAACCTTCCGAGCCCATGATCTCAATGCCGTCGTAACCTGCCACTTGAGCGAGCTCGGCACTATTGGCAAAGGCACCAATGGTCTTTTTGATCTGACGAGGGCTCATCTCGCTAGGTGCGAACTTAGCAATTGGCGCTTTAATACCAGAAGCACTTTGCGCGAATGGGTGCATTGCATAGCGGCCAGCATGCAGCAACTGAAGGGCAATTTTACCGCCATGCTTGTGCACGGCTTCAGTAACAACTTGGTGAGCTTTTGCGTGCTTCACTTTACTGAATTCAGCACTAAATGGGGTCAATCTGCCACGTAAATTAGGAGAAAAACCACCGGTAACAATAAGGCCAACGCCTCCTTTTGCTCGCTCTTCATAAAACGCGGCGAGTTTATGCAGGCCTTCTTTATTTTCTTCTAAACCTGTGTGCATTGATCCCATCAATACACGGTTACGTAATTGAGTAAAACCAAGATCGAGTGGTTCAAGTAAATGTGGGTACATGGCAGACATCACTTCTATTATTATATCCTTGTGGTCAGACCACAATATAACTCAATTACCAAAAGTTCAAACAGCCGTTTACATTTTTGTAACACCGATCATAATGCAGGATGTATTAATCGTTCAAAAGTTCTTAATCTAACTACACTTAATGAGAATATATATCGATTAACAATTCTTAGTATAGTTTGAGCTTGGGAATTATCGTAGGATACTAAGCAGTTCATATTATTGAGATTAATGGTACTACGGCTTGTTAAAGCGACGTGATCTCACTGCGGAGACAGAATGAAAAAAATATTCAAATTTATAGGCATGATCTTTAAAGGGATTTGGAAGCTCATCACGTTTGTGCGTCTTGCGCTGGTAAACCTTTTCTTTTTACTCAGTATCGCCATCATCTACTTTGTGTACTTCCATTCAGATACGGCCCAGCCGACTGTTCCACAAGAATCAGCGTTAGTACTTAACCTGTCTGGCCCTATCGTAGAGCAAAGCCGCTATATTAACCCGATGGATTCGGTCACGGGTTCGCTGCTGGGCAAAGACCTTCCAAAAGAAAACATCCTGTTTGATATCGTTGAAACGATTCGCTACGCAAAAGACGACGATAATGTAACGGGTATTGTTTTAGCACTTAAAGAGCTGCCAGAGACCAATCTAACTAAACTGCGTTACATTGCTAAAGCCTTAAATGAGTTTAAAGCGTCGGGTAAGCCGATTTATGCGGTAGGTGACTTCTACAACCAGAGCCAATACTACCTGGCAAGTTACGCCACTAAGGTGTACATGTCCCCTGACGGTGGTGTGCTTCTCAAAGGTTACAGCGCCTATTCGCTTTACTACAAAACCTTATTAGAGAAGCTAGACGTAAATACGCACGTGTTCCGTGTTGGTACCTATAAATCAGCTATCGAGCCCTTCATTCGTGACGACATGTCAGATGCAGCGAAAGAGTCCGCTTCTCGTTGGTTAAGCCAACTGTGGGGGGCGTACGTTGATGACGTCAGCAACAACCGTCAGATCGATGCTAAAACACTGAACCCAAGCATGGAAACGTTCTTGAAAGAACTTGAGTCTGTGGACGGTGACATTGCAAAACTGGCTGAGAAACTTGGCTTAGTGGATGAGCTAGCGACACGCCAACAAGTTCGACTAGAGCTTGCCGATGTTTTCGGCAGTGACGGTCAAGACAGCTACAACGCGTTTGGTTACTACGAATACCGTGCAACCATGCTTCCAGACATGACCAGTGAGTCACACGATGTCGCCGTGATTGTTGCTAGCGGCGCAATTATGGATGGTAAACAGCCGCGTGGTACGGTTGGTGGTGATACTACTGCAGCCCTACTTCGCCAAGCGCGTAATGATGATAAAGTGAAAGCCGTTGTACTTCGTGTAGATAGCCCAGGTGGTAGCGCATTTGCTTCAGAAGTGATTCGCAATGAAATAGAAGCGATCAAGCAAGCAGGTAAACCGGTTGTTGTGTCGATGTCGAGCCTTGCTGCTTCAGGTGGTTACTGGATCTCGATGGGTGCGGATAAGATCCTAGCGCAACCAACCACGCTCACCGGTTCGATTGGTATCTTCAGTGTTATCACGACCTTCGAAAAAGGATTAAACGATATTGGTGTTTACACTGACGGCATTGGTACGTCACCTTTCTCAGGTATCGGTATTACGACAGGACTTAGCGATGGCGCGAAAGACGCTTTTCAAATGGGCATTGAAAACGGTTACCGCCGATTCATCAGCCTAGTTGGAGAAAATCGCGGCATGGAAGTCGATGCTGTAGACAAGATCGCTCAAGGCCGAGTATGGACAGGTCAAGATGCAATCCAGAAAGGCTTAGTCGATGAGATTGGCGATTTTGATGATGCGGTTGCAGCTGCGGCTTCACTTGCAGAACTTGAAAGCTACAACATCTACTGGGTAGAAGAGCCACTTTCGGCCACTGAACAATTTATTCAAGAATTTATGAACCAAGTTCAGATGTCGATAGGCCTTGATATTCAATCGATGATACCAAGCAGTTTACAGCCTGTTACTCAACAGTTAGCTCAAGATAGCCAGCTGTTAGGCAACTTTAACGACCCACAAGGCCGCTACGCTTTCTGCTTAAATTGCCAAGTTCAATAAGATAAGTTCAACGCTTTATTATCAAGAGGCGCCTCTGTGTTAGGTGCCTCTTTTTATTGCATGATAATTCGCTATAATCGCCCCCCTGTTCCCTATATCACACTAAGTATTATTCGCCATGGAAAGAAAACACATCTATATCGCGTACACCGGCGGCACAATTGGCATGCAGAAGTCTATTGACCACGGCTATGTTCCAGTCGCAGGTTTCATGGATAAGCAGCTAGCTGGCATGCCTGAATTCCATCGCCCAGAGATGCCTGAGTACACCATTCACGAATACTCTCCATTAATGGACTCTTCAGATATGACGCCACTTGATTGGCAGACTATCGCTGATGACATCCGCGCGAACTACGATAAGTACGATGGTTTCGTTATCCTGCATGGTACAGATACTATGGCATACACCGCCTCTGCACTGTCTTTCATGCTTGAAAACCTCGGCAAACCTGTGATTGTAACGGGCTCTCAGATCCCATTAGCAGAGCTTCGTTCAGACGGACAAGCAAACCTACTGAATGCGCTACACATTGCTGCAAACTACCCAATAAACGAAGTGACGCTGTTCTTTAACAACAAGTTAATGCGTGGTAACCGCAGCACAAAATCACACGCTGATGGCTTCAATGCGTTTACTTCTCCAAATCTGAACCCATTGCTAGAAGCGGGTATCAATATCCAAATCAGCAATAACGTAAAGGTAAACGAGCAGCCTGAAGGTGCTTTCAAGGTTCATAATATTACTCCGCAACCTATCGGCGTAATCACTATGTACCCTGGCATATCACATGAAGTGATCCGCAACACACTATTGCAGCCTGTTAACGCAATGATTCTACTTACTTTTGGTGTGGGTAACGCACCACAAAACCCAGAACTACTTCAGCACCTAAAAGACGCATCAGAGCGTGGAGTTATCGTGGTAAACCTAACTCAATGTTTAGCAGGTAAAGTGAACATGGGTGGCTATGCGACGGGCTGTGCTTTAGCAGAAGCTGGGGTTGTCAGTGGTTATGATATGACTCCGGAAGCGGCACTAGCGAAACTTCACTACCTATTAAGCCAAAATCTAAGCTACGAAGAAGTGAAAACTCAAATGCAACAAGTGTTGCGTGGCGAGATGAGCTTATAAGTCTGTTAGCCAATTAACGTGAACTAAATCGTTTTATTGCTTATAAATAAACGGCTTAAAGTAAAAGGGGTGGCACATTGCCACCCCTTTGTTGTAATTTAAGCCTAATGATTAGGGTTAACCCTAACAATATCGTCTTGATCTGATTTAAACTGTTTCTTTAGTTCAGACTTAGATTTAAAGCTAATCTCACCACCAGCTGCAATTGTCATATGTTGAGCTTCAGAGTTATGTTTAGATTGATATAACATAACCGCTTGCATACACGAGTCGCGCTGCTCTTTTGAGAGCGCCGTACCTTCTGGCCATTTACCCGTTTCAACTGCATAAGTTAAACGTTCGTAGACCTCGGGTGTCATTGCGCTAAGAAGTTGTTCTGCATCCATGGTAAAGCCTTAGTTTTAACAATTTTCACCAGAAAATAACCCGTAACAGAATTGAGTCAAGAACCTGACCGATAATAAGTGCATTTGATCACAAGTGAAGGAATATGAAAATTATGAAATGGTTGGCGATTAGCCTATTGCCTTTCACTCTGGTTGGGTGTCTTGAAGGAAACAAAAATACCGATCAACTGTGCCAAAGCAACCCGGGCCTTCAGTGTGAACAATTGAACATGAACGATGGGCAATGTCGTGTCGCACGTACCGATCTTATCTGGCATCGATTTGAAGTTCAGAAACACCCCTCCGAAATCAATAAGATTAAAGAGTTCGAATTAGTCACTGCTTACAAAAAGTGCCTAGAGCTCGCAGCTCAGATCGAAACTATTGACCAATCTAAACTGCAAGAGCGCCGCTTTACCTCTTTAATGCACAGTATTGAAGAGTCTGAGCGCATTGTTGGTGAGCTATCGCAATCTGATACACCGGAAACGCTTTACTTCTTGTGGTCGCAAACTGGAGACACCAACGCAAGACGCAGTTTCCTACAACTGGAAGGCACAGAAGCGTTAAACACGGCGGAGATGCAATATGCCTTAGCAACCTTCTATACCACCAGAGATCATGCTAAAACACTTAAGCTGCTTAATAATGCCTTAACGTTGTCGAGCAACTCTGCCGTCAATACAGAGATCTTTAAGTCAATGGCCAGCATCAATCACAGCTTGGGCCATATGGAAAAGGCGTATGTCTGGGCGATGGTTGCCAAAGAGTTTGATGTACCAATTGCATCAGAAGCGGAACTGGCCGTTCTCTATCGTTTTGAAGATTCAAAATACAAACAGTTAAATAAAGACGCAGACAAAATTGTCGAAGCTATTGAGGATGGGGTCTACAGCCCTTCAATCGTCCCGAGTTACTGATCGCTTCATTTATAGTGTTCTAACTTAAGCTTCTTATTCACCTGCTTTAAAAAAACAGCTACCTTTTTGGTAGCTGTTTTTATTTGTACTAGAGTTAAATCTGAAATCTTGGGCGTTTCAGCATTCCTAAATCGACAAATGCGACCTGTAAGGATTAGACAATAGTTACAAGTTATTTCGTACTTTCGTCATTTTTGTTGAAAATTAACGACACTGAATTAACACAGAACCGTTCACCAGTGGTCTTCGGACCATCAGGAAAAACGTGACCTAAATGGCTATCACAAGCGGTACAACGGATCTCTACACGCTTCATTCCGTGACTTAGATCTTCTATATAGCGTACTGCTTCATCATTTACTGGGGCATCAAAGCTTGGCCAACCACACCCAGAGTCATATTTGTTATCCGACAGAAACAAAGGGCTTTCACAGCATGTACAGCTATAGACGCCAGTCTTATGGTTGTGCAGTAACTTACCGCTATATGGGGCTTCAGTACCACGTTCACGACACACTGCAAATTCGTCGTCCGTTAGGCGTTCACGCCAGTATTCATCAGGCTTTATCATATTTCCTCCCTTTTGAATCACGTTAATATCTCTCCACATTATCAGTTATTATATTTACTTTTTTCTATAAAGGCTTGCATATCAGTCGTTTTGTAGCACATACTTTCTCACCAGGAAACATTGTACATATACACTCATAAGTGAATCATCATTTAGGGGTATTTTACCCAACTGGAAGGGTACAGAGCCACTTGCAATGGTCAATTTTCAACCACTTACACCCAATTGTTAAGAAAAGCGTCGCTTTTTTTTGACATTAAACAAGTTAAGTCGGATTATCTATTGCAGATGTATACTGGATTCTGTAATTTTACTACCAGTTATCTTTAATCAGAAATTAAGTTGTGGAGCAACTACAATGACTATCAAAGTAGGTATTAACGGTTTTGGCCGTATCGGCCGTTTCGTATTCCGCGCAGCTCAAGAGCGTGCAGACATCGAAGTAGTAGGTATTAACGATCTAATCGACGTAGAGTACATGGCATACATGCTTAAGTACGACTCAACTCACGGCCGTTTCAACGGTACTGTTGAAGTTGAAGGCGGTAACCTAATCGTTAACGGTAAAACTGTACGTGTTACAGCTGAACGTAACCCAGAAGACCTTAAGTGGGATGCTATCGACGTAGACGTAGTTGCTGAAGCAACTGGTCTTTTCCTAACTGACGAGACTGCACGTAAGCACATCACTGCTGGCGCTAAGAAAGTAGTTCTTACTGGTCCTTCTAAAGATGCAACTCCAATGTTCGTAATGGGCGTTAACCAAGCATCTTACGCTGGTCAAGACATCGTTTCTAACGCTTCTTGTACTACTAACTGTCTTGCACCTATCGCTAAAGTACTTAACGATAAGTGGGGCATTGAGTCTGGTCTTATGACTACAGTTCACGCTACTACAGCAACTCAAAAAACTGTAGATGGCCCTTCTGCTAAAGACTGGCGCGGTGGCCGTGGTGCTTCTCAAAACATCATTCCATCTTCAACTGGTGCTGCTAAAGCTGTAGGCGTTGTTCTTCCAGAACTAAACGGCCTTCTAACTGGTATGGCTTTCCGTGTACCAACTGCTAACGTATCTGTAGTTGACCTAACTGTTAACCTAAAAGAAGCTGCATCTTACGAAGAAATTTGTGCTGCAATGAAAGAAGCTTCTGAAGGCGAAATGGCTGGCGTTCTTGGTTACACTGAAGACCAAGTAGTATCACAAGATTTCATCGGTGAAGTTCAAACTTCAGTATTCGATGCTAAAGCTGGTGTTGCTCTAACTGACAAATTCGTTAAAGTTGTATCTTGGTACGACAACGAAATCGGTTACTCAAACAAAGTTCTAGACCTAATCGCTCACATCTCTAAGTAATTTCTTTTTAGAAATCGCTTTAGATAAGCATTAGCGAAGACTGTTTTGAGCAGACTTTGAAAAAGGCGACCTTAGTGTCGCCTTTTTAATACCTGCTATCTTTTAAACGACTTCCGACTTCACCCCCGATCGCCAAAACACTGAAATTCAACTCCAATACTGACTCTGCTTGTCACTCATAAAATCACAAGCACCCTAGTTTTTGTCAGCATTTGAATTCAATTTCCTTAGAAGGATCATGTAATGGATTTATCTACTCTACCTGCACTGACTGTACTTTCTGACAATGTCACTATCGTTGAGCACGAAGGTGTAAAACTGGTTCGCGTTATCCACGATAAAGCAAACGCAGCGATTTCACTCTTTGGCGGCCATGTTGTGTCGTTCCAACCACAAGGCCAAGAAGACCTGATTTGGATGAGCCAACAAGCTAAATTCGACGGAAAAACAGCCCTACGCGGCGGTATTCCAGTATGTTGGCCTTGGTTTGGTCGCATTGCAGCACCAGCACATGGTTTTGCACGTTCAAGCGAGTGGCAATTGGTTGAGCACCGTGAAAGCGAAGCTGGTGTGATTGTAAGCTTAGGTCTAAAGCCTAGTGAAGAGACGCTGGCAGTGTGGCCTCATCAGTTCGATGCACGCCTAAATGTTGAGATTGGCGATGAGCTAAAAGTAACATTAGATGTGAAGAACACAGATTCACAGCCATGGACTTTCTCTGGCGCGCTGCACACTTACCTAAACGTTGGCGATATCCACAACACAACGACCACAGGTATGGGTGCTGAGTACATCGATAGCCTACAAGGTGGCAAGATCTGCCAAGGTGGTGCTGAACTTGTGCTAACCGATACGATTGACCGTGTTTACACTCAGCCAGAAGCGCAAATCTTTGTTGCTGACAAGAAGCTGGATCGTACTCTAACGGTTGAAAACCACGGCCATAACTCTGCAGTACTGTGGAACCCGTGGGCGGAAGGCGCTACTAGTATGGGCGATATGCAAGACGACGGTTACCTAACCATGCTATGTGTTGAATCAACACTGCACGCACCAAGTCTAGAAGCAGGCAAAACGTTACAGCCAGGTGAAAGCCACCAGCTGATTACGGTGCTCTCTTCAAATGAGGCTTAAAAATAAGCTTCTAAGTAATCTAGTTCGAAACAAAAATGCAGCCATATTGGCTGCATTTTTTTATCCGTCTAATCTCGCTCACACCTAAGCAACTGAATCTTTTTACAGAAATAGAATCCTCATCTGTTCAAATCAACGCCAGCTTACGATTTATTCATTTAATTTATAAATATAACTATCAATTCATTAATTGTTATCAATTACTGCCGATAAATAAGTTCCTATGATAGAAAACTCAATAACAAACTTACCTAAAACCACTTAACAGCACCTCAATGAAGACAGGATAGTGAATTCATGCTCGAGAAATACAAAAATCAAAGTGTTGGCTTCCAACTTAAGTTGGTCATTTTATTGTGCTTGCTTATCGCATTTAGCTCGATAGCGACCCTCGTTTATCGTAATGCCTCACAGGTACTTTTAGAGAACACATTAAAGGAGCATCAATCAAAAGTCGAAGCGATGGCCAAAACCATCTCTGGTCAGTTCGACGCCTACCTGCACACCGCCAAAGTTTTAGAATCCACTTTTCGTAACGGTTACCTAGCAGGTGTTTATGTTGAAAATTATGACGTTGAATTCAACGGCCATTCAATTCCCAACATGACTCAATATGGTGAGAGCCTAATCAACGACACTAAACTGGTCGATAGCTTTACCCGCGACACTGGCGCCGTAGCGACCCTATTTGCCCCATTTGGCGATGACTTTATTCGTGTGTCGACTTCTCTCAAGAAACCTTCAGGTGAACGAGTTGTTGCGACTACACTAGGGAAAGACCATCCGGGCTATAACAAGCTCAAAAGTGGCCAACCTTATTACTCTCAAGTTAAACTCTTCGGCCAACGTTACATTACCTACTATGCGCCTTTGATCAACACTCAAGGCAAAGTAAACGGTGTTTCTTTCATTGGTTTGCCAGTAGAAGACGCGACTCAAAGTCTGTTTGAATCTTTACGCTCGGTTTCTTGGGGTGATACGGGCTATACCATTATTGTCGATAACGAGAAAGAGCATCAAGGTCAGTACTTACTGCACCCCACGAACGTTGGTGGTGGTAAATCGATTGTTGATGTTGCTGACTACGACGGTAACAAACCTTTCTATCAAATCTTTGAACAGCCATCGGGGCTGATTCTATACCCATATCAGTATCAAGAAACGGTTGGTGAGAAGTACCTGGTATACACCGAAGTTCCGGGTTGGGATTGGAAACTGCTTGGCGGTACATTCATTAAAGAAGTGACCAAAGGCAGTGACGATTTACTGAAGCTCATCGCCATTATTGCTACCCTAATTGCTGCGGCTACCATCATCGCGTTAACCTTCGTGTTAAACCGCACACTGACGCCGCTAACCACGTTAAACGAGTACATGCTGCGTTTAGGAAAAGGCGAAGTAAGCCTACATATTCCAAACAATGGTCAGCAGACTAAGAACGAAATCAGCAACCTAAATACCGGCGTTGCCAACATGGCAGCCCAGTTGAATACACTCGTGGGCGAGATTCGTGCGACCAGTGACCAAGTACAGAACAGCTCGAGCAGTGTGTCACAAGATGCCAGTCACAATCTGAGTCAATCTGACCGCCAGCAAGCACAGGTTGAGCAAGTCGTTACTGCTATAGAAGAGATGGCCACCTCTGCTGAATCAGTGGCACAGCAAGTGAACAGCATTGCTGAAAATGTTCGCCTTGCCAATGAAGACAGCCAGAAAGGTTTAGAAGTCGTTGAAGGTGTGTGTATTGATGTCGCCCAGCTGAATGATCAATTAGACAAATCCGCATCGGCCATCGAGCAAGTAAGCTCTGATAGCGAAAGTATTCAAACTGTTACTAAGATGATTGATGACATCGCAGAGCAAACCAACTTACTTGCGTTGAACGCTGCAATAGAAGCGGCACGTGCGGGTGAGCAAGGCCGTGGCTTTGCAGTGGTAGCCGACGAAGTAAGAACATTGGCTCATCGAACTCAAACCTCAGTCCAAGACGTGGTAAGCATCATCGAGAAGCTGAAATCGTCGACCCACAATGCCGTAAACCTGATGACGCAAAGCCAATCGAATGCCAACCAAGTACTCGATAAAGCGCAAGAAGCAGGCACTGCGCTAGAGTCGATTGCCTCTCAAGTTGAATCGATCGCTTCTCAAGCTGAAACGATTGCTGCTACATCAGAGGAACAAGCTCAGGTTTCTCAAGAAATTGCGGCAAACGCGCATGCGATAAGCGACCTCAACCAACAGAGCCGTGAAACCAGCGCGCAGACATCTCGAAGTGCTGATGAGCTTCAAAAGCAAGCGGAGTCATTGAAAAATCAAGTGAACTTCTTTAGCTAATTATTAATAGACCTTCTATTAAGCAATTCACTAAGTATCAATAGAGCCAGCCATCGTTGGCTCTATCTCTTCATGAATTATCACTAGCTAAGACAACTGCGTTTATTCTAGCGCCCCACTATGCTTCCTGTTAAAATTTTGGACTTGAAATTTCTACCTCGAGTTCGCAATGACTTACCAATGCCCTTTGTGTCACCAACCTTTATCTCAACACGATCGTACGTTTAAGTGTGAAAAGAACCATCAGTTCGACCTAGCGAAAGAAGGCTATGTCAACTTGATGCCTGCACATCATAAACGTTCAAAAGATCCAGGTGACAACAAAGAGATGATGCAAGCACGTCGTCGTTTCCTAGAAGGCAACCATTACAATCCTATGCGCCAAGCAGTAGTCGAACTATGTTCAAACTACATGCCAGAAACTGCATCTAGCCTATTGGATATTGGCTGTGGCGAGGGATATTACACCAATGAAATCGCGTTGAATCTTCAAGATAAGAACGGTGCTATTTTTGGTCTAGACATTTCTAAGATTGCTATCAAATACGCCGCTAAACGCTACCCAGCAGTCGACTTCTCTGTTGCCTCTAGCCATCGCCTACCCTTTGCAGAAAACAGCTTAGACGGCATTCTACGCATTTATGCACCATGTAAGGCAGAAGAGCTCCAACGTACAATTAAAGACAATGGTGTCGTGATTACAGTAACACCGGCAAGCCGACACCTATATCAGTTGCGTGACGCCATTTATGATGGTGTGCGTTTACACGATGAAGATCCTGAATTGATCGAAGGTTTTACTCTTGAACACCAAGAGCATCTAAACTATATGATGGAACTATCGGGGTCAGATGCATTCGACCTACTACAGATGACGCCGTTTGCTTGGAAAGCGACTGAAGAGTTTAAACAACAACTCACCAACGCAGAGCAATTCAACTGTGAAGCTGACTTTATGCTAAGAGTGTATCGCAAACAGGTTTAATTGATATTGATTATCGTTTGCATTGAAATCTCATCTTGCCTCCTTTAGTATGCGTGTTCTTCAAGGAGGCATTTCATGCAACGTATTATTCTTACCGGATTAGCCACTCTTCTCACAGCTTGTGCTAATCAACCCTCAGAAAACACTTCTCAAAAAGTGGTTCAACCGGAAACCGTTTCCACCTACTACGATTACCAGTTTGCCTCACCACAAGGCGAAGCACTCTCACTTAACGCTTTACCTCAAGAGTTGCTAGACGCTGACGTCATTCTTATTGGCGAATGGCATACTCACTCCGCCATCCACCGCTTTCAAACTGATTTATTAAAAGCGCGCCGCAATGCAACATCAAACATTACACTTTCAATGGAACAGTTCACTCGAGAGCACCAAACCACACTCGACCAATACTTAAACGGTGAAATTGGCGAACAAATTCTCATGTCTCAAGCAGCGGCGTGGCCAAATTACGAAAGTGATTACCGCGCATTAGTTGAGTTCTCAAAAGCCAACGACGTCGATGTTATTGCGGCAAATGCACCAAAGCCATTCGTTCAGTGCATTGGCCGTAAAGGATTGCCTTACCTAGACCAATTATCGACCGAGCAACGCCTATGGATTGCTGCAGAAGTGGATACTGGCGATAGCCCATACAAAGAAAAGTTCATGGCTTCTATGCATCACGGCACGCCAGAGCAAACAGAAAAGCAGTTTGCCGCTCAAGTAACCTGGGATGAAACCATGGCTGAATCAATTGTGGATTACCTAGCGTCGAATCCGAATAAACAAGTGATTCATGTAGCAGGCATGTTCCACACCGAGGGTGGTTTAGGGACGGCGGCATCAATTCTACGCCGTAACCCTGATTTGAAAATCGCCATCATCAGCCCAGTTGAAGAGATCACATCGGATAACAGCGATTATCAGCTTGAAGTTCTCTCGCCACCGGCTCGCTTTGTTAAGAAAGAGAACCGAATGAAGGCATACAAGCACCTGTCAAAACGCAGTGCTAGCCTAGAATGTGACTAAACCATTCTTCTAAGCTAAAGAGTCGATGGACTAATCCTAGATAATCAGTCCATCGTCAGAACTAGATCACGTTCCCGTCATTCATCCTAACTCTATCTAAAATCAAACATTCTTATCGGCACAGGACTTGCTTAGTAAATAGACAATTTAACCAAGCAGAAGAAAATGTAATGTGCGAATAAAAAACATCACTATCGATGATTAATTGCACAAGTTTTTCACACCTCTGCCGATACTATATTTAAGGATAGGTAAGGAGGGCGATATGACGCCAGTAGGAACGAGTAATACTCAGCTGTATTCACCTTCGCAAATGAATGCACAAGCTAAAAGCACTGAAGCTGAACAGCCTGCACCTCTTAAGGTTGAACAAAATACCGTCAAGCTTTCTGATGAAGGCAAAGCTCTATTATCTGCACTTAAAGAAATCGATAAAGAAGCCAAAAAAGTCGAAGCTGAAAACGCGACCGTTACCGATAAGGTAGAGTCATTTGCTCATGGCGCTTTAGGTATGGATCATCCAGATAAGATTGAAGAAGAGGACGATGGTTCTTATTCAGCAGGGCAATACTTATCCGCAGCGGCAACCGTTGGTGGCATCCTACTCGCTTTAATCTAACTTTACTCTCCTGTTACCGCAGATTTCCTTCTGCATTAAAGCGATTTGTCGTCACGACAACAGACCCGATTTGGTCTAAAAAACGAGTTCATTCCATAATTCCGCTCTCATTTTAATGGAATAATACTCGTGAAAAACACTTTTGAGCTTATTGACAAGCCTACCTTCTTTGGTGCGATTGCACTCCTACTCACGATAGTTTTCCCGCTAATTTTGTTCCCAGCACAGGGCGCAGACTGGATTGCGGTTGCGAAAACATTCATGACTGACCAACTTGGATTTCTATATCTTGCGCTAGGCCTCGCTGCCTGTGCATTTATGGTTTACGTTGTGTTCAGTGATATGGGACAAATTAAACTGGGCGAAGCTGATGAAGAGCCTGAATTCAAAACAGCATCATGGGCTGCAATGTTATTTTGTGGCGGTATCGGTGCAAGTATCTTGTACTGGGGCTGTATTGAGTGGGCTTACTACTACCAATCACCGCCTTTCCAACTAGAACCTGGTAGTGAAGAAGCGGTTCGTTGGGCTGCAACTTACGGTTTGTTCCACTGGGGACCAATCGCTTGGTCTATCTACCTGATCCCGGCGATTCCTATCGCTTACTTCTTCTATGTACGTAAACAGCCAGTTCTAAAGATCTCTAGTGCGTTAATGCCTGTTCTTGGTGAACACCGCAGTAAAGGCGTACCTGGAAAAATCGTCGATATCCTTTTCATTTTCGGTCTATTAGGCGGCGCTGCAACAACGCTAGGTTTAGCTGCACCTCTAATCACTGAAGGTCTGAATCACCTATTTGGTCTACCTAAAAATAACCTAACGCAAGTGATGGTTCTTTTAGTGTGTACTGCGATTTTTGCTTACTCATCTTATGCTGGATTGGAAAAAGGCATCAAGATCCTAAGTAACATCAACTTCTGGGGTGCGATGGGTCTACTGGCTTTCGTTCTGATTGCAGGTCCAACAATCTTCATGCTAGAAACAGGTTTAGACTCAATTGGTCGTCTACTATCTAACTTCTTCGTGATGGCAACTTGGGCTGAACCATTTGGTGGTTACGGTACCTTTGAAAATACTCACTTCCCACAAGACTGGACAATTTTCTACTGGGCATGGTGGCTAGTATTTGCACCAAGTATGGGTCTGTTTGTTGCGCGTATTTCTCGCGGCAGAACCATCAAACAAATGGTGTCAGGTTCGATCTTCTTTGGTTCTCTAGGTTGTTTCTTATTCTTCATGATTTTAGGTAACTACGGCTTATCACTGCAACTTTCTGGTGAGCTAGATGTCGTTGCTATTTTGAATGCTGAAGGCGCAACCAAAGCTATCTTCTCGATGCTTGCCCAACTGCCAATGAGCACACTAGTTATCGCGGTATTTACACTACTGTGTATCATTTTTACTGCGACAACCTTTGACTCAATCTCATACATCCTAGCGTCTGTTGTACAAAACAACGTGACAGAAGAACCAATGCGTTGGAACCGTATGTTCTGGGCATTTACTCTATCGTTCCTACCAACGATTCTAATGTTCTTGGGCGGTCTAAGTACGCTACAAACGGCGGCGATTGTTGGTGGCCTGCCGCTGCTTGCTATCTCTGTCATGTTGATGATTTCAGCGGTTCGTGCGACAAACCTAGACCTGCGCCATCAAGATGCGTACATCGAGCCAACGATCAACATCGAAGAACTGCCAGACATGGATCCTTGGTCTGCAGAGGGTATGGCGCTGGCTCAATTTGAGAAAGAAAAAGATGCTGCGCAAGAAGCCGCAGAACTTGAGCGTGTTGCTTACACAGAACTTGCCGCAGTGAAGAAAGAAATTCGCGCTTATGTGTTAGAACAAGGTTCACAAATGGAAACTCACGAGTTACCAGAGAATCTACAACAAGCACTTGAGTTGGCCGAGAGTAATCTTAGTGCCGCACAAGCGAAAAAGATCGAGTTATCTGAGCAAGCTCAGAATGCTCGTATCACGTTCAACCAGGTGGTTGCAGACTTACCGCTTGCTTGACATTAGCCATGACGCAGTCCATTGATTTGGACCCTCCTAAATACGACCAAGGCTCACAGAAATGTGAGCCTTTTTTTATGCTTTTCTAAAAACTTGAGTTATTGCTCAATTTCATATTGATGAAATAAATATGAAACGACTTTGACACAAATCGGTGTTCTAATCATCCCGCTTATATAAAAAGGGATAACTAATGAAGCACTTTATGAAACCAATTGTTACCGCAGTGGTAACCTCTACACTCTCATTCAACGTACTTTCAGCAGAAATCAAAAATGTCATTCTGATGATCGGCGACGGTATGGGACCTCAGCAAGTTGGCTTATTGGAAACCTACGCAAACCAAGCGCCAAATTCAATCTATAAAGGGAACAAAACGGCCATTTATCAACTTGCTCAAGAAGGGGTTATTGGTTCATCCCTAACGCATCCGGAAGACGCAATCGTAGTGGATTCAGCTTGCTCTGCGACCATGCTTGCAACGGGTATCTACAGCGGTTCAGAGGTGATCGGTATCGATTCTCAGGGTAACCATGTTGAGACAGTACTTGAGAAAGCGAAAAAAGCAGGCAAAGCGACCGGCTTAGTTTCCGACACGCGCTTAACTCACGCGACCCCTGCTTCTTTCGCCGCTCACCAACCTCACCGTTCTTTAGAGAATCAAATTGCATCTGATATGCTAGCAACCGGCGCTGATGTGATGCTCTCTGGAGGACTGCGTCATTGGATCCCTAAATCGACCAACGACAAAGGTGAAACCTATAAGCAACTTGAAAAACTAACTCAAGGTGATGTTTATCTCAAATCGAAGCGTAAAGACGACCGTAACCTGCTGACTGAAGCAGAGAAAGACGGCTACCAACTGGCGTTTAATCGCAACATGCTAGACGACGCTAAGGGCGATAAACTACTTGGCCTGTTCGCCTACTCAGGCATGGATGATGGCATCGCTTACAGCAACAAGAAAAAGAGTGGCGAACGAACTCAGCCAAGCCTGAAAGAGATGACACAAAAAGCGCTCAACATCCTATCCAAAGATGAAGATGGCTTTTTCCTAATGGTCGAAGGCGGCCAAATAGATTGGGCGGGACACAGTAACGATGCAGGCACTATGCTGCATGAACTGCTCAAATTTGATGAAGCGATCCACACAGTGTATGAATGGGCAAAAGATCGTGAAGACACGATCGTGATTGTAACTGCAGACCATGAAACAGGATCTTTTGGCTTCAGCTACTCTTCTAACGACCTACCAAAACCACAGAAACGTTCTGGTGAAGCCTTCGCCGACCGCGACTATGCACCTAACTTTAACTTTGGTGCATTCGATATTCTCGATGGTTTATATAATCAGAAGCAAAGCTACTACGGCATGATCAGCGAATTTCAGAAGCTGGATAAAGCGCAACAAACACCTGAAAAGCTCGCTGAGATCGTCAACAAAAGCAGTGAGTTCCCTATTACAGCTGAACAAGCGAAAAATGTATTAGCAAGTAAGCCGAACCCATACCGATTGGCTCAGCACAAATATTTGTCGGCAGAAGAAGTGCCTGCTATCAACGATTTCGATGCATTCTTCCCATATAACGACCGTGGCAACCTACTTGCTCGAGAACAAGCAACAGGTCAAAACATCGTTTGGGGTACAGGTACACACACTCACACACCAGTGAACGTGTTTGCTTGGGGTCCTGCTGAAAAGATACTGCCAGTTTCGAAAATCATGCACCACTCAGAACTAGGTGAGTACATTAAACAACAAGTAAACTAGCCTGAATCTTTTTTGCTCGTTTAACTTTAGCGCCCTTCGGGGCGTTTTTTGTTTTAAACCTTTAAGCCTTTAAACTAAGTAAGTTTCAAATTTAGGTGACGCCAAATAGCAAAACAGCCGCTATTGAGCGACTGTTTTTCTTTAATCATTAACGATTTGGGTGGTTCAAAATGTGGTCTTCCCAATCAACAACATCAATTTCGTAAACCACTTTATTACGAACACTTTCACCAGCTGCATGCATCTCTGTTTTTGATCCAGTGATCAATGGGTGCCACTCAGGGATCGGCTTAGATTCAGATAGAAGACGATAGGCACAAGTATCTGGCAACCAATGGAATTCATCGATCTTGTCACGAGTCAGCTTCAAACACTCTTCACCTGAAGTGAAGCGGTTCGGGTAATCTTTACATGAACATGTTTTGTCGTTTAACCAGCTACACGCTACATTGGTGTAGTACACTTCATCGCTATCTTCATCCATTAGCTTATGTAGACAACACTTACCACAACCGTCACACAGTGATTCCCACTCATTCTCGGTCATTTGTTCTAGTGTCTTTTCTTGCCAAAATGGATTCGTCATAGGATTACTTCTTACTCTTTTACTGGGGTGCGTGTTATACCGCTAGCCCATAAAAAGTTCAAGGATAATAATTGTTCATTCTTTGATTCAATCAACAGCTGTCACTCTCATCATTTTTTGCTACTATCGCGCACCCTGTTATTTAGTGAGTTTAATTTGATGGAATGTCGCCTAGGTTGTGGAGCATGCTGTGTCGCTCCAAGTATTACATCTGCTATTCCTGGAATGCCAAATGGCAAGCCTGCTGGCGTGCGTTGCATTCAATTAAATGAGCAAAATCTCTGTAAGCTATTTGGTCAGTCTTCACGCCCCAAGGTGTGTCACCAATTTAAAGCTTGTCCTATCATCTGTGGAAAAACAGATCAAGAAGCACTTGATAACCTTATTGAGCTCGAAGCAATAACCTAACAATACTTTTCTTTTTATATATGCCCAAGATTTCACAACTTTGATAAATTTAAACTATCTTATTGATACTGGTAAAGATTAATAAGGATAGTTATGAATAGGTATATCGCAGAAATGTTCGGTACATTTTGGTTGGTATTAGGTGGTTGTGGTAGCGCCGTGTTGGCCGCTGCTTTTCCCGATGTAGGTATCGGCTTACTCGGGGTATCCCTCGCCTTTGGTTTAACCGTACTCACCATGGCCTTTGCTATTGGGCATATATCAGGTTGTCACCTCAACCCAGCTGTCACCATCGGTCTATGGAGTGGTGGTCGCTTTGATGGCAAAGATGTTGCGCCTTATATTATTGCCCAAGTGATTGGCGGTATTATCGCGGGTGGCGTGCTATTTGTTATAGCTTCCGGCCAAGCAGGTTTTGACGTTGTCTCATCAGGCTTTGCTTCAAATGGTTATGGTGAACACTCTCCGGGCGGCTATTCACTTACCGCTGCACTCGTCTGTGAGGTCATCATGACCATGGTGTTCCTGTTTGTGATCATGGGCGCAACCGATTCAAAAGCACCGGCTGGATTCGCACCTATCGCTATCGGTCTATGTTTAACCCTAATTCACCTTATCAGCATTCCTGTAACCAACACCTCAGTGAACCCCGCTCGAAGTACTGGCGTAGCTGTGTTTGTCGGTGATTGGG
Source organism: Vibrio sp. T20 (assembly GCF_007858795.1). Classification (NCBI taxonomy): domain Bacteria; kingdom Pseudomonadati; phylum Pseudomonadota; class Gammaproteobacteria; order Vibrionales; family Vibrionaceae; genus Vibrio; species Vibrio sp. T20. The sequence continues at coordinate 25,894 of NZ_VFEB01000183.1, forward strand.
CTGTGTCGCAATTATGGCTATTCTGGGTTGCACCGATTATTGGTGCCGTGATTGGCGCAATGATCTACAAAGCAGTGAGAGGTTCAGATTAAGTCCTATAACTCAATAAAAACCTACGTTAAATAAATGCAAGGCCGTTAAATTAGCGGCTTTGTGTTTTATGTCGTTTAGTTACTTATAAAGCTCTACCTGTATCTTCCTATCACATCGGTCACCTCTAGCTTGATAACTTTTGGTTAACAGGGCTATTCCATTGAATCATTAGCCGCAGTTGTCAGTGCTGCGCATAATGCACCCCATTCCCTATACCGATGGACATAACAATGAAAAAAACACTACTTGTACTAGCTCTTTCTTCTTTAACGGCAACAACAGCTTTCGCTAACGAATCGGCACCAACCCCTGAATTAATGCCAGAACCAATTAAAACCGAGTTTTTTGTTGGTGGTGGTTTGGGTTACCACTCAGCTAAAGCTCAAATCTCTGGACCTGGCTTTAAAGAAAGTAAAACAGCCAAAGGCGCTGCTTTCCATATTCGTGGCGGTGCTTACATTCAAGAAAACCACAGAATTACTGGTACGATTAACTTTACTGGTGACAATGAACTATGGCATAGCCGTGGGGATCAGGACGAAATTAATCTAGATTTAGCTCAGACAGAGTTCCTTTTATCTTATGACTATATTCACGCCATTAACTCTCAGTTCTCCGTATTTGGTGGCGCGACGGTTGGTATGACACAAAACACTTTTAAAGGCGAGTATATTGATCTAATTGACTCTTCAGAGAATGGTTCAGCTAAATCTAAAGAAACTGACTTTGTGTACGGTTTACAAGCCGGTGTTCAATACAAGATCATGAAAAACGTTTCTGCCGATTTCCAATACCGTCATATGTTCGAATCATATTCTGAAGGCAATTTAATTGAACTATCTGTACCAAACAACAGCGAGTTTACTGTATCTGTCGATTACCGCTTCTAATTAGATAGTGATATTCAGCTAAAGTGAATATAGGGAAGATATTCAGACTGCCTTAATAAAGAAAAAGCCGCTCAGTGATAATTCACCAAGCGGCTTTTTTAGATCTTATGACGACCGAGTAAGGAGTGCGAAAGCGTGGTGCCATCCACCAGCTCTAGCTCACCACCAACGGGAACACCATGAGCGATACGGCTAGCGTTCACTTCATGGGCATTACATAATTCAGCAATGTAATGCGCTGTTGCTTCCCCTTCAACTGTCGGGTTGGTCGCTAGGATTACTTCAGAGATATCACCACGTCGTAAGCGGTAGTCCAGCACATCGAGACCGATATCACTTGGACCAATGCCATCAAGTGGTGAAAGGTGACCCATAAGAACAAAGTAACGACCAGAGTATTGGCCAGTTGCTTCGATAGCTGCAATGTCTGCAGGGCTCTCTACTACACAGATTTGACCATTTTCCTGACGTTTAGGATTGGTACAAATGTGGCAAGTATCTTCTTCAGTAAAAGTACGGCACTCATTACAGTGACCAATTTCGGTCATTGCTTGGCTAAGAGCTTCAGCCAACTGTAGGCCGCCTTTTCTATCGCGCTGTAACAAATGAAAGGCCATACGCTGCGCCGACTTGGGGCCAACCCCAGGTAGACAACGTAAGGCCTCCATCAAATGCTCCAGCATATGACTGGTACGCATATTTAACCGTTCTAATTTTCAAGTAACGGTTTACTCAAGATAAACCGCAGCTTGAATAAACCTTTAGAAATAGTTTCTTAGAAAGGCATCTTCATACCTGGTGGAAGTTGCATTCCGCCAGTTACGCTAGCCATTTTCTCTTTTTGAGTTTCTTCAACGCGACGAGCCGCATCGTTGAAAGCAGCAGCGATAAGATCTTCAAGCATCTCTTTATCGTCTTCCATTAGGCTTTCATCGATATCAACACGGCGAACGCTGTGGCTACCAGTGATCGTTACTTTTACAAGGCCAGCACCTGACTCACCTGTAACTTCCATATTTGCGATTTCTTCTTGAAGCTTTTGCATGCGCTCTTGCATTTGCTGGGCTTGCTTCATCATGTTGCCCATACCGCCTTTACCAAACATGTTAATACTCTCTGGTCTAATTGGTTTATTAAAATTAATTAAGCTATACGTGCTTAAATGGGGGTTAAGCCAGTGCGATTCAACCCCTCGATGTTCAGTTCTCAGATTTGCTTATCTGGGATGATATGCCGGTCACTAAACGAGAAAGTGTTCTAGATAGGACGAACGCTGTCTCTGTCGAGTTCTGCAGCAAAACGTCTTTCGATAAACTGTACGTTGGCATCGTTTTCCAAACTGGTAAACGCGTCTTTCAACTTGCCTTGGTACAACCTTTCTCGTAATTCTAGTGGCGTTTCTCCACCATCACCGATTTCAACACTCAAATGACAATCTTCTCCGAGCACAGTATTGAGCGACTGTAATAGTTCGCTCTGCGCGCGGTCCGTATTCAAGTGAGCTTGGCTCGCTCTTAACGTTAAAGTGATTGATGTGTCGTTTTTAGCAAACACTGAGTTCAATGCTAACTGTTCAACAAGCTTGGCTGTCTCTAGCTTTTGAATCGTGGCGGACCATTCATCTTGAGCAATCGACTCTTGAAGCAATTTATCGACCATTTCTGGTGTCTTAATATGCTCTAACGCACGCTTGATCTGAGTAGGTGTAAGCTCTTTGCTCACCTCTTTCACTACAGGTTTAGACGGTTTCCAGCGATAAGGTTCATTATCATTGGTTACCTTTTCTGCAGAGGAGGCAGATAAAGAAGCTGGCGACACCCGCTCAGAGCCACCGTGTTGCTGAGCAACTCGGTCAAGAACTGAAGTTTTAGCTGGTGTCGCTTTAGCCTTTTTTGGCGCTGAACCTTTGTTGTCCGGTGTTGTACTGCCCCTGCGTTGAGAACGCAATTGGTGGCGTAAACCACTGACAGGTGAAGCCGGACGTTCTGATTGTCCTTGCGGAGCAGCAGAAGCAGGTGGCGCTGAAGGTGCAGCGTTTTGCGGCTGAGCTGGCGCTTGATTCTGATAATTCGATTGTTGAGGCTGCTCTGCACCGTAGCTAGGACGTTCGTCATAAGCCGGTGGCGCATCATACTGACTATGCGGGTAACCCTGTTCTGGATAACCTTGGTTGCCTGCGTGATCAGCGTAACCTTGCGAATCTGAATACTGTGCCGGATTCTGCTGTGGAGCCTGTTGTACCGATTGTTGCTGCATAGCTTGCTGTTGAGGCGCCTGTTGTTGCATCTGAGGCTGTCTCGGAGCTGCCATTGGCGCAGGTTGGCTCACAGATTGAGCAATGCTCTGAGCTTGAGCTGCTGGTGCAGTGCTTGTCGACTGAGTCGAGATTGCTGTTGCAACCGTTTGTTCAGCAGGTCTAAAGGCCAACATGCGTAAAACCACCATCTCAATGCCAACACGAGCGGTTGGCGACAATGGTAAGTCTTCACGACCTTTCAACACGATCTGGTAGTAAAGCTGAATGTCTTGAGGGCTTAGTGCCTTACTCAACAGTTCTAGCTTCTCAGCATCCGGTTGGGCTTTGTCTAATGTTGACGGCAAAGCTTGGAACATCGCCAAACGATGGAGTTGAGTCGCAAGCTGATTCAGCAAACCATCCCACTCTACGCCGTTCTCAGCAAGGCTTTGAATACAAGCCATAGCCACTTGAGGCTGCTTACTGCTGATCGCTTCAAGCAGGTGAATTGCTTGGTCGGTGTCTAGCGTACCGAGCATGTGAGCCACGGTGTCTGTCACGACATTACCGTTGCCTAATGCGATAGCTTGATCCGTTAAACTCAGAGCATCACGCATACTGCCGTCAGCAGCATGAGCAATCATCCCTAGCGCACGAGGTTCAGACGTCACACTCTCTTGTTCAAGAATGTGGTCAAGCTGTTCGTGAATATTATCAACGCTGATCGGCTTAAGATGAAACTGCAGACAACGCGACAAAATCGTCACAGGAAGCTTTTGCGGATCAGTCGTTGCGAGCAAGAATTTCACATACTCAGGCGGCTCTTCTAACGTCTTTAGAAGCGCGTTAAAACTGTGCCTAGAAAGCATGTGTACTTCATCGATAAGGTAAACCTTAAAGCGACCACGCGCTGGCTTGTACTGAACATTGTCCAGAAGCTCACGGGTATCTTCTACCTTGGTACGTGATGCCGCATCGATCTCTAGCAGGTCAACAAAGCGACCTTCATCGATCTCTTTACAAGTTGCACATTCACCACAAGGGGTTGAAGTAATGCCTGTTTCACAGTTAAGTCCCTTAGCAAACAAGCGGCCGATGGTCGTTTTACCGACACCGCGTGTTCCGCTAAATAGGTACGCGTGGTGCAACCTATTTTGGCTAAGGGCATTCTCTAATGCTGTTAAAACATGGGCTTGACCAACCACTTCTTTGAATCTGGTTGGTCGCCATTTTCGCGCTAACGCAAGATAGCTCATGAATAATTCCGAAAAGGATTAGTGGCCGTCGAATTCGCAGATGCTAAACACTTCTAGACCTAAGCCCTGTAAGCGCTTGTCACCACCGATTTCTGGAAGGTTAATAACAAATGCAGCGTGTTCTACCACACCACCTAGCTGACGAATCAACTTTGTTGTTGCTTCAATCGTACCGCCCGTTGCTAGCAAATCATCAACCATCAACACTTTATCGCCTTCAACGATAGCGTCAGTATGGATTTCTAGCGTATCTGTGCCGTACTCAAGCTCATAAGATTGTGCCACAGTTTCACGAGGCAGTTTGCCCGGTTTACGAACAGGAATGAAGCCAACACCTAGCTCTAGTGCCAAAGGCGCACCAAATAAGAAACCACGAGCTTCAGTACCAACGATCTTAGTAAAGCCCATGTCCTTGTATGTTTCCGCTAGCAAGTCGATTGTCGCTTTGTAAGCCGCTGGGTCTTCCATCAAGCTTGTTACGTCACGGAATAAAATACCCGCTTTAGGGTAATCAGGAATGCTTTTGATGCTTGCTTTGATCAGAGAGATTTTTTCTGTGTTCATAATCTTATGCACTTCATTAGGCCGCTTTCCAAACTCTCGTCAACGAATCAAACATCAACGCTTGGAATTAAGGAAAGGTACGATTGGTATTCATTGCAACGAGAGTCATAACTCTGATTGCTGAAATAATAAACGCCCGCTATACAAGCAGGCACACTGGCTTAATGGTAGTGATTTTCTTTGCTGTCAGCAACCAACTCATGAGTTGGAAGTCGCATAAACCATGTGAGAAGAATAACAAGTACACAAATTAGGAAGGCCTTGACCCACATGATAGGGGCAAAGTAGATGGATAACGCAAAACTCAACAAGATAAAGAATACGCCGCGCGTTTTAACTTGTTTGGTTACGGCACCGTGTTGGTACCAATTGTTCAGTAAAGGACCCAGCGTTTTGTGCTCGTGCATCCATTTATGAACTTTCGGATTACTTCGCATGAAGCATGCGCTAGCAAGAAGGAGAAAAGGTGTGGTTGGCAGAACAGGTAAAACTATCCCTAGAACTGCGAGAAATATGCAAAGGCCACCAGCAATATTGAGACTTAAAACTCGAACGCTAATTGTGGCCTCCTTGAGTTAGCTATCGTTAATCAGCGACGACAGCTTAACTAGAATGTTGCGTAACCATTGAATACACGGATCAACGTAAGTGTTGCAGGTAGCAATGGGATCATTAAAAATGCGGCTAGAAAGCCTAAAAAATAGAATACATTAAACGGGTCTTGAAAGTCTTTGTTATCTGCCATGATTGCTTCTTGTTTTTGTTAGTAAAGGTAAGTATCTGGCGAACCAAACCCGCTTTGCTAAATCGACATTTAACAAAAAAGGCATAGCCGCACCATTTGCGCAACTATACCTTAATCAATTATTCACAAAAACCGAGGAAATATAGGGTTAATCGGTAGACCCTTGGTGTATGTCTAAACTAAAACTTGCCGCTCCAAGTAGGCTTAACGAAAGTTGGCAGCCCTGTTCGATCGGAAGGTCCCGCGTTATAAAGTTCTTCTTGCAGTTCTCGCCCAAGCGCTCACCTGCTGCAATATGTTGATTCAATTCACCATTCGACCATTGCCCATCTAAGCCCGCAGGTAAAATGGAGATGGTTCCCTCGGCAAGGTCGGCAACACCAAACAAGGCATTCACTGGGGTAGAACATTTAGAGCAACGAATCCCCTTCTCTAAGATCTCAGCAATATCTTTGAGATCAACATTAAAATCTTTTCTGTTTCTTATGTAATCGTGGAACAGCGCTCTCACCAACAATGTTGTTGCTGAGCCGCCATTATCAGAAGACGATGAATCGACGAGGTAAAAAGCAAATTGCCCGTTCATCATCCACGCATAATCAAACACAAGTGGCATCATCTCTGTTGATTGCAGTAAACGGTAACTGCAACGCCATGAGCCTTGTCGCGTATCTTTCTCTGGAAGCAGCGCATGCAGTAAATCTTTTGCTGCGCTTGGATTATCTTGAAGGTAATTCAGGTGCCAATGCAGTTCTTGGTCTTCAGGGATCTCTCCCCCGTCATCCACACAGAACCACTGGCTCGAAAAATCTCGTTGGTCTGAAATGTTATCGAACGAATCTGTCAATGTATTCGCAATCGCACTTCCTAGATGACCGTGATCCTCTAACGGTTTCGCTAAAAAGTCTTTAATACCAAATCGCAAGGCTTTCGCCACATCAGACATATCATCAGTGCCGGACACCACGATCATAGGCAGTGACGGGTACTCTAAACTGAGCTCTTCCACAAGCTCTATGCCATCAAGTATTGGCATTGATAAGTCACACACAATTAAATCTGGCGCTGAGTCTCTAAGCTTTTGCAGAGCGTCCAGTCCATTTTCAGCCTCAACCACTTTATAACCGACCTTGTCTAGGTACGCGCTGGTTATACGGCGAAAAATAGGATCATCATCAACCAACATCACGCATTTTTGGTTAATTACTTCCTGAGCCGAGGTCATTACTGGCTGACTGTGAGTTTTGTACATAATCTATAACCTCACAAAACTAAGTCGAATTATTATTGTTATCTGTTCTAAGAACTAATATAAAACTTAGTAATAAAATGCTAAATACACAAATTTGCACTCTTTGCTGGTAATTCGTGACCAGGGTTGGAATACTTGTAAATAGTGCAACGAGTTGACGTAACGCAAACATTGATCTCACTGTTACGTATAAATTAGATGAGATTGTAAACAAATGTGTCTGGATTTATGAAATTAGATGATTTAAACCTCTTTCGACTCGTCGTTGAAAATGGGAGCTACACCGCAACATCGCGCAAGACTATGATTCCGGTTGCGACCATCACACGACGCATCCAAGCCTTGGAAGATTCTTTGAACCTTAGGCTTCTCAATAGACACGCGCGTAAACTTTCTTTAACAGAGGCAGGCGAACGTTTCTTCAATGAATGCTCTCCGCTGTTGCAACGTCTCTCTTCTACCGCAGAAGAGTTAACTGACGTGTGCAAAGGCGCTTCCGGTAAGATTCGTATTACGGCCCCCTCAAATCTGACCAAGCGCATGATGATGCCGATGTTCAGTGAATTCATGACTCAATACCCTGATATCAATATTGAGCTGATGATGAACAACCAAGCAGATCAGCTGGATCCAACTGAGTGGGACGTAATTTTCCGTGTCGGCCCGCAGCGTGATTCAAGCCTAATCGCTCGCAAAATCAGTGAAGTCAAAGATATTCTTATCGCGAGCCCTGAGTACTTAGCGAAGAACCCAGCTCCAAGCCATGCTGAAGAGCTAGCGAACCATTCGCTACTCAAAGGCTACCCGCTGATTAAGTGGCAGCTGAGTAATTCGAATGAAGAGACGGTGGTAAATAGCGAGAAAGGCCGTTTCAACGCCAATGCGCTTAATGTCGTGAGACAAGCTTGCTCAGAAGGCCTAGGTATTACCCTGATGCCTGACGTGATGATTCGTGAATACATTGAAGATGGCAGTTTAGTACAAGTCTTAGAAGACTGGAGCGCTAACCCTCGTGATATTTATATGCTTTACAACCACAAAGACCATCTACCAGAGAAAGTTAGATTGTTTATTGATTTTGTGATCGCGTACCACATTCATTAAGATCAATCCCCTTCTCCACAAACAAAAAAACCAGAGCCGATGCTCTGGTTTTTTATTTTCTGTATCGCTAGCAATATTGAATCATTGCTAGCAAAAACTCTTTATTACTGACGAAACGCTAATTAAGCACCTTCATTGTGTAACTCTAAGTTCGCAAGATCTTGTTGAATCTCACGTTGAACCTTTGAGTCGTCATTACGCAAAGAGTCTAGGAAATCTAGGTACGCTTGGTCGATATCGCCCGTTACATACTCACCGTTGAATACTGATGTATCGAAGCGTGCGATGTCTTGATTGCCCATGCCTACTGCAGAAATCAAATCTGGTAATGTTTGGAAAATCAGAGCATCTGCGCCAATCTGCTTACAAATCGTTTCGTTATCACGACCATGAGCAATCAGCTCTGTCGCGCTCGGCATATCAATGCCGTAAACGTTAGGGAAGCGAACCTCTGGAGCCGCTGATACCATGAAAACCTTGTTTGCGCCAGAATCACGAGCCATCTCGATGATTTGCTCTGATGTCGTACCACGAACGATAGAATCGTCAACTAGAAGAACGTTCTTACCTTTAAACTCAGAGCGGATTGCGTTGAGCTTACGGCGAACCGACTTCTTACGTTGTTGCTGACCAGGCATAATGAACGTGCGGCCAACATAGCGGTTTTTCACGAAACCTTGACGGTATGGCTTATTGATCGCTTGAGCAATTCGTAGCGCAATATCATTCGATGTTTCAGGGATTGGGATAACCACATCAATATCTAAGTCTGCATACTCTTCTTTAATACGCTTACCAAGCATCTCACCCATCTCAACGCGTGCGCTGTAAACCGAAATTTTGTCGATAAATGAATCTGGGCGTGCAAAGTATACAAACTCAAAGATACATGGGTTTAGTTGTGGGTTGTCTGCGCATTGCTTAGTGAAAAGCTCACCGTCAAACGTTGCGTAGATAGCTTCACCTGGTGCTACGTCGCGCATGAAGTCAAAACCAACAGCATCGAGTGCTACCGATTCAGACGCTACCATGTACTCTGTTTTACCTTGAACTTCACGCTTACCAAGGCACAGTGGACGAATACCATGTGGGTCACGGAATGCAATCATACCGTGGCCGATGATCATCGCAGTTACAGCATAAGCACCACGAATTGTACGGTGCACATTTGCAACAGCGCGGAAAACGTCATCTGAAGTCACGTTACCTTTAACGGTATCGATCTCATGAGCTAATACGTTCAGTAGAACTTCAGAGTCAGAGGTTGTATTTACATGACGACGGTCTTTTTCGAACAACTTTTCACGAACTTCATTTGCGTTCGTCAGGTTACCGTTGTGTGCCAACGTAATGCCAAAAGGAGAGTTTACGTAAAAAGGCTGAGCTTCAGACGCACTTGAACTACCCGCTGTAGGATAACGAACATGGCCAATACCAACTTCACCTTGTAGGCGCTGCATGTGTTTTGCTTCAAAAACATCTTTTACTAAACCGTTCGCCTTACGCAGACGGAAACGATTGCTTTCTATGGTACAAATACCAGCGGCATCTTGGCCACGATGCTGCAATACCGTTAAAGCGTCATAAATAGACTGGTTTACAGGTGTTGAACCCACGATTCCAACAATACCACACATGTCCTAATCCTCGATTTTTCGACATTAACTGGCGCTAGAGCGCGCCAGATAAGAAACTAGATGTTGCTTGTAAATGCTCGAAGAACGGCGCAATGATTCGACTAAATTCCGGAACCAATTGCGAATTCTTCCACCACTCAGAACTTGGGAATGCAGTAAACGCATCCATGAAAAACAACACTGCAGAAACAATCAAAACACCACGTAAGCCACCAAAGACGACACCGAGGATTCTATCTGTACCTGACAGGCCTGTTTTCTGAACTAGCTGACCGATGACATAGTTAACTAAGGCACCCACAACTAACGTTGCAACAAACAATGCTGCTATCGCAGTTCCGTTTCGAAACATCTCATCTTCGATATTGGTGAAGTACATCGCTAATTTAGCGTAGTACTGGCTAGCAATAAAAAATGCTCCAAACCAAATTACGAGTGACAAGGCTTCTTTAGCGAAACCACGAACTAAACTGATCACGGCAGAGAAGCCGATCACGCCTAAAATGACAAAATCTAACCAATTCATGAATTCTTCATCTTAAGTTGGCGCGCATTTTAACAGAAAAAATGCTGACGCAAACGTTTTCTTATGGATTTAACGGTTTAAATTTGAGCAACTGGCCTTTTGAACCCGTAATTTTTTCTAATTCCTTAATTTGTCGCTCAAGTTTGGATTTAGAGACATCCGGGCCAATAATTACTCGCGTAAAAGTTTTTTCTTGCTTGGTGTGAGCCTGATAACCGCGCTTTTGCAGATCCTTAACAACATTTTTTGCGTTGTCAGCATTCTTCAAAGCCATCAATTGAATAATCCAAGCACTGTCTTGGTATTCATTTTTTTCCGGTACTGGCTTAACCACGACCGCCACTTTGTCTGCTTCTTTATTATTGGAAGAAGACGCGGTTTGCGTGTTTGAATTGTCAGTACGACCACTTTCAACCACTTGCTCAACCGGAGAATCCGGTAGCGCTATCTGATCTTCAACGGGATCGAGTACTTCAAACACTTCAACATTACTATCAAGCTCAGGCTTAATCGGAATGCTTGCAAACTCTTCTTTATAGTGGAGCTTCTTACCATCTAGCACATCGGGCAATACAATCACGCCAATGGCCACTAAAATGATGGTGCCGACTAATCGGCTTTGGAATTTACTTGCCATTTAGTTTCCTTTTTTCTGCCAATGCTCCAACACTTCACCCACGGTATGGAAAGAACCGACAACCAACACAACATCGTCACCTTTAGCAGCAGCTAAAGCCGCTTCAAACGCTGCGACAGGGTTTGAATGCTGCTCTACGCTGTCAGGTAGGCTTTGACACAATTCAGCGGCTGTCGCTGCGCGTGGCCCTTGTAATGAAGCTGGATACCAATGAGTTGCGATTGGCGCTAATACTTCCAATGTCGCTGGGATATCTTTGTCATGAAGCATGGCGACTACAACGTGTAAATTTTTACCTGCATACTTCTTCGTAACTTGCTGCGCAAAATATTCAGCAGAATGAGGGTTGTGCGCCACATCAAGCACAATCACGGGTTGTTCGCTAATTTGCTGCATACGCCCTGGAAGCTGCGCATTCTTCATACCGTTAACAACGTTCACGTCACTAATACTAAGCTCTGATGTGCCCAATGCCATCAACGCAGTTGCAGCATTAGGTAACGGTAGGCTTGGAATAGGTAGCGATTCCAGTTGAAATGCGCCACTGCGCCAGTTCCACGTATCACCGTCAACATCATAGGTGTATTGGATACCAACTTGGTAGAACTCAGCCTTAATGTCATCAGCGTGTGCCGCAACCGTTGCCGGTGGTTTAGGTTGACCACAAATAGCTGGTTTACCGCTACGATAAATGCCCGCTTTCTCAAAGCCAATTACATTGATGTCATCACCAAGCCAGTCAACATGGTCGACAGCCAAACTAGTAATCACAGAAACATCATGCTCAACGATATTGGTAGCGTCTAAACGTCCGCCTAAACCAACTTCTAATAGCACAACATCAACCGCTTCAGTTTGAAACGCACGTAACGCAGCTAAAGTGCCATATTCGAAAAAGCTCAGGCTAATTTCGCCACGCTCTTTTTCAATGAAATCGAAAGACTGAACCATCTTTTCATCAGATAGATCTTGGCCGTTGATACGAACACGCTCGTTATAGCGAATTAAGTGGGGAGAGCTATAGACACCAACTGAGTAACCAGCGTCCAATAGAATCGCTTCCATCAGTGCACATGTAGAGCCTTTGCCATTGGTTCCGGCAACAGTAATAACATGTTGAGCAGGTTTGGTAAGGTTTGCCTTAGAGGCGACGGCCTGAACTCGGTCTAATCCAAGATCAATAGCGGTTGTGTGGATGTTTGATAAATAATCAAGCCACATCTCCAAAGAGGATGTGGCTTGAGGAATAGGTTGTTGACTCATCTAACTCATAACCATAATTAAGTTGGTTTGTTAGAAGGTACTTTACCCTTTTTCTGGCGCTTCTGGTACTTCATAAGTAGCTTCATTCGGTGAATCGTTCACAGAAACTACTAATGGTGAAGGCTGGTTGGTCATTTTAGCAACAAGGCTTGCAACGCGCTGACGCATCTCACGACGGTCAACGATCATGTCGATAGCACCGTGGTCTAGAAGAAACTCACTACGTTGGAAACCTTCAGGAAGGTCTTCACGTACCGTTTGTTCGATTACACGACGTCCAGCAAAACCAATCAGTGCTTTTGGTTCACCAATGTTGATATCGCCAAGCATTGCCAAACTTGCAGAAACACCGCCCATTGTTGGATCAGTCATTACTGAAACAAACGGTAGGCCTTTCGCAGATAAGCGCTCTAGAGCTGCACTGGTTTTCGCCATTTGCATTAGAGACATCAATGCCTCTTGCATACGAGCACCACCACTTGCAGAGAAACAAACTAAACCACAGTTGTTCTCAATAGCAGCATCTACCGCTTTCACAAAGCGAGCACCAACAACAGAACCCATTGAGCCGCCCATGAATGAGAATTCAAAAGCACACGCTACAATAGGTAAACCAAGCAGTTCGCCTTTCATTGCAACTAATGCGTCTGTCTCACCACTGTTCTTTTGAGCAGCAGAGATACGTTCTTTGTAACGCTTTGAGTCTTTAAACTTCAGCTTGTCTTGTGGCTCAAGATCAGCACCGAGTTCAACACGCTCACCTTTGTCTAGGAAGGTATCCAGACGACGACGTGCTTTCATGCGCATGTGATGGTCACATTTTGGACATACTTCTAGGTTACGCTCTAGTTCTGCATGGTACAGAACCTGCTCACAAGAAGTACATTTAGTCCAAACACCCTCAGGGATAGACGCTTTACGAGATGTTACGATGTTGCTTTTTTCTAAAATCTTTTCAAGCCAACTCATGGAAGACCTTTTTGTTTCGATTCTTCCGCTTGATTGCGAAAGAAATAAATTTGGGAATTATGCGTGGGAATTAAAGCACATAAAACAGCGACTGTAGATAAAAAACTGGTTGTACCTATTTTCTGGCACTATCTTACGCACTAAACCGTAATATTTTTTGAACCTAAGTCTCACATTTAGTTCAAATTGTCCGGCAAAAATAGAGGACCAATTGGCTCTCGTGGTAGCTCAAAATGTTCAGGATAATCAACATCCACAAGATACAAACCTTCCGCTTTTGCAGTTGCGCCGGCTACTTTTCGATCTTTAGCTTCTAAAAGCCACTGGATCCACTCTGGTTTCTGCTCACCTTTACCTACGGCAATAAGGCTACCAGTAATATTCCTCACCATGTGGTGAACAAACGCATTCGCTTTAATATCAATCACAATGTAGTGTCCATGACGAGTCACGTTCAAGTGAATCATGTTTCTCCATGGGCTACGGGATTGACAATGTGTTGCCCTGAACGAAGTGAAATCATTCTCACCAAGTAAGTACTGACCCGCTTCGTGCATTTTTTTCTCATCAAGATGGCCATGATAATGGCTCACGCCTGAATTCAAAATACCAGGGCGAAGTGCATGGTTAAAGATAATGTAGCGATAACGGCGGGCAGTTGCTGAGAAGCGAGCATGAAAATCCTCATTCACTTCTGTCGCCCAACGAACCGCAATATCTTTTGGCATGTTGGCATTCGCGCCCATTGTCCATGCCACCATTTTACGATCGACATTAGTTTCAAAGTGAACGACTTGTCCCGTACCGTGAACACCGGCATCTGTACGACCTGCGCACATAACTTCTACAGGGTGATTCGCGACAACTGAAAGAGCCTTTTCCAATTCTTCTTGGACACTTTTCACGTCTCGTTGGCGCTGCCAACCAAAGTAGTGGGTACCGTTATATTCAATACCTAAAGCAATTTTCATGTTCTTGTTCTCTTTGAAAATGGGCGAGAAGTATATACGGAAATCAGTGCTAGCCCAAATAGGATGGGGCTAAAACTTCAATAAACAATCAGCATCGACCTAGGCGATGCTTTTGGGAAAGCAAATCAAACAATAGCGCTCTGTATCATCTAAAAATAAAGGGTAGCCAACGCTACCCTTTATGATTTGTTAATTTATCGACCGTTTAACGAATCGATAAGATTTTTTGCCTCTCGACGAATATCATCGCTGCCGTCAACGATTGCCTCTTCTAGAAGCTTAATTGCCCCATGCGAGTCACTCATCTCGATGTAGATTTTAGCCAAATCAAGCTTACCCGCAGCTTCTGCATTACTGTCGACATCATAATTGCCAATATCACCGATAACATCAGGGAATTCGTTGAGACCAACATCCAGTTTAAGCTCTTCATCGTCTGGATTAGTGACTTCTTCACCTTCTCGCTCGACTTGAGCCATCAGTTCATCAATCGTCATGTATTGCTTATCACGACTGCTGCCTGATTCGGTTAGGTTGTCTTGTTGAGCCCAATTCTCTTCTTTGATCTTCGGTTCAGCTTGCTGTTCAGCCGACGCCCAAATCTCTTGTTGGTCGTCAGGCACATCATGATGCATGCTCGATTGTTGCTCTGGCGCTAGGTTAAAGCCTTTCCAGTCTTCGCCACCAACTTCAAGCATGGCATCAATATCTAGCCCTGCACTATCAATCGATGTTGCATCCAATGGCTTATTAAACATGTTGTCGACAGAGTCTTGAACATCTTCAGAAAGCAGCTCAGCTAATGCTGTCTCATCAAAGCCTTCTAGTGGTTCGTCTTGAACCGCAGTAGGCGTTGAGTTTAGCTCAGAAGCTGTGCTCAGTGATTCTTCTGGCTGTGTAAAACCAGCCAACTCAGAGTCTTGTGGATTCGAGAAATCTTCAGCCTGACTGAAGCTTTGTGGGTTCGCGAACAAATCATGCAACGCATCTTGCTCTTCGCCTTGTGGGCTGAAAGAAGTCAGTGGTGTTGGTTTCTCTGCAAACGCGTCTGAGATGGCTTCATCTTCACCGTATTCTGGTAAATCAAGCTCATCGAACTCTACGTCTTCATCTTCTGCTACTGGCTCAGCACTGCTTTGCTCAATATCATCTAAAACAGAGTCCGCTTTTGCGCTTTCTTCATCGTACTCTGGAAGATCAAGGTCATTGAACTCGAACTTCTCTGTACCATCAGATAGGTCTTGTTCTAATTGAGCTTCATCCGGCTCACTCACCACTTCAGCTAATGCATCTTCTTCACCGAATTCTGGCAACTCAAAATCATCAAACGAGAACTCTTCTTCACTTTCTGGTTTAGCAGTTTCAGCCTTTAGTGCAGCATCTAGTTGAGGCTCAGCGGTTGGTTGTGATTCAACACTTGGTTGAGAATCAATAGCAGGCGTTATTGGTTCTGGTGTTGATTCAGCATCAGCTTCTGCTAGTGCGTCTTCTTCACCGAACTCTGGTAGCTCAAAGTCATCAAACGAGAACTCTTCGTCGTCTTGACCCTGAGCGTCAGTTCGAGGTTCAACATCTAATTGAGGCTCAACAGCAGGCATTACTGGTTCTGGTGTTGATTCAGCATCAGCTTCCGCTAGTGCGTCTTCTTCACTAAACTCTGGCAACTCAAAGTCATCGAACGAGAACTCATCTACGCTTTCTTGTTTCGCTATTTCTGATTGTGGCGCAGCATCAGCTTCCGCTTGTGGTGTAGCTTCAACTTGCGGTTCAGCGTCTAACTGAGGTTCAACAACAGGTGTTACTGGTTCTGGTGTTACATCAGTTTCTGCTAATACTTCTGGTGCAGACGTATCGTCTTCAATCAGCCAATCATCGTCTTGCGGCACACCAAATTCATTCGGAATGATCTCTGGCATATTTGCAGCACGAGCTGGCTCTGGCAAGGATTCAACAACATCTTCAAATTGTTCACTACCTTGGATTTTCGGTTCAAAGTCAAAATCAGAAGCTACGTCCGCAGGCGACTCTACATCGTCGATCGCTTCAGCTAACCAGTCTTCAACCGTCTCTTCTTCATATTCAGAGATATCATTTAAAGATGATGGTGAAGCTTGCTCTTCAAAACTAGCAGCAATGTCTTCGCGCTGCTCTTGTACGTCGGCTTCTTTCAGTTCTGATTCTAGTGACGCAGTTTCTTCTTGAACTCGCTCTTCAAAAGCTGGTTTGTCAAAATCAGAATTCTCAGATAACAGCGAGTCGATATCCAGTTCGTCATCTTCAACCGATGATGCAGTTTCGTCCGCTGATGCTTGGTTGCTGTCTGAAAGAGACGCTTGCTCTGGTTCAACCGTATTTTCAATTGAGGGTTCAACAGGCTCTTCTGTCGCTTGCAGCGAATCATTGTCATCAGAAGTCATTAACTCATCAATCAACGCTTCGTCTGTTGTTTCTAGCGAGTCATCAAGCAAAGCATCCGTTGCCGGTGCGACACCGAACAAGTCATCGATAAAGTCATCACGATTGAAGTTTTCATCATTTTCTGGCTTAACGTCAGCACTTTCTTGGATCAGTTCCGAATCTAGCGATTCATCACGAACGATTTCAGGTTGTGTTATTTCACTAATGTCCGACGCTTGCTCAGGCTCAACGTCAGATGTTTCTGAGGTTAACGGAGTAAGAGCAACGTCTGAGTCCTTTTCCGGCTCCTCGTTGACGTTGTTAAAACCAAAGGCTGCATCTAGCTCTTTATCAAACGCCTTCTCTTCAGACTCAAGCTCATCTTCAATGCCACTTGTCAGTAAGTCATCAAACGGGTCTAAAGATTCTGATTCTTGTACATCCGCTGAAAGCTCATCACCTGACAATTCACTATCAAGAAAATCATCCAGTAAGTCGGTACTTTCGGCATCAAGTTCGAAATCATCATCGTCAGAATCGCCTATCAATTCATCCAAGGTTTCCGTGCTGTCTTCTGCGATGTTTAGATCATCATCCGTCGATAAACCAGAAAGCTCTTCAAGTTCAGATAGGGAGTCAAAACCTAAAGGCTCACTTTCAGACTCTACACCCGATTCGTCTTCCAACATTTCATCAAGGAGGTCTGTCGAGTTACTTAGATCAACGTCATCCCCTGCCAATTGCTCATCAAGCAGGTCAACGCTATCTTGAGGTTCTTCATCTACGATTGGCTTATCGAACTGAGATAGAATGTTCTCGATATCATCATCAGACGCCAAACCACTGTTTAAGTTAGTGGCAATCTCATCGTCGCTATCGAGGTTAAAAGGATCATTCGCTTGATCGTTCTGAGCGGCAACCTGAGCAAAGATATCGTCAATATCATCTTCTACGCTAGAAGCCGAAGGTTGAGGGGATTGCTGTTCCGAGATAAGAGCTTCGATATCAAATTCGTCGTTGCTTACATTCTCAGGAGCAGTATCAGTCTGTTGCTCTGAGATAAGCGCATCAATGTCAAAATCATCACTTGCTGGTGTTTCAGTGTTAGACGGCGAATCACTTTGCTCTTCAGAAATCAACGCATCAATGTCGAAGCTGTCGTCATCTTCATCATCAAGAGCAAACAGATCATCTAACAGAGACTGGTCTAGCTCGTTGGAACCTAGATCTTCAGTTTCACCCTCTTGAGATAACAAGGCTTCAATGTCATCAGCAGACATTGCGTTATCATCAGAAAGGTCAAAGTCAACATCATCACTATCGAGTGCGCTTTCCGCTGTTTTGTCTAGCGCGCGCTCCATCTCTTCAAGACCAAGCGCTTTGTCTTCGCTATTAACACTGATACCGTTGCTGCTGTCTAAATCTAGATCGTCGAAGTTAGTATCTAAATCACCATTTTCACCAATGCTGGCAAACGGGTCATCGTCTTCACCATCCAGATTGAAATCAAGATCAGATTCATCTAAACCAGCAAATACATCGTCTTCTTCAACCAGTGCTTGGTCGTCAAACAACTTGTTGGCATCATCTTCTGAGCCAAACAAGTCATCGTCTAAAGAGAGTTCGTTCAGGTCGTCCATTTCATCGCCCAATGCAATAGGCGCAACGCTGCTTGGTTGTGGCTGAATAGGTTGATCTTGAGTGATTTGCTGTTGCTCAGCATTTTTAGAGCGACGGCCTAACAGCATCACAATGATCAAACCAAGTAGCAAACCTGGAATAATCGCAAGAGCCGCCACTAACCAACCATTCGATAACAGTTCGTCCAGTGCACTTGGTGCCATTTTTTCAATTTCGGCGTTCTTTCTGCGCTCTTCATCAAGCAGCTTTTCCACTTCGCTACGAATGCGATCTTCATCACTGAGCTCTGTTTTTAACTCATCGACTTCCGATTGAACATTCGACAACATCAAACGAAGCTGATGGTTCTTCTCTTCAAGTGACAGTAGTTCAGTTTCTGAAAGCTCTAGCTGCTTCTCAAGCTTATTCATCTCTTTCGCTGGAGATGATGGAACAAGCGAGGCAGGTTTCTTAACGTCTTCAGTTGAGCTGGCTTGTTTTGTAGGCGTGGTAGTTTTTGAGCCAGTATTCGATTGATTTGAGGTTTGAACTGCTTTTGGCTTTGAAGCTGCAGGCTTGGTCACTGGCGCATCAAGCTTAGCAAGATGTGAGTTCATGATGTTGATAGCTTGCTGCGTCGAACTTGCACGTGTTTGATCTAAAGAAGGCACACGTAAATTACTGGCAGGCAGCAGGCTATGGATATTCTGGTTTTCAAACGCTTGTGGGTTTAAGCGATAAATAGCCAACAGGGTTTGTTGGACTGACACGGAGTTATCAGGGCGTAACTTTGAAGCAATAGACCACAATGTTTCTGAGCCGCGAGTTGGACCATAGAAACGTGAAGGCTCAGCGCTATTCGATTGCGCTCTTTGAAGAGGTTCTGAAAACGTAGGCGCTGATTGTATCTGACCATTAGGTCCTACAACTCGAATGGAATCTGCACGAACAACGGAAATCTGAGTCGCAATGATAAAGGCAAAAGGCATTAACCACGGCTTGAAAATTTGAAACATAAAAGGCTCAGCTAGGTGCTTAAATTCGGAAAAGTGATGATCTATTAAATATATCGGATAAATGACGTAAAACTATAGAGATGAAAACAAAAAATGTGTTGCAGCAACAATATTCGCAGCAATTTCACACAATTTGACTAACAATATTTTTAATCGATTAAAAAAGCCCCACTAAAGAGTGAGGCTTGTTTATCAAAGCAATAAAGCTTAGAAGTAATCGCGAATCAGAACTTCAGCGATTTGAACTGCGTTTGTTGCTGCGCCTTTACGAACGTTATCAGCTACAACCCACATGTTCACGCCGCTGTGATGGCTGATGTCGTTACGAATACGACCAACCATTACGTGGTCTTTACCACCTGCATCACGAACTTGAGTTGGGAAGTCTAGCGCTTGGAATACTTCAACACCTTCTGTGTTCTCTAGAAGCTGAACCACTTGTTCTGCACCGATTGGCGCGCGAGTTTCAATGTGCAGAGATTCTGCGTGACCATAGAATACTGGTACGCGAACACAAGTCGGGTTCACTGTGATTGAAGAGTCAGCAAAGATTTTTTGAGTTTCCCAAACCATCTTCATCTCTTCACGCGTGTAGCCGTTCTCTGTAAATTCATCGATTTGAGGAATACAGTTAAACGCGATCTGCTGTGAGAACGCTGAATTTTCAGCTGGCATACCATTAAGAAGCTTAGCCGTTTGACCCGCTAGCTCATCGATACCAGGCTTACCTGCACCAGACACAGATTGGTAAGTTGAAACGTTAATACGCTCAAGGCCCACTTCATCGTGAATTGGTTTCAGAGCGACTACCATTTGGATAGTCGAGCAGTTAGGGTTCGCGATGATGTTACGGTTACGGAACTCAGCAATTGCTTCAGGGTTCACCTCAGGCACAACCAGAGGAACATCGTATTCGTAACGGAAACGTGATGTATTATCGATAACAACAACACCTTCATCAGCTGCAATTGGAGCCCAGCGCTCCGAAAGCTCGCTACCTGCAGAGAAAAACGCAATATGTACTTGAGACCAATCGAAGTCTTCTACGTTTTGTACTTGTATTGTTTTGCCGTTAAAACGGGAAGTTTTGCCTTCACTACGTTCACTTGCTAGTAAGTGCATTTCACCGACAGGGAATTTACGCTCTTTAAGTACTTCAAGAATGGTTTCACCAACCGCACCAGTCGCACCTAAAATAGCAATATTAAATTCTTGGCTCATTGTTTCTCTCTTTTATAAAGTTGGCTTTACCATAAAACCGAGTTTAGATAACGGCGTCAAATTACAAGATTCGTCGCCCGTTAACTCGACTGCACTGTACTCTCTACGGTCCCAATATTCTTTACGCATCTTGTCAAAAGAACCCGGCGTAGCGATATTGCGACGGAATAAGGCGTCGTCTTTGCGCACATCATAGATCAACTGAGTCAAATTGTGCAGTGTTGCTTCATCCCAAGCTCTATCTAATTTCATTTGAGGTACAGGCGCTGTCGGCAATAAGTCACTTGCATACGCACGCTGTTCAGTACCTAAAAACTCACAATAACTGTTGAAGATCATCGTCGTACCACGCGCTTTACCCTCTAAACCGTAGCCCGCTACGTGAGGAGTTGCAAAAGCGAGTAACGGAAGAAGCTCGAAGTCGACTTCAGGTTCAAATTCAAACACATCCAGAACCGCAGTGAAACCGTCGGCTTTTTGCAGGCGAGCTTTTAGCGCTTGGTTATCAACCACAGGACCGCGAGCTGCATTAATCAGGATTTGATCAGCACGTAAGTTGTTCAGCACTTGCTCATTGATCAAGTGATGCGTTGGAAACTCACCTGTCTTGGTGATGGGTGTATGCAATGTAATAACGTCTGATTGCTCAAGCAGAGTCTCTAGCTCAGTAAATTCGCGAGTATCACCCTCTTGCTGTTTTAGAGGATCGTTCAGCAGAACTTTAATACCAATGCCTTCTAGGCACTTAGCTAAGTAACTGCCCACTTGACCACAGCCGATAATACCAACCGTTTTATCAAAAACAGAGAAGCCTTGTTGCTGCGCAAGCACCATCATCGCACTGAACGCGTACTCAGCAACACCCACCTTGTTACAGCCAGGCGCCGCAGTAAAGAAAATGCCACGCTCTTTCATCAATTTTTGGTCAACATGGTCCATACCAGCCGTCGCAGTACCGACAAACTTCAGCTTATTGGCTTTGCTGATCAGCGCTTCATTGACCTTAGTCACCGAGCGAATCATCAGAGCATCTACGTCAACAAGATCGTCAGCGGTTAGCGTTCGACCGGACTTCATTGTCACTTCACCTAGCTGGCTAAAAAGCGCTTCAGCATAAGGCATATTTTCATCGATTAAGATTTTCATTTGGCGAGTACTTTTGTTGGGGTCTATCGACCTAAATGTGAATTGAAATGATTGTGCAAAATTCCACACACGGTGTCGAGTAGCAAATGGAATACATTATGAATAAAGGGCTGAATCGCCGAGTCTGCGCAAACAACAGACATAAGAGTCCACGCAAAAAAATCAAAAGGCTAAAACGAAAAATGCCCGATTGAATAAACAATCGGGCAAACATCCAGAACAAAAGGATCCTATCTCGCTCTCCAGGAGACAGAGTCTTGCGTCTGTTCAACCAGTACTAACCAAGGTCAGCACTGGTCAAGCTCTGGAAACCTTTCAATTTCTAAAACCAGATTTAAAAACTATGTTTAAAAAACACGTTTACAAACCTACGTCTAAAAACTTTGTTCTGATGGTCATTATTACTGGGTGACCTGTGCGTGTTGAATTGGCACTAGCGCAACCCTTTAACGATTAACCTTGTCTCTCTAACTCAAGCCTAAGTTAAGCTTGGTATTTTTTGATTACTAGCGTTGCGTTCGTACCGCCAAAACCAAAGCTGTTAGACATAACCGTTGTTAGCTCTTGCTCACGAGCTTCAGTTACGATGTCTAGGCCAGCAGCAGCTTCGTCTAGGTTAGAAACGTTAATGCTTGGAGCAATAAAGCCATTGTCTAGCATTAGCGTTGAGTAAATTGCTTCGTGTACACCAGCAGCACCTAGAGCGTGACCTGTCATCGCTTTCGTTGCGGAAATTGCTGGGCTGTTGCCACCAAATACTTCTTGGATAGCACCTAGCTCTTTCACGTCGCCAACTGGAGTTGAAGTACCGTGAGTGTTCACGTAGTCAACGCCATCGACGTTTTGCATTGCCATCTTCATACAACGAACCGCACCTTCACCAGAAGGAGCAACCATGTCGTAGCCATCTGAAGTTGCTCCGTAACCTACGATCTCGCCGTAAATTTTCGCGCCACGAGCAACAGCGTGCTCAAGCTCTTCGATAACTAGCATGCCGCCGCCACCAGAGATAACGAAACCATCACGGTCTGCATCGTAGGTACGAGAAGCCAGTTCTGGTGTGTCGTTGTACTTAGTAGAAAGTGCGCCCATTGCGTCGAACATCATAGTCAGAGACCAATCCAGTTCTTCACCGCCACCAGCGAATACAACGTCTTGCTTACCAAGTTGGATAAGCTCCATTGCGTGACCAATACAGTGTGCAGATGTCGCACATGCAGAGCTCATAGAGTAGTTCACACCACGGATTTTGAAAGGAGTTGCTAGACAAGCAGAAACAGTAGAAGCCATTGTACGTGGCACCATATATGGACCAACGCGCTTCACGCCTTTCTCACGAATGATGTCTACCGCGTTTACTTGGTTTAGAGATGAAGCACCACCAGAACCCGCAACGATACCCGTGCGGTCATTAGATACTTGATCTTCAGTTAAACCAGAATCAGCAATTGCTTGCTCCATTGAAAGATAAGCGAATGCCGCTGCATCACCCATAAAGCGCATCTTTTTGCGATCAATATGGTCAGCAGGGTTCATTTTTAGGTTACCCCAAACTTGAGAGCGCAAGCCATTTTCCTTGAACTGCTCTGAAGCGGTAATACCAGATTTACCCTCTTTCAGTGATGCTAAAACTTCTTCGACGTTGTTACCGATACTTGAAACAATACCCATACCGGTGATTACGACTCGTTTCATGTGACATTCCTATAATTCTAAATTCAGCTAGATGATAACTAAGAAGCCTAACAAAAGTGGTCAGCTTTCCTAGAAATTCGTACAATCCCTACCAACATATCGCTTCAAATCACAAAATGATAGATTTTATGACTTCAATTACTAATGCAGAGCTGGAATGGAATGAGTCTGGTACACCAGTTTCAGACCAATTTGACGACGTTTACTTCTCTAATGTTAACGGTTTAGAAGAAACTCGCTACGTTTTTTTAAAGCAAAACCACCTTCCAGAGCGTTGGCTTGAACATAAACAACGCCGTTTTGTGATTGCCGAAACCGGCTTTGGCACAGGTTTGAACTTTCTTGCAGTTTGGCAATGGTTCGATGCTTTTATTAAAGATAACCCACAAGCGATGACCAAAGAGTTACATTTCATCAGTTTTGAAAAATATCCTTTAAATAAAGAGGATCTCATCAAAGCACATCAATCATGGCCAGAATTGGCAGAGTATGCGACGCAACTCCAAGAACACTACCCTATAGCCCTACCTGAATGTCACCGTATTGTGCTGGGTGATGGCGCGATCACGCTTGATTTATGGTTTGGTGATATTAAAGATTGTATGCCAAATGTGCCTACCCCACGTGAAGGTTTAGTTGATGCTTGGTTCTTAGACGGTTTTGCTCCAAGCAAGAACCCAGAGATGTGGAATCAAAACCTATTCAACGGCATGGCCAAGCTGGCTAAACAAGATTGTAGTTGCGCCACTTTCACCGCCGCTGGCTTTGTGCGTCGCGGTTTAATTGAAGCTGGCTTTGAGATGAAGAAGGTTAAAGGATTTGGTACTAAGCGCGAAATGATTGCCGGTCGACTTGGCGAGAAGCATGTTCACACCAACATCAAACCTTGGTATGGCCTCGCTCAACACAGAGAATCACAGGACATTGCGATTATTGGTGGTGGCGTAGCCAGTGCTGCATTAGCCAAAACACTAAGCCGTCGTGGTAAAAACATCACCCTTTATTGTGAACACCCACAAGCTGCGGGCAATGCCTCAGGTAACAACCAAGGTGCGATTTACCCGTTGTTAAGTGAAGCAACCTCGAACGTGTCTCGCATATTTGGCCCAGGGTTACTGTTTGCTCGTCAATTTATTAATCAAGCGGCGCAGTCTGTCCAATTTGATCACAGCTGGTGCGGCGTAAACATTTTGATGTGGGACGAAGGCTCCACTAAAAAGCTCAACCGCATGTTGGAAGGCAACTTTCACACAGACCTGATTCAGCGTTTAACGCCAGACCAAGCCAACGAAGAGATTGGCTTACCGGTCGATAAAGAGAGTGTTTACTTTCCACTGGGTGGCTGGTTGAGCCCTCTTCAACTTACTCAAGGTTTGATTGGCAAGTTAGAAGAGAGCAACCAAGTGAGCGCACAATATCAACATCAAGTGACTCAACTTGAGTGGCTCGAAGCTGAACAACAATGGTTGTTGACGATTGAAGCACCACAAGGTGAGATTCAAACCAAGCACGACCAAGTAGTTGTCGCGAACGGACACAAGTTCACTCAGTTTGAACAAACTCAGCCAGTTCCACTGACTCCGGTTAAAGGCCAAGTAAGCCATATTCCGACCACGGAAAATCTCAGCCAGCTAAAAACCGTGTTGTGCTTTGATGGCTACTTAACGCCACAAAACCCAAACAATGGACACCACTGTATTGGTGCGAACTACGACAAGACCAATATCGACCAAGAATTTGATATTGAGGTTCAGCAGCACAATGGCGAGCGCCTGCATGGGTCGCTACCAGACCAAGCATGGACAAAAGATGTCGACACCAGTGACAACCTAGCGCGCCAAGGGATTCGAAGCGTAAGCCGTGACCACTTACCCTTTGTCGGCAATGTCGGCAATTTCGAATCAATCAAAGAGCAATACCAAGACCTGCACAACTTCAACCCTCAGCGTGACTCGGTTGAGGATGTTGAAACGGTAACAAGCTTCCCTAACCTATACTGTTTTATCGGTTTAGGTTCGCGAGGGCTAAGCTCAGCTCCATTACTGGCAGAGGTTTTAGCGTCACAAATTTGTGGCGATCCACTGCCTTTACCTGTCGATGTACTAGAAGCCATCCACCCAAGCAGAATGTGGGTGCGTAGACTGCGTAAAGGCAAGGCACTAACGGCTGGATGGGTTGCTGACAAGCATTCAAAAACAAACCAGTAGTTTCTAGTTCAACTATTCTGAACATCTAAAACATCTGAATATTGGAAATACCTGAAACTAAAAGCTAAAAAGCCCGAGCGACGTTATGTCCCTCGGGCTTTTTGTTAATCGTGTTGTTTTAAAACGATTTTTTAAACTGCTCGGTGTTTACAGCTTAGCAACCGCGTCTTTGATCTGCTGAGCAATCTCTTCGTTGCTGATAGAGCCAGACTCAAAATCAAAGTTATCGTAGAAACTTGGAACTGAAACTGACGCTTTTACGTTACCGCCAAAGTATGGTGCTGAACCTGTTGCTGCGCCTAGTACAGTTTGTGCGCCGCCTGGCCCAGGTGAAGTCGCTAGGTAAACCGCAGGCTTCTCGCCAAACACAGAGCGATCAATGCGTGTCGCCCAATCAAATAGGTTTTTGTACGCGGCTGGGTAGTGGCCGTTGTGCTCAGCAAAAGAGATAACAAACGCATCCGCTTCGGCTAGATCACGCAAGAATGCTTGCGCACCTTCTGCTTGGCCGATCTCTTTTTCAGTGTCTTCACTGAACATAGGAACGTTGTAATCGTTGATGTTTAGAACTTTAACTTCAGCACCTTCAATCAAGTTAGCTGCGTAAGTTGCTAGAGTTTTGTTGATAGAGGTAGAGCTTGTGCTTGCGCCAAATGCGATAACTTTCATGATGTGACCTTTTCTGTAATTCCGTTAAGTGGGATTAGAATAACGTAGTCAGAGAATGGAACCATCACAAGGATTGAACGGACTCATTCAAAAATTTCGAATGAGTCTCAAACTATTCACGGCTCAGCAAAATGAAAAGGAAGGGACTGAGCGGATAATGATAAACAACCAGCGATTAAGCTTGGTTTTGCAGTTCAACCCAAAGGTCATTCACGATGGTACGGTCTGCAGGCGTGAGTTCAGAGCGAGCGTCGTCTAGGCTCTTTTCAATGCGAGCTTTTACTTCAGCCACATCTTCAATGCCTTCTTCTTCACATGAAGCCACAGAAAGAGAAATATGACCACGTAAGTAACCACCAGCAAACAGTTCATCGTCTGATGCGTTTTCAATGCGAGCATCAATTACTTCAAGTAGTTTTTCTTCAAATTCGATAATCATAATATTCTCTTATTTCACAATAAATTGGCTAGTGCATAAAGGTTCTACATCGTAGAAGCTGCGTAATGCTTCAGAGAGCATTTTCACGCGAGGCGGAAGACCAGCTTCAAAGATACCCATGACTTCGCTGTGTACTTTATTCATAAAGGCCAAACGATCTGGCTCAAAATCGCCGTGTAGATTGTCACAGCTGACATTAAAAGGAAAGCCCGCACTCATCGCAATGATCCATTCATACGCTTGTGGGCGAATTTCTACTTTTTCAAACTCAGCTTGAACCGCTTCTGTTCGACCATCAGGCTCATACCAATAGCCAAAATCTTCCAACAAACGACGTTCTGGGCCAGCGACACACCAGTGTGCGATTTCGTGAAGTGCAGACGCATAAAAACCGCGAGCAAATACGATACGGTGGTGAGAAACCTGTTCATCGGCTGGCAGGTAAATAGGCTCGTCTGCACCCAGTTCGATCTTGGTATTGTAGCTCTCGAAAAAGGTTTGATTGAAAATATCGATGATGTCTGAGTATTGGTGCGTCATAAAATCAAATTTAAGTAAAAAGAACTGGGGCATTTTGCGTTTTTTTAAGCGTTCGGTAAAGCCCTATAACGGGCAATGGCATTAGGTTGACCCCAATATTTTACCGTGACAATCGATTGCTGATCCCAGATTACACTACTTTGAGGTGAATGATTAGTTTAGCTAATCTGAAATGCCGATTCACGGTACAAATATTCATTCGTCAATCAGTGTTTTTACTACTACACTCGCGCTTCATTTTTATATCCCTAAGGCCTATAAGACTCCAATTTATAGACCTATATTATAGAGCTACAGCAATGCTACTAAGTGTTTTGTATATCATTGGCATCACGGCAGAAGCCATGACCGGCGCTCTCAGTGCTGGCAAACAAAAAATGGATTGGTTTGGTGTAATGTTGGTTGCGAGTGCAACGGCAATTGGCGGTGGCACAGTACGCGATATCTTACTCGGCCATTACCCTTTAGGTTGGGTTGAAAACCCGCAGTATCTGGCAATCACCTGTATCGCGGGTGTTATTACAACGGGGCTGGCTAAGTGGGTAATCAAGCTAAAAGGCTTATTCATTCGTTTAGATGCTCTAGGGCTTATCGTGTTCAGTATCATTGGTACTAAAGTCGCGATGACCATGGGTCTACACCCAATGATCTGCATGGTGTCTGCGCTAGTCACCGGGGTCTTTGGTGGTTTGCTGCGCGACCTTATCTGTCGTCAAACACCATTGGTATTGCATGAAGAGCTGTATGCGTCTGTCGCACTGGTCGCCTCAGGTTTATACCTAGGTTTGCTTGAACTTGGCATTAACGACGTAACCGCGACGATTGTTACGCTTGTGGTTGGTTACTTGCTGCGCATGGCGGCCGTGCGATTCAAGTGGCGTTTACCTTCGTTCCAGCTTGATCCTGAAAGCTCGGTACACTAAGCGCTTACTCTTACGAAAACACGTAATGCACTAACTATAAAAAGGGGCTGTCTCATAACGAGACAGCCCCTTTTAGTATCTATAACTTCAGTATTGAAGAACATATACGTACTAAATAAAGATACACAGAATTAGATTTTTGGCGTTTCAGTTGTCACACCAAAGTTTTGACCACGGTGACGTAGCAAGTGATCAAGCAATACAATCGCCAGCATCGCTTCTGCAATTGGCACCGCACGAATACCAACACATGGATCGTGACGACCTTTCGTGATTAGCTGCGTTGCTTCACCGTCTTTAGTGATCGTGTCACCCGGAACGGTAATGCTTGATGTTGGCTTAAGCGCGATACTTGCCACAATATCTTGGCCTGTAGAAATACCGCCTAAGATACCGCCAGCGTGGTTGCTGCTGAAACCTTCTGGAGTTAATGGGTCACGGTGTTCACTACCGCGTTGATTAACCACATCAAAGCCATCACCAATCTCAACACCTTTCACCGCATTGATGCTCATTAGAGCGTGCGCGATGTCTGCATCTAAACGATCAAAGATTGGCTCACCAAGGCCTACAGGCACTTTAGTCGCAACCACTTGAATCTTCGCACCGATAGAGTTGCCTTCTTTTAGCAAGTCACGAATCAGTTGGTCGAATTCAGGTACTTTGTCGGCATCTGGACAGAAGAAAGCGTTGTTTTCAATCTCGTTCCAATCCACTTTATCAATTGAGATATCACCCATTTGAGAAAGGTAAGCTTGGATTTCAACACCAAATTCTTGTTTTAGGTATTTCTTCGCAATTGCACCTGCCGCTACACGCATTGCAGTTTCACGAGCTGAAGAACGACCACCACCACGGTAATCACGCACACCGTACTTTTGATGGTACGTATAGTCAGCGTGTCCAGGGCGGAACTTGTCTTTAATTTCGGAATAGTCTTTAGAGCGTTGGTCTGTATTTTCAATCAATAGACCAATAGAAGTGCCCGTAGTTTGGCCTTCAAATACACCTGATAAGATTTTCACTTCATCCGCTTCACGGCGAGCCGTTGTATAACGAGAAGTACCAGGGCGACGACGATCCAAATCTCTCTGAAGGTCTGCTTCGGTAATTTCTAATCCTGGTGGGCACCCATCTACGATACATCCTAGTGCGATACCGTGACTTTCTCCGAACGTGGTCACGCGGAAATGTTGTCCGATACTGTTTCCTGCCATTACTTCCTCTAAATCAGCTATTGAGCAGAAGGTTTGATTCCTAAACCGACTGGCTAATAGCTTTACTTGTCTATTCTTCGTGAATTCATAGTGGCTTTATTACCAAATGATGTAAACCCCAAAAAACGAACAATTTTAACTTTCTATTACATGAGCCGAATGAAATGAATAACGTAGGAAAATGAGTGGCGCTTTAAGAAGAGTATTTTTATTATGTTAGGAAAGCAAAAAACCCGACAACTCGGAGAGTTATCGGGTTCCTTTAAATAATGGCACGCCCTGAAGGATTCGAACCTTCGACCACCTCCTTAGAAGGGAGGTGCTCTATCCAGCTGAGCTAAGGGCGCGCTACAGGAACGAATTATACGAATTCGAATCAGTAAAGCAACGGCTTTATGTAACATTCTGATCTAAGTGAGTAAAAAAAGGGCAACAAACATATAAGTGTTGGAAAATAGAACAAAGCAAACGTTTGCTTAATGGTAATCAAAAAGATTTTCTGGAATAATGCGCCAAAAACATCAGCCACTAACTTGAATATCAATACTAAGGAAATTCATGACTGCTCAAAATATTGATGGAAAGCTAATTTCTCAAACGGTTCGCTCTGAAGTTGCTGCACGTGTAAAAGCTCGTACTGAAGCTGGATTACGCGCTCCGGGCCTAGCGGTTGTTTTAGTGGGTGAAGACCCTGCTTCTCAAGTTTACGTTGGAAGTAAGCGTAAAGCGTGTGAAGAAGTTGGCTTCGTATCTAAATCTTACGACTTGCCAGCCACTGCGACAGAAGACGAATTGTTAACACTGGTAGACCAACTGAACGACGATCCAGAGATCGACGGTATTCTTGTTCAACTGCCTCTACCAGCAGGCATTGATAGCACTCACGTTCTTGAGCGTATCACGCCAGAGAAAGACGTTGATGGCTTCCACCCATACAATGTCGGCCGTTTGGCTCAGCGTATGCCTAAGCTTCGCTCTTGCACGCCAAAAGGTATCATCACGCTGCTTGACCGTTACAACATCGACTTACGTGGTAAGCACGCGGTTGTGGTTGGCGCTTCAAACATCGTAGGTCGCCCAATGACCCTAGAACTTCTTCTAGCGGGTTGTACAACGACGACATGTCACCGTTTCACCAAAGACCTTGAAGGCCACGTGCGTCAAGCAGACGTTGTTGTGGTTGCCGTGGGTAAGCCTAACTTCATTCCTGGTGCTTGGATTAAGAAAGGGGCTGTTGTGGTTGATGTTGGCATCAACCGTTTAGAATCTGGCAAGCTAGTGGGTGACGTTGAATACGATGTCGCGAAAGAAAGCGCAAGCTTCATCACTCCTGTACCGGGCGGTGTTGGCCCAATGACAGTGGCAAGCCTAATCGAAAACACGATGATCGCTTGTGAGCAATTTCACTCGAAGTAATCTTTAAGCGCAGTATAAATAAAATTAGAAAGCCGCAGCGTGAAAAGGTTGCGGCTTTTTTGATACTTAGAGATTCGCTTTGAAACAGCCCGGCTCGCTTTTGATGCAGTGCTCGTTGCTACTTATCTGGAGTCTCAACTTTTTCCGTCTGTTCAGAAGGCGGTAATAAACTAATTAGCTCACACTCCGTTGATATGAGTTTTTCCAACTCAGACCCTTGTGTAATTAAACGGAAATCACCGCTAATAATAATCCCAAGAGGAATGGCTTTAGGGTACAGAGCGTTAAACTCTTTTAAATCAAATGCCTCAGTCAAACCTGTACTCTTAATTTGGCTACCCTGAGCCATCAGCGAGTTAAGCTTGGAATAGGTAATCCCTTCAGAAAACAAGCTTCTGTTACCATCGCGGCTCACCTGATGCCTTTCATGTTTATTCTCTGATGACTCAAGTTCAAACACCTTATTCTCACCAAACTCGTCTTGATAGTGCATGCTAACTAACGGGTTGGTTTGACGATAAGGCGACACGATCATGGCACGCCCTATTCCATCCAATTCCAGATTATTTTCCGCGTGGCTTGAGGCTGGATTACCAAAATAAACATTCAAGTTTTCCATGCGAGCTAAACGAATGCTCTCCCAGTTGGTATCGGCAAGCACACTGTTGATATTATGTGTCGCTAGCACTTTGGCAAACTGGCGTGAAAACTGAGTCGCGCCAAAGAAGATAACGCCTTGTGCCTTCTCTTGAGTCACACCTAGCCTTCTCGCCCACCAACTCGCGGTAAGGCTTTGAATCACAACCGTACCAATGATGACCAAGAACACCATTGGCACCAGTAAATCCGCGCCTTCGATTAATTGCTTCTCTTGAAGCTTGATTGCAAACAGAGAAGAAACCGCGGCTGCAACGATCCCGCGCGGTGCCATCCAGCTCAAAAACCATTTATCCGCCGAAGTAAGATCCGTGCCGATCCCGCTGATCCATACACTTAAAGGACGCGCCACCAGCATCACTACCGCTAATAGGCCAACACCACCCCAACCTATCGAGAGAAAAGTACCTGAATCGAGCCTGCTCGCTAACAGAATAAACAACGCAGAAATAAGCAACACGGTTAGGGTTTCTTTAAATTCGATGATGTCTTCGATATCCAAGCCCTTCACGTTGGCAAGCCAGATCCCCATGATGGTCACGGTTAATAAACCGGACTCTTCACTCAGATCATTGGAAAACGAGAACGCCGCCAACATTAACGTCAGCACGGCCACATTACGCAAATAGTGCGGAACCCAATGCCCTTGCAGCATCTTGGCAATCAAATGGCCACCGATGATCCCTAAGCCTAAACCAATGGCTAAGGTTAATCCCAGAGCTGAAAGTACATGTCCTGTAGGGTCGGCTGAAGAGACAATGTATTCGTAAACCAGAACCGCAAACAGAGCGCCTATCGGGTCGATAACGATTCCCTCCCATCGCAAGATACTGCCTAAGGAGGATTTAGGCTGAATACTGCGTAGCATGGGCACGATTACAGTAGGGCCAGTTACCACGACTAATGCACCAAACAGTGCGGCTAACGGCCAACTGAAGTCCACAAAGTAGTATGCCCCCACCACGATACACGCCCATGTAATCAACATGCCGAAACTCACGAGGTGAGTCACCATCCGGCCATGGCCTCTGATTTCTTTGAAATTTAGGGTCAACGCCCCTTCAAACAGGATGATGGCAACACCTAACGAAATCATAGGAAACAGCACATCACCGAAAATGGCATCGGGATTTAGAATATTCAGGCCAGGGCCTAACAACAAGCCAACGATAAGGAGAGGAAGAATAGCGGGAAGACGTAAACGCCAACCGAGCAGCTGACAAGCTAAAGACAAGAGTCCAATTAACGCCAAAGAAGAAGTAATCGACAAGTCCATTTGTGCCCCTAAAAGGTTTGCACCACACCCTGTGGTACAAACTATTCAATGAAATAAGAAAGCCTACGTTCTTACACTATAGGCTCTCTTTTTCACGCTAACCGAATATTATTGTGATTAATCAGTTACTTTACTATAGGGGGAGTAAAGTCATGATCAGTTAGCTATAGAGAAAGTACAACGCCAGCAATAGCGGCACTCATTAAGTTAGCAAACACACCTGCACAAATTGCTTTGAAGCCATATTGTGAGATGAAAGAGCGACGCTCTGGAACTAAGCTGCCCAAACCACCAATCAGAATCGCCATGGTAGAGATGTTAGCAAAGCCACATAGAGCGAAAGTTACGATCGCTTGTGAGTGCTCACTTAGTGCCTCTTTAGCGTCCATCAGTTGGATGAAAGCCACGAACTCGTTCACGATAATCTTGTTACCGATCAGCGAGCCTGCAACCACAGCCTCAGACCATGGCACACCGATCAGCCATGCAACGGGTGCAAACACATAACCTAGGATAAGTTCGAAGCTTAGGTTTACGCCAAACCAGCCGCCAACGATACCTAGCAAGCCATTCAGCATTGCAATCACACTGATAAAGGCCAGAAGTGTCGCACCCACTGCAACGGCAATACGCAGTCCAGACATAGCCCCATCTGCCATTGCCTCAACTACGTTTGTTGCTCGTGGAATTTCAACGTCAGACTCAATATTTTCTTGAGCCTCATCTGCATTACCTGGTACTAAAATCTTGGCCATCAATAGACCAGCAGGAGCAGACATGAATGCCGCAGCGATCAGGAAGTTTAGGTCAACGCCAAGCGAGGCATAACCCACTAGCGTGCCACCAGCTACAGAAGCCAAACCACACACCATTACAGCAAACAGTTGTGAATCCGTCATGTGCTTTAGGTAAGGTTTAACAACCAATGGCGCTTCAATCATGCCCACAAAGATGTTTGCAGTCGCAGACAGTGATTCCGCGCGGCCTGTACCCAAGAATTTCTGTAGCGCACCACCAATAAGGTTGATCACCTTTGGCATAAAGCCAATGTGGTACAAACCAGAGATCAGTGCAGAGAAAAAGATAATGATGCCAAGAACATTAATCGCGAAAACAAATCCGTTATTCGTTAGGCCACCAAATAGGAAGTTAATCCCCTCTTGACCGTAGTTAATCAAGCTAGATACCGCACCCGTGGCTGCATTCAACGCTTCTTTACCCATTGGTACATACAGAACCAATAGCGCGAATGAGATTTGTAATAAGAAAGCCAAAGAGACTGTTCTTAGTGGAATATTTTTTCTGTCCGTAGATAGTAACCAAGCGGCAACTAAAATAGTGATAATTCCAAGTAGGGAAGCCATGTGCGTCAACCTAAAAGTTGTAGATAGGAAAGGCGACGCATTGTATAGAGGAAATCGTTTGCGGCAAGGTGCGGTTGTTAATGTGATGTTGGGATTATCACTGTCTCATCTATGATTATATTAAAGCATTGAATTTTAATGATTTAACTTGCTCGAAAAGTATACTTTTTCCATATGGAAATTATATTTGTAGATTAGGAAACAGTTAACGGTCCAGCTCAACGCAGGTTTTGAGGTTTTCATCCCAATACGTCGGAGACCCGATATGGTTTTTAATGAACTCAATCACTGCTGAAAGCTTCTTCGGCATGTTCTTTCGGCTCGGGTAAACGGCATAAAATGGCATCAGCTGACTGGCTCGCCACTCTGGCAATACTTGAATCAACT
The DNA here is from genome assembly GCF_007858795.1 of Vibrio sp. T20. Taxonomy (NCBI): domain Bacteria; kingdom Pseudomonadati; phylum Pseudomonadota; class Gammaproteobacteria; order Vibrionales; family Vibrionaceae; genus Vibrio; species Vibrio sp. T20. Next base: position 60,227 of record NZ_VFEB01000183.1, read on the forward strand.
TGCCCGTTCTAAACTCTTCTTTCACCAAGTAAGTCGCCAGATAAGCAACGCCCCATCCTGATACTGCCGCGTCTCGTACTGCCTCAGCCAAATCGACCGAGTAATCGCCCGCTACTTTGACACTGAGGTTTTCTTGCCCGTTATCAAACGCCCACGATGTGTAGTCTCGTTCACGGCTGCGATAAATAAGACAGTTATGGTCAATTAGATCGGAAGGCACATGAGGAGTACCCGCTTTAATCAGGTAGTCGGGCGATGCTGCCACCACAAACTGGCTGTCTGCTAATCGCTGTGCAATGTAACCTTCAGGTAAGTCTTCATTATTGGTGATCCAAAGATCCAAGCGTTCTTCAATCATGTCCACCTTATAGTCGAACAAGTGGACCTCGATTCTCAACTGAGGATAAAGCTGTCTGAGTTGATCAATCGCTGGAATGATATGCAGTGTGCCAAATGACTGTGACAATCCAACGCGCAAGATTCCAGAGATATCATCACGTTGGCTGTCCATATCCATTTGAGCCGCTTTTACTGTATTGAACAGCTGCTCACAGTGTTGGTAGAACACGTCTCCTGCTTCGGTTAGCGTTAGGCTACGTGTGGTTCGTTGTACTAGCTTGATGCCAATGGAGTCTTCAAGCAAAGCAACCTGCTTACTGATGTGGGACACCGAAACGTTCAAGCTTTTTGCAGCACTGGTAAAACCTTCGTGTTTGATCAACGCATGGAATATCACCATCTGTGCAGCTCTATCTGTTAGCACAAGACCACCTTCTTAAGTCTCTGAAATATAAAATCAAAAAGGACTCCGAAGAGTCCTTTAGTTCGTTTTGCCTATGGTAGGCCAAATGCTATTCAAAGCGACCTAAATCAATTAACCAAATTAAGTCTACTAATCAAATCAGGCCGATTAATCAAACTTAATTCTGTCGGCTAGATGGCTTACTGCCAAAGCAAAGTAGTAAGAACGATTCCACTTCATTAACACATTGTAGTTGTTGTAAATGAGGTACGAACGTCCGGTTTCATCATCCGGCATTATCAACCACGCTTGGATGTCTTCATCAAGCTTTGGTAGTGGGCGGTCGTCATAACGCTTAATACCGAGTTCAGACCACTCTTTTAGATATTTCGCTTTGTCTTCGTCTCGGCCTTGCATATCAATAGACACAGTTGATGGAACGTGTACCTGACGACCCCAAGTATATTTGTCCTCCCAGCCTGATTGGCTGAGATAGTTAGCCGCCGAAGCAAATACGTCTTCTTCTGTGCCCCAAATGTCTTTCTTACCGTCGCCGTTACCATCAGCGGCATACGCTAAGAATGAGCTCGGCATAAACTGAGGTTGACCCATCGCACCAGCCCAAGAGCCTTTCATCTCTTTTGGCGCAATATGGCCTTGATCAAGAATCTTCAATGCCGCCATCGCTTCGCTACGGAAAAAGGCTTCTCTACGCCCTTCGTAAGCCATGGTTGTTAGAGCATCAATAACACTGTAATTGCCCGTGAACTTACCAAAGTTACTCTCAACGCCCCATAGCGCGACAATAAACCTTGGTTGAACACCATACTCATCACCAATTCGCTTTAACGCTGTGTAGTGTTTTTCATAGAGCGACTTAGCCTGCTTCACCTTCCAATCTGGCACTGCTCGTGGAATGTATTCATCCAGAGTCAGTTTCTTTTCAGGCTGGTTTTTGTCGGCTTTGACTGCTCTTGGCTTAAACGTCACACCATCAAAGGCTTGATCAATGATCGCTTCAGAAATGCCTTCTTCTCGGCCTTGTTGCTTTAGTTTTTCCACATATTGTTCGAAGCTCAGCTCTTCAGCTTGTACTGAGCTTATGGTCAGACTATTACCCAGTAGTAATGCCGACATAGCCAACATGGTTTTCGAAAATTTACTCAACGATCACTCCTCCCTGAATTGAGGTGACTATCACTCTTCGTCTTGAGATTTTTGTTGGGCTTTACGCTCTTTGTGTAGCTCAAGTTCGTTAACTGGTGGAGGCGGTACCTGCAAAAAGAAACCATCGGTGTTCAGTGATTCTCTCACTTTATCGATGTTCACTTGCGCCAGTTTTCGACCATCCATTTTAATTACCATTACAAAACTAGGTTTACCAAACATTTGCATCAATGCGTCAGGAACTTGTGAAAAATCATCCTTCTTAGGGATATAAAGGTATGTTCCTTCTTTCTTCGAGCTTTTATATATAGAACACAGCATGACAAACCTTTTTTAAATGTTTATGACTACAAAACTCTCACTTGCGAGATCAATAGTTTATGTTAGGGAAATATTGGGAACAAAACGTCCATTTGACAACAAGATTACTTGCTGTGCTTGGTTTGGGAATATAACATGATAAACCTAGTTTCAGGCAATGCCCTTTATTTTATTGATAAAGAAATTGTACCAATCCGCTATTGAGGTCCTGTAGTTTTTCGATGTCTAGTAACCCAGATCTAAAAGGTAGCAGCTTTACGCTATCTGTTTTGCACTTATCCGATGATCAAGTCGAAAATGCAGTGTCTTTTCTTCAAGAGAAAGTAGACCAAGCACCTACGTTTTTCGCTGCCGCGCCTGTTGTTATCAACATCAGTAAAGTCGCGGGCGATATCGATTTTGCGCAACTGAAAAATGGTATATCTCAAGCGGGCATGATCCCGGTTGGTGTGGCTGGCTGTTCTGATAAGCGTATGCAAAATCTCGCCAAAGAAGCTGGTTTTGCGGTGATGACAGCAAGTAAGTCGCCATCGCAAGCTCCGGCAAAGATAGCACCGATTAAAGTGGTTCGAACCCCGATTCGTTCTGGTCAGCAAGTTTATGCCAAAGATGGTGATTTGCTGATTCTTAGTCATGTAAGTGCCGGTGCAGAAGTGATTGCCGATGGCAGCATCCATATTCGTGGCACTTTACGTGGCCGTGCTATTGCAGGTGCAAGTGGTCAAACTGAAGCAAAAATAATTTGTAATGATTTACAAGCCGAGCTGGTTTCCATTGCTGGAAATTACTGGCTCAGCGATCAAATTGAAAGCGAGTACTGGCAGAAGAAAACCATGTTCAGTATGGCAAACGATGTATTACACGTTGATGTCCTCGCAATATAAGAGAAATAAAAGGAAAACAGAATGGCACGCATTATCGTTGTAACGTCAGGTAAAGGCGGGGTAGGCAAAACGACCTCCAGTGCAGCTATTGCCTCGGGTCTGGCTTTAAAAGGGAAGAAAACCGCAGTTATCGACTTTGATATCGGTCTGCGTAACCTAGATTTAATCATGGGGTGTGAGCGTCGCGTTGTGTACGACTTCGTTAACGTTATCAATGGCGAAGCGACGCTGAACCAAGCGATGATCAAAGACAAGCGCACTGAGAACCTATTTATCCTTCCTGCTTCTCAAACTCGTGATAAAGACGCACTAACAAAAGATGGTGTTCGTCGTGTATTTGATGAATTGGATGAAATGGGCTTTGATTTCATCATCTGTGATTCTCCTGCAGGTATTGAGCAAGGTGCTCTGATGGCGCTGTACTTCGCTGATGAAGCGATTGTAACCACAAACCCAGAAGTATCTTCAGTACGCGATTCAGACCGCATTCTAGGTATTCTTGACTCTAAATCTCGTCGTTCAGAAGACGGCTTAGAGCCAGTGAAAACACACCTTCTACTGACTCGCTACAACCCGGCTCGCGTAAACCAAGGTGAAATGCTAAGTGTTGAAGACGTTGAAGAAATCCTGCATATCTCTCTACTGGGTGTGATTCCAGAGAGCCAAGCGGTACTCAACGCATCAAACAAGGGTGTGCCAGTTATCTTTGATGAAGCAACCGACGCAGGTATGGCTTACAATGATACTGTAGAGCGACTACTGGGTAGCCAAGTTGACTTCCGCTTCTTAACGGAACAGAAGAAAGGCATCTTCAAACGACTGTTCGGGGGCTAATACGCGATGTCATTATTAGAGTTTTTTAGACCACAGAAAAAGACCACTGCAAACCTAGCCAAAGAGCGTTTGCAGATCATTGTTGCAGAGCGACGCAGCCATGACGACCCAGCGCCGTCATACTTGCCACAACTGAAAGAAGACATCTTGAAGTGTATTGCAAAGTACGTCGAGGTCGATCCATCAATGGTTGATCTGACCTTCGAACACAAAGATGATGACATCTCAGTATTAGAGCTGAATGTTAAGCTTCCAGAAGAAGACAAGTAACACCGACCTCACCAACTACTAGTTATTGATTCACGGCTACTCAACTATCGAATAGCCGTGAGCTTTACTTCCTACCGCTTACAGCTCCCTCTTCGCTGAATTGATAACTCTCGGTTATCGGGCATATAAACAACAATCATTTCTCTCATCAATGTTTCATTTGTATTCTCTTCCTGTACTCACAGTCCAGATAGGAATTAATTTATGTCACTCCTTAACAATAAACTCAAAGCCATGCTCATCTCAGTGGCGCTTTTTATCACAGGATGTAGTTCACCTGCACTGGACGCTGAAAATGAGAATGCAGCTCGAAACAGAGGTGCTGTTGGTGGCGCATTGGTAGGAGCAACACTTGGCGCGCTAACTGGCGATGCAAAGCTTGCTGCACAAGGCGCAGCTATAGGCGGAGTAACCGGTGGTGTAGCTGGTTCAATGAAAGACTTGGATGACTCCCGCCAAAGTGAGAATAATCAAGTACTGGCTGATGGAATGTCTCAAGACAATCGCAGCGACGCAGAAAAAAGAGTGGCGGAGTTAGAAGCTGAAATCCGAATTCGCGAATTAGAAAAGCAATTGGCAGACACCCAAGAGCAAGACAAGCAGACCACAGACCAAGACAGCTAATCAATGAAAAAATAGGGTAAGCCAGAATGAGCTTACCCTATTTGATATGTAGTCATGGAGTAGAGTAATTCTACTTATCTTTTATCGCTTTACTCAGCTTTTCGCCAACCACATCTAAACGCCAACCTTGCATAACATCAGGCAGCTTCTCAGGGTTACGATCGTGCTTCCACACCCAGCTTAACACTTGGTTAAGTTGCTTCTTAGATGCCAAAAATTCTGTCGCTAAGCCACTGTGTTGTGACGCAGTTTTCACTTCATCTTTCAACACTTTGAACAGTTGCTTGTAACCAGGGAAGTCCATTAGACGTTCTACTGGTGCTGGGTACTCTTCTTCTGGTGTATGTTCAGCCAACTTAACGATTGAGCTGATCTTGGCACCATGGCGACGCACAGAGCGGTAATCAAAACCTTCTTGCTCCATATGCTTAGGATCTTTCATCGCAAAACGCGCCACAGCCCATAAGTCTTGCTCTTTGAAGACAAAGTTCAGCGCTAAATCGCGCTTGATTGCTTCTTTTAGACGCCAAGTTGCTAGAGGTCGTAAGATCGCTAGCTGCTTAGGTTTAAGCTGCCATGCCCCTTTAATATCAAGGTAAGCAGTATCTGGATTTACTTTACGGATGCGCTTGGCAACTTGTAAATCAGACTCTTGTTGAGCCGCTTCCCACCAGCCAGCTTCCATCACTTTTTCTAGAAGCTTGTTGTACATTGGCATAAGGTAATGCACATCTGCCGCAGCGTAGTCCAATTGCTTTTGAGAAAGCGGACGCGCTAGCCAGTCAGTGCGAGATTCACTCTTATCGAGATCGACACCAACAAACTCGGAAACCAGAGCAGCAAAGCCCGTTGATAAGCCATGACCCAAGAAAGCCGCCATGATCTGTGTGTCGACCATTGGAGTTGGCGTACAACCGAATGCGTTCTGGAACACTTCCAAATCTTCACCGCAAGCATGCAGTACTTTCAGAACAGAAGCATCTTTCAACAATCCAACAAATGGTGTCATTTCACCAAGAGCAATAGGGTCAATCAGTGACAGCGTTTCACCATCAAATAACTGAATCAAGCCTAATTGAGGGTAATAGGTTCTTGTACGAACGAACTCCGTATCAAGCATAACGACATCGGCTTCACGTGCTTGTTGGCAAACTCGCTCAAGGTCTTTCAATTGGGTAATGATTTGATAATCCACAAAAACTCTCACTGGTTTCTATTTGATCGCCGGATACAAAAATGCCGACATTAACTGTCGGCATTCTAACACCATTTTTCAGCGCTCGCTGAGATTAAGCGCCTCAATGGTTGCTCGTGCTATGGTTTATCGAGTAGTGGTTACCCATAAACTGGCTAATTATTCGCTGGCGCGTTTAGCCAATTCTGCATCGTTCTCTTCACGCAGGACGCGGCGCAAGATCTTACCTACGTTAGTCTTTGGCAGATCATCTCTGAACTCGACTAGTTTAGGGATCTTGTAACCCGTTAGGTGCTCACGACAGTGCGCGATGATGTCTTCTTTGGTTAGACTAGGATCGCGCTTCACAACGTAGATCTTCACTAGCTCACCAGACACTTCATGAGGTTGACCGATAGCCGCTACTTCGAGCACTTTGCCGTGTAGTGCCACTACATCTTCAATCTCATTCGGGTAAACATTAAAGCCAGACACAAGAATCATGTCTTTCTTACGGTCAACAATGTGCAGCAAGCCTTCGTCATCAAACTTAACGATGTCACCCGTAGATAACCAACCATCTTGGTCGATCACTTCTTTGGTTGCTTCTGGACGTTGCCAGTAGCCTTGCATCACTTGAGGACCACGAACTTGCAGCTCGCCCACTTGGTCATTGGCAACCACTTTGCCTTCATCATCAACAATACGAACTTCTGTTGATGGTACTGGTAGGCCAATAGCGCCTGTGTAATCTTTAAGATCGTATGGGTTACCCGTTACCAGTGGTGAACACTCGGTTAAGCCATAGCCTTCTAACAAGTGAATGCCTGTCGCTTTTTTCCATTGCTCAGCAACAGAGCGTTGAACCGCCATGCCACCGCCAACAGATAGGCGTAGGTTACTGAAATCCAACTCGTGGAAATCTTCATTATTCACAAGTGCATTGAATAGAGTGTTTACGCCAGTAATCGCGGTAAACGGCACCTTTTGCAGCTCTTTAATGAAACCAGGAATATCACGAGGATTAGTGATAAGAAGGTTGCGACCACCCATTTCCACAAACAGCAAGCAGTTCACTGTCAGCGCAAACACGTGATAAAGTGGCAGTGCTGTTACCACCAACTCTCGGCCTTCTTGCAGAACAGGACCATACGCCCCTTTCGCTTGAAGTACGTTCGCAATCATATTGCGGTGCGTTAGGATTGCGCCCTTCGCTACACCCGTTGTGCCACCCGTGTACTGTAGGAACGCGATGTCATCACCCGCCATGAACGGCTTCACATATTGAAGACGACGACCTTTGTGCAGCGCTTTTCTGAATGAGATAGCACCCGGTAGATCATACTTAGGCACCATTCCTTTTACGTATTTCACTACGAAGTCGACAATTGTCCCTTTAGCGCGTGGCAACATTTGCCCAAGGCTAGTTAGAACAACGTGTTTAACCGGAGTGTTATCCACCACTTTCTCTAGCGTGCTCGCAAAGTTAGATACGATAACGATCGCCTTTGCACCAGAATCGTTCAGTTGATGTTCAAGCTCACGAGGTGTGTACAGTGGGTTGACGTTCACTGCAATCATACCGGCACGCAATACACCAAATAGTGCAATTGGGTATTGCAGTAGGTTTGGCATCATTAGCGCGACGCGATCGCCCTTCTTCAGTTTCAAATCATTCTGTAGGTAAGCGGCAAAAGCACGGCTGCGCTCTTCAAGCTTACGGAATGTCATAATCGAGCCCATGTTCTCAAATGCAGGTTGATCCGCGTACTTCTGTACCGACTGTTCAAACATTTCTACAAGAGATGGGTACTGATCTGGGTTGATCGTTTCTGGTACGTCACTTGGATAACGTGAAAGCCAAGGTTTATCCACGATGTTACTCCTCGTTTATCAGCTGACGACTGCTTCGCCGCTTTTTATCATTGCGGTATTACAGCACAGCTTTAGTGCATGAGCACTAAAAGGCTCAAACACTTGTTTAAATTTTGTTAACTACACCAAGAATTAGCTCTGAAACTAGCTCTGGGCTCTCTAAATGACAATGATGTCCGCCAGGAACAGTCTCTATATTCAGAGGACTATGCACTGATTTGTAGCGATTATGCTGCAAATGTCGAAATCCATCATTCCCTAAAATTATTAATTGAGGGCATTCAATAGCCGCCATAATCGCTTCAGCGTGCGCCTGTGACATTCGATATAACGAGTCACATTTTAAGTTAGGGTCGCATCGCCATTGCCAAGAGTTATCGAGCTCGACAATACCTCGCTCTACAATAGGAGCGATTAATTCAGCATTAATTTGGTTGGCGTGAGCTCTCAGCTTAATAGCATCCTCAAGGCTTGCTAGAGGACGTGAAGGCTTTCTTCGCTGTCGAAGACGACTGAGTACCCCATCTCTCAAGCGAGAAACCGTTTCTTGGGGAGCTTCAGAAAGAGGTCCGTGACCTTCAATTTGAATTAATCCTGACACCTTTTCAGGAAAGGCGGCACTATAGCAACTTGCTATCAATGCACCAAGTGAATGTCCTACCAGTACCAGTCTGTTTGGCGATAATTTGGTCACCAACTGATGCAAGTCATCAATATAATCATGAAATGGGTAATAACTTCCCGATTTGTGCGATGAGAAACCATGTCCGAAGAGATCGATAGCAACAAGGTGAGCGCTAGAAGAACACTTGGCTACTTGCTGCATAACCTGATTAAAACTGGCTGAATTATCTAACCACCCATGAATAAAAACGACCGTCGTAGCGGTCGTTTCTAGATTGCCCATCTGTTGTGTCGCAAGCGTCCCGCTCGCAAGGGAATATGACTTTTCAATCATTGATTGTATAGCGCCCTTGTCGTTAAGTGTGTTGGGTTTAGGTTCGACTATTCCACATCTTGAATCACACGCCCTGACTTAGGCATGGTTTGGAAGCTGCGACAGTGCAAACTGCGGCAAGAATAATAGGTTGGCGCAAAGTCGTTAATAACCACTCGCTCGGTGATCTGCCATAAGCGCTGGTTGTAGACATTCATGACTGGAAAGGTATAAGGGTAATCACCAATGGTGCCATCTTCAGTACCATTTGATGCTCCAACTAAGGTGACTAAGCGACCTTCAGCAAAGCTCAATGGTTCAACATAGCCATCGATGTAACCGACAAAGCGCCCCTTTGGTTCTGCATCAATATCCGGCTTACCACTGCTAGAAATAGGTAAATTAACCACTTCAACGCGAGTCTTGTTCTCCAAGTTAGTCACTTTCGCAATCACGCCACCTAAACGAACATCACCCGCATCAGGCACTGTATTAACCCACTCTTGGTAGTCTGTCACTACTTGTTCGGAATTTGCATTGAGTTCTTCAGGTAAAGATGAGCACCCCATCACTAACGATGAGAAGGCAACAAGGAAAAATAAGCGAGATTTAGACATGAGAGAAAACATAATGCTGGTCCTTAGAACAGGATAAATGAAAGCACAAAGCTAGATGTAAATATCGACCCCAATAAGCTTCGCAAGTTCCTCTTTTTTAGCTTGATTCATTACATCCATATACTCTTCCATCGCACGTCGTCCACGCCCTTCTGGAAGATCATATTGAACCTGAGCTTTATGAATTTCAGACTCTTTGACTTGACGAATGGAATGCGAGACAGCATTTGCGACCTTAGTTGGCTGGCCAACTGAGGTTTTTGCATCGCCTTTTTTTACCTCATTCTTTTTATTGGTTCGATTGGTTTTGGATGTATTACCTATCGAAGAAGGAGGTAAGCCGTTTATTGAAACCATGCTTAAGAAATTTTGTACCTAATCTAATGACTTTGTGTCTGGCTTTAATAGCGACTCTGCAAAGTAAATGCAGAGCCAAAATAATACGTATTTACTCGCGACCAGGCAATTTTTTCCAAGTCACTTTATCACGAAGATAAACAGGCTCAGACTCTTCTGCTGCAACCGCCTTGCCTTCTGCATAAGCGTATTGAGCAAGGAAAGCCATATCTTGAGCTTCTGGGAATAGCACTTCACATGCTTTGGTGTTGATCGCTAGCGTATCCATGTGTTCTGCGTACGCTTCCCAACCTGTACCTACTTTTGCCCATGTTTCAGAGTCCGCTTCAAGCTGCGTAGCCAATTCACTTGGTGGTGTAACACACTCTGCATCAACAGCAGTCCAGCGGCCATCTTGTTCGCGGCTGTAGCGAGCCCAGTACACTTCACTCATACGCGCATCAATCGCTGTCGCAACATGAGTTTCACCAAATTTACGGTAGCTGCCTTGCGCCATCGCAGCCAGTGTAGAGACACCGATCATCGGTAAATCTGCACCAAAAGCCAAGCCTTGAGCAATACCAATACCAATACGTACACCCGTGAAACTGCCTGGGCCTTGGCCAAACGCGATAGCATCAATATCGGTTAAAGCGACATTCGCTTCTTTCAGTACTTCATCAACCATAGGTAGAATTTTTTTCGTATGGTCTCGAGGAGCCTCTTCGCTACGTGCGAACACCTGGTCACCAATTACTAGTGCAACTGAACAGTTTTCAGTTGCGGTATCTACTGCAAGAATTTTTGCGCTCATTTGTGTCTCAAATATCTGTTATCTAATCTAAAAATAATGGCTAAGCTCAACAATGCCAATTACTCAGCAGAGATTGAATGGTCTTTAGCTAAGAATTCTTTAATGACCCCTAAGTCACGGGTACGTGGGATAGGCGGTAAACTCGCCAAAAATATGCCACCGTAATCACGAGTCACCAATCGGTTATCGCAAATAATCAAAGCGCCATTATCGCGCTTGTCACGTATCAATCGGCCGACGCCTTGTTTCAAGGTAATCACGGCGTCTGGCAACTGTACCTGTGCAAAAGGATCACCCCCTTTTAACTTACAGTCCTCGATTCGAGCCTTAAGTAAAGGGTCATCAGGAGCGGTAAAGGGCAATTTATCGATGATAACACAGCTTAATGCGTCGCCCCTAACATCTATCCCCTCCCAGAAAGCGCCAGTAGCCACCAGCAATGCGTTACCTAATTCCATGAATTCGGCTAAAGTTTTTTGCTTACTTGTCTCACCTTGCAGCAGCACTGGAACCGAGAGTGTTTCACGGAATCGCTCCCCCAACTCTTTCATCATGCTGTGTGAAGTACACAAAAAGAAACAGCGGCCTTGGTTTTGCTCAATCACGGGAGTCAGCATTCTTACTAGCTTATCCGCGAGGCCTGGGCTATTCGGTTCAGGAAGATAACTAGGTACACACAAGCGCGCCTGATTTGGGTAATCAAACGGGCTTGGCAATGAAAACTGTGCCGACGGTTTTAACCCGAGTCGAGAGGTAAAGTGATCGAAATCGTCCGACACCGCTAAGGTTGCTGAGGTAAATACCCAAGCGCCCGGCTTCAGCTCAATCTGCTCGTGAAATTTATCCGCAACCGACAGTGGTGTGATGTGCAAAGCGAATTGTCTTGGTGTTGTGTCATACCAGTAAGAGTATCCCGTAATCGACACATCGCACACACGTTCAATGCGCGACTTAATCATGTTTGCACGTTCGAAAGCGGTATCTAACAGCTGACTTCGTCCGAGTGCTAATTTCAATACATCAACGGCCAATTGCAATGCATCTTGCAAACGAACTAACTCTCTTGCAATCGATTCAGATTTTAAGGCCTCACGCCAGTTACCACGAAAGCCTGTATCACCCAATACAATACGTAAATCGGCTGAAGATTGGACGAGCCTGTCCCCTACCTTTTGTAACTGACGCATATCTTTTGCTTCAGTTCGGTAGGCGATTTCGATGTCTTTAGCGAGCTCATTTATCTGTCGGCTCGAAACAGATTGACCAAAGTATTGGCTAGCAATATCGGGAAGCTGATGCGCTTCATCGAAGATAAACACATCTGCTTCAGGAATCAGTTCACCAAATCCGGTTTCTTTAATCGCTAGATCCGCTAAGAACAAGTGATGGTTCACTACAACAACATCAGAGTCCATCGCTTTTTTACGTGCTTTAAGTACGAAACAATCGGTGTAGCTTGGGCACTCTTTGCCCAAGCAGTTGTCATTGGTCGAGGTAATAGTTGGGATAACCGGGCTGTCTTCAGCGATATCATCACAATCGCCCAAATCACCTGTTTGTGTTGATGATGACCAACTACGAACTTTCACTAACTGAGCCAGCAGTGTTGGATCGGTATGAGCGCCATGACTCTCGATCATTTGACGGCTCAGTCTGTCCAAACACAAATAGTTTGAACGCCCTTTGAGTAACGCAACCTGACCATAAAAGCCAAGCGCATCGACCATCAAGGGTAAATCTCGATGAAACAGCTGTTCTTGAAGGTTTTTAGACCCCGTACTAATGATGGTTTTCTTGCCACTAAGCAGCGCTGGCACTAAATAAGCAAAGGTCTTACCAGTACCCGTTCCCGCTTCAACAACTAATTGACTCTGTTGCTCAATAGCTTGTGAAACCGCTTCAGCCATGTCTAGCTGAGCTTGTCGTGGTTGAAACCCTGGGATAGCTTTACCCAGAGCACCATCAGCAGAAAACGTTTTAGATATCATAGAGTACGAAGTTTAGAAAAATAGAAGACGAATTATGGCAGGTTTAGTGAGCCGGCGCGAATCAAGAATGACTGCGCACCGGAGGTGTTTGGTTTGGTTTGACGTGACTTGAGTTACCTTAAAGGTAAGAACTGAAGAAGTAAGAATCAGAGAATCGTTTTTATTTTCGACTTAGATAACGTGACAACCAAGAGGCACCTTCAAAATGGTTATCACAAGGTTGCATGGCCTTCACAGCATCGGTTGGCGAGGTCTTGCTTTCCCACATTTCATCTAGAACATTACCATCTAACTCAGTGCCACCCGCCAATGAATTCACTCGCTTGCAGTACAGTTTTTTGGCTAATAACTCTTTATCCATAAGTATCACCTCTATTTTTGGCCAAGGCGTAAATGCCTCGGTTGAAGTTCAAATGCGTACTACGGTCAAAACTTTAAAAAATGAAGCTTCTGCCTGTTTTTCTATCTAAAAACTGATATTTCTATATCAAACAATTTATCAAAGCGATAAATCAGCAGCAGAATTTGTTGAAACCAAATTGATAATAGATTAATTATAACGGTGATATTGCGGCTCAGTTCACCGTTCGACAGCCTGCATTAAATTTGAAGAATCCCGATTTCATATAACAAGTGCAACATTTCATGGAAGTAAGATGCAGATGGAAAGAAAAACTTTATTAACACATTGTACTGACGCCCCAGGCCTCATCTCAAAGATCACCAACATTTGTTACAAGCACCAACTCAATATTATTCACAACAATGAGTTCGTTGATAACACTAGTGGCCACTTCTTTATGCGTACCGAGCTAGAGGGTTACTTCAATGACGAAACCTTGCTTGCCGATTTAGATCAAGCGCTGCCAGAGAATGCAAAACGTAAGCTCATTGGTTCTTCTCGCAAACGTGTAGTGATTTTAGTCACCAAAGAAGCGCACTGCCTTGGCGATATTCTGATGAAGAACTTCGATGGCAGTTTGGATGTAGAAATTGCGGCTGTTGTTGGCAACTACGATACTTTGCAAAGCTTAACCGAGCGTTTTGATATTCCTTATCATCATGTTTCTCACGAAGGACTAAACCGTGAAGAACATGAGAAGAAGATGCTTGAAGTGATCGATCAGTATGAGGCGGACTATCTGGTGCTTGCTAAATACATGCGAGTGCTGACTCCAGGGTTTGTTGAAAAGTACAACCACAAGATCATCAATATCCACCACAGCTTTTTGCCAGCTTTCATTGGCGCGAAGCCATATCAACAAGCGTATGAGCGCGGCGTAAAGATCATTGGTGCTACAGCGCACTTTGTGACTAATGATTTGGATGAAGGCCCAATCATCAAACAAGATGTTATCCCAGTGGATCACAACTTCAGCGCGAAAGACATGGCGCAAGCGGGTCGTGACGTTGAGAAGAATGTACTCAGCAAAGCACTAAACAAAGTGATTAACGATCACGTATTTGTTTATGGTAACAAGACTGTGATTCTGTAAGTCGGATATTCGATTTCCGGTAAGACCTCCAGTTAGAACCCAATAAAAAACGCGCAATAGGGTTTACCCATCGCGCGTTTTTTGTATCTGATGATCAGACCAGCTTTAAGAGATTCCCGTCATTCCGACGAGCCTAAGCGAGCTCAGGAATCTCATCTAAGAACTTACCCAAGTCAAATTAAGCTTGTTCAGATTCAACAACCTTCTTCAAAGAGTGTGGATGTAGCTTAATACAAATACCTTGATGTTTAAAAGCCACCGTTGGGTTATTCAAACGTTCACCCTCGCCTTTCGGGCTAGAGAGTTTTATCTTAATACCTTGCTCTGCCAAAGTTTCAAACTTAGCAGCGAACTGCGGGTAAGTCTCTTTAAGATCCGCTAGATACTGATCGGCTGTTTGCGCGTGAGAAGGAATCACAAACTCGACATGTTCCCAATCTTGGCTTGGATAAATTTTACCTTCTGCTGGATATGGCAACTCTAAGCACTCAATCTTCCAACCAAGGCTTTGCAATGGCTCATCGAAAGCCAACACCACAATTGGACGACCGTTAACCATCGCTTCTGAAATCGTAGAGCCGTATTCAGACCATGCTTGATGTGCTGATTTCGCAAGATCAGTGTCATTGATTCTTAATGCAATATGATCCGCTTGAGCAAAGCTTAAATCCAAACCCAATGTATTTCCTAGGTTCTCAATTTTCGCCATAAACGTATCAAGGCGCGCAATCATTTGTTGTGGTTCTAGTTCAGCTTGCTTCAGGCTCATCGTCATTGTCTTTGTTCTCCAAATAATGGCTGCATGGTATCAGTTTTACTTTCAGCAACAAGTGTTACTTTTATAAAAAAACGTTCAAAAAGTACGGTGTCTTACTTTCCTAAATAGACAAACTTGGCTTGGTCAAAGTCGATTGTCAAAAACCCCTCAGGAAATGTTAATTTTCTATCAATTCGACCTATAAGAAACCCCACAAAATTGGTATGATTAACGCCATTTTTGTGAACTTAAACAGAGTCTGTTGTTCATTTCGGCATTAAATCGTTAACTCGAAGCATAATTAACCAAATTTAATACCCACGAAATAACGGCCACTCTTATTCATCCTTGAATTGAAGGAAACGCGTGTGAATATCCAAGCACTGATTAATGACAAAGTATCTCAGGCTCTAGAAGCCGCTGGCGCACCTGCAGGCTCTCCTGCGGCTGTTCGCCAATCTGCAAAACCACAATTTGGTGACTACCAAGCAAACGGCGTTATGGGTGTTGCTAAACGACTAGGCACTAACCCACGAGAATTTGCTCAAAAAGTATTGGACGTTCTAAACCTAGACGGTATCGCTTCTAAAGTTGAAATCGCAGGTCCAGGTTTCCTAAACATCTTCCTAGATGAAGCATTCCTAGCACAACAAGCAGACGCAGCACTGGCTGACTCTCGTCTTGGTGTTGCAGCAGCTGAAGCACAAACAATTGTTGCTGACTACTCTGCACCAAACGTTGCAAAAGAAATGCACGTTGGTCACCTACGTTCAACGATCATCGGTGATGCTGTTGTTCGTACACTTGAGTTCTTAGGTCACAAAGTTATCCGTGCTAACCACATTGGTGACTGGGGTACTCAATTCGGTATGCTTATCGCAAACCTTGAGCGCGTTCAAGCTGAGTCTGGCGAAGTTTCAATGGAACTTGCTGATCTTGAGGGCTTCTACCGTGAATCAAAAAAGCTTTACGACGAAGACGAAGAGTTTGCACTTAAAGCACGTGGCTACGTTGTTAAACTACAAAGCGGCGACGAGTTCTGCGCAGAGATGTGGAAGAAACTTGTTGATGTAACAATGATTCAGAACCAACGCAACTACGATCGTCTAAACGTATCTCTAACACGTGATGACGTAATGGGCGAAAGCATGTACAACCACATGCTTCCAACTATCGTTGCTGACCTAAAAGAGCAAGGTCTTGCTAAAGAAGATGACGGCGCACAGGTTGTATTCCTAGACGAATACAAAAACAAAGATGGCGACCCAATGGGCGTTATCATTCAGAAACGTGACGGCGGCTTCCTTTACACAACCACTGATATCGCTTGTGCAAAATACCGTTTTGAAGAACTAGGCGCAGACCGCGTACTTTACTTCATCGACTCACGTCAGCACCAACACCTAATGCAAGCTTGGACTATCGTTCGTAAAGCAGGTTACATCCCAGAATCTGTTTCTCTTGAGCACCACGCGTTCGGCATGATGCTTGGTAAAGATGGTAAACCATTCAAGACTCGTGCAGGCGGTACTGTTCGTCTTGCTGATCTTCTTGATGAAGCAGAAGTTCGTGCAGCGCAGCTAATCGAATCTAAGAACCCAGAACTAGCAGAAGACGAGAAGAAAGCGATCGCTAATACAGTTGCTATGGCAGCGGTTAAGTACGCAGACCTTTCTAAGCACCGTACAACTGACTACGTGTTCGATTGGGACAACATGCTTGCATTCGAAGGTAACACTGCACCGTACATGCAGTACGCATACACTCGTGTTGCTTCTGTATTTGCTAAAGCTGGTATTTCTATGGACTCTCTTGCAGGTGAAATCAAAATCACGGAAGAGAAAGAGAAAGCGCTTATCGCGAAACTTCTACAGTTTGAAGAAGCGGTACAGTCTGTTGCTCGTGAAGGTCAACCACACATCATGTGTAGCTACCTGTTCGAACTTGCTGGTCAATTCTCTAGCTTCTACGAAGCATGCCCAATCCTAGTTGCTGAAGACGAAGCTGTTAAGCAGAGCCGCCTGAAGCTTGCTGCACTCACAGCGAAGACTATCAAGCAAGGTCTATCGCTTCTAGGTATCGACACTCTAGAACGCATGTAAGCGATTCGAGATTCGAGATTCGAGATTCGAGATTCGAGATTCGAGATAATTAGAAAGGTTGGCGTGAAAGCGTCAACCTTTTGTTTTATTTGGAGGTTATATTTACTTAGCTATCGAGCTGCCCACAGACTTCCGTCGCAGAGCTCTCCTACTCCGCTCCTTCGTCGCTATAGGAGATGACGAAACCTATTTCCCCACCCGTCATCCTCTACAATGAGGAACGAACGTGATATGGAATCTGCTTATTGAGATCGTAAGCGCTAGCCACATTCCTATTCCAACCTTATACTCAACTAAAACAATTAATTGGAAAGATCATGGGCTTCGAACTTCACCCGCAACTTGCAAAAGACACTACGCTTATCGGCGAGTTTCCATTGTGCTTAGCACTACTAAGTAAAGACAGCGCTGTACCTTGGGTTATCTTGGTACCAAAACGTGCCAACCTGAAAGAGTTGCACCACTTACCAATGAAAGAACAACAGCAGTTCTTACACGAATCTCAAGCAGTAAGCCAAGCATTAGAAGCGACGTTCCAGCCAGATAAGCTCAACCTAGGCGCACTAGGTAACATGGTTCCACAACTGCATATCCACCACATAGCACGCTTCAAAGATGATATTGCGTGGCCTGGCCCGGTGTGGGGAAACACTAAAGGTGAACAACGCAGTGACGAAGATCAAACAGCTATCCTGACTCGTATTCAGAATGTGCTGTCACTAAGCTCTATCTTTAAAAAAGCTTAATGTTGTGAGTAAGGTAATGCCTAACCTCTAGGCATTATCATTATTACCAATATGTAATAATAATTCACAAAAACACACCATTATCACAACAAAGACTCCCGAGTATACTCTCTTGCACACAACATAGAGAGAGCATCATGAAACAAACCTTCAACTTATTTCGTCATATCAGCTGGATCGCCATCATCTGTTCTATGCTTGCTTCACTGCTTTTGTTTTTTATGGGAGCAACCAAAACCTACTCTGCTTTTGCGATCTTTATGCTCAACCAGGTACCGCCAGAATCACTGGCACATCTAGACACCACAGACATCGCGATCTCATACTTAATTAAGTCCCTAGATACGTTTCTGATTGCTTTTGTACTCTTCATCTTTTCTCACGGTGTGTTCACTTTATTCATCTCAGACAAAAGTGACGCGGCGAAAAATGATGAACAGATCAAAAAGAACAAAGTGCTTAACTGGATAAAAACACCCAACATTGGCCATCTGAAAAACATTTTGGCTGAAGTGATTATCATCATTCTATTCGTGAAGTTTTTGGAGCTCGTACTCGTCAACTTCGACAGTATCGGATGGGACATACTTGTCCTGCCTGTATCAATACTGTTACTTAGTATCGGCCTTAAAGTTCTCGGCCTAGGCGGAACCAAAGAGTCCTAAGTAGATAAGCACAAACAAAAAACCGCAGCTAAAGAGCTGCGGTTTTTTATTCAAGCTATCTGAACTACATCATCACATTCAGCGATAAACCATCTTGTTTACTAATGGTGTAGCGAACACGCGTCGTATGACCATGTTTATTGGTGTCGACCAAACGGGATATTTTCCCTTTCTTGACCCACACACTCAGCATCGCATCCACACCATCTTCACTCATACCAAACTTCGTGGCGATCTCTTTACGAGCCGCTACACCTTGATTGTCAATGTACTGATGGAGTTCAGTTAAAATCATGCGACTTGCACCTCTAATGCTTTTTGCTTACTGCCGACTTTCTTGAACACGCGATAGGTGATCACAAAGCCACCTGCAATCGCTACCATCCATACAGCACTAGTCACAGGATGGGCTGTAAAGTTTGCCGCTTGATAGTAGAAGGTCGCGCCAAAGTAGCCAAGCGCCATCGTCCAAACCGCAATGAATCGCGCAAACATTTGACCAAATTCACGAACGTAAGCACCCATCGCAGCCACGCAAGGCGTGTAAAGCAAGATAAGGATTAAGTAAGCAAATGCAGCATGACCGGAAACGAATTTGTCTTTTAGGTTACCAAAGATAGATGAGTCAACCTCTTGCTCTTCGGCAACAGCACCTGAATCGCTTAAGTCACCAACCTCAATACCTAGAGGATCCGAGTAGCTTAGACCGGCTAGATTCTCAGGGATCGTCATCACCGCTTCTTCTAAGCTCGCCGCTAAATCAAACTCAGCAGCTTCTTCATCAGAAGGCGTTGTGTATAGGCTGTTCAGCGTACCGACTACCGCTTCTTTCGCGAAGATACCAGTAATGATACCTACCGTTGCTGGCCAGTTTTCTTCTGTAATACCAATTGGTTGGAATACAGGAGTCACAACTTGCGCTGCCTTAGAAAGTACTGATTTTTCACTGTCTTCGTTACCGAAACTGCCGTCCATACCCAGAGAATTCAAGAAGCTTAAGATTGCTACCACAACCACAATCGTTTTACCTGCACCAAGCACGAAACGCTTCAGTTTTTGCCACGTTTTCAGCATCACGTTTTGTACAGTTGGCAGCTCGTAGTCTGGCATTTCCATTACTAAGCTGTCGCTGCTACCTGGGTAGATAGTGTTTTTAAGGAACAAACCGGTAAATACAGAAGCAAGGATACCCATGATGTACAAAGCAAATACCACGTTTTGACCAGCACCAGGGAAGAACGCCGCAGCAAACAGTGCGTATACAGGTAGACGAGCACCACATGACATAAATGGCGCCATAGATGCAGCTAGCTTACGCTCACGCTCTTGGTCAAGTGTACGAGTTGCCATAATTGACGGTACGTTACAGCCAAAGCCCAGAACTAACGGTACAAACGCCTTACCCGGCAGACCAATCTTTTGCATCACTTTATCAAGTACAAACGCAGCACGCGCCATGTAGCCCGAGCTTTCTAGCACCGCTAAGAACAAGTAAAGCGCCGCGATAACTGGAATAAAGGTGGCAACAGTTTGAATACCGCCACCGATACCATCTGCAAGAATAGTAACCAGCCAAACTGGTAGGTGTCCGTCTAATAAATGGTGTCCACCATCAACCAATATTGCACCAACGCCAATATCAAAGAAGTCGATAAACGCACTACCGATATTGATAGAGAACATGAACATTAGGTACATGATGACAAAGAAGAAAGGGATACCGACCCATTTGTTCAGAATGAATTGGTCAGCTTTCTCTGTGAAATTACGGCTGAGTTTGCCTTCACTACGGCGAACACGTTTACACAGATCGTGTAAGAAGGTGTATTTGGCGTCTGCTACCGCAAGGTCGATATCAAACTCTGCACCAAGACGCACATTGTCAATTTGAGTACGTGTTTGCGGAGCTAAACCGTTTAACACCAAGTAATCATTTTCTAGAGCACGAATCGCAAGCGCGCGGTGAGAAACATCAGCATCATCAAAGTGTGATTCAACAGAAGGAATAAGTGCTTCTAATGCTTCGTCATAGTTAATAGAGATAGGATCAAGGCTAACACCTTGAACAAGAAGCTTATGCAGGCGCTCTTTGAAACGAGCCACTTGACCTTTATCGTTCGCAGACAAGCTAAGAACCGGGCAACCTAGCTCTTTCTCTAGCGCTTTCAGGTTAATCACCTGACGCTCACGCTTTAATACATCCATTTTGTTCAATACAACGATCATTGGACGACCCAACTCTCGCAATTGCAATGTCATGTATAAGCTTCGCTCTAAGCAACTTGCATCAACAACATTAATGATCACGTCAGCAGGGTGAGTCAGAACAGCTCGCGACGCGATAGACTCATCAATACTATTTGCATCATTACCACTATCTAGTGCGTAGATACCAGGCAAGTCAGTTAGCTGAAATTGGTCACCTGCGTGTGAGTACAAACCCGTTTTCTTTTCTACGGTTACACCAACCCAGTTACCAACATGCTGCTTGGCACCAGTCAGTGCATTGAACAGTGTTGTTTTGCCACTATTCGGGTTACCAACGGTAAGAACTTGATAATCCATTTAGATAACCTCGATTTGTTCTGCAATGCTTTCACGAATGGCGATAGAAACACCTCTCACTTCAACTTGAAGCGGATCACCCATCGGCGCACGGCGGATAAGCGTCACCTCAGTTTTTGGCAACATACCCATGACCATAAGTTTTTTTCTTACGTCAGGTGTTAAACCTGTTAGTGCAACAATAGAAGCCTGCTTTCCTTGCTCTAGTTGTGAGAGTTTCATAAGTACCCAATTCGTGATTGATAATGAGAAAGATTGTTATTAACGCTATGATACACATACATGCCCACAATTCTATTGTGTGAAATCAATGTTTTCGAAAATACACACTCGTAAATTTCGTTAAAAACGTTTACGTCAAAAACGTTACTTTCAACAACCTACGAGAACTACCTCACTAGTACAAAACCACCCAGCCAACAACAAATTATTATTTATCAATCACTTAAGATAATGTCGGTTTTCTCATAGGCATCTGTCGTTAATTTTATAAGTAAAATAAGTACCTAGACGTATAGTTACTCCATCGAAGAGAAATTCCTTCTCTTTAATTTTATTCCAGAGGTGATGTGGCTCGCCATATCACTCCGGCAGCAAGCGAAGGTGTCATTGGCACCCGTGGTATAGTCCCCCCGGCTATGCCACGATATTTTTTTCTTCCTTTTGTTTTACCCTACAAACTTTTTTAAACTCCTCCTACTATCTCGTATCTCGTATCTCGTA